>CACAFI010000004.1 GCA_902531755.1 uncultured Alphaproteobacteria bacterium
TTGACAAAAATATCTATCAAAGTTCCAGCGCCTCTTTCTTACAGAGTACCGGATAATTTTGATGCATCTTCCTATGCAAGATTTTGTTTAGATGAGCTTGAAAGAACTATAATCGATGAAGATCCTGAAAAAGTATTAGCTTTTATATTGGAGCCCGTAGGCGGGCTTTCTACAGGGGCACTAGTCGCTCCAGATTTCTACTACAAACAAGTAAGAGACATATGTAATCGACATGGGGTATTATTGATTTACGACGAGGTAATGAGCGGTGCTGGTAGAACTGGCAAGTTTCTTGCTGCTGATCATTGGGAAGGATCGGACCCAGATCTTGTCATTTTAGCAAAAGGTTTATGCGCTGGCTATTCCCCATTGGGTGCTTTATTGGCTCCTAATAAGATAGTTGAACCGGTTGTTTCTTCTGGTGGATTTTTGCATGGACACACTTACGCTTCAAATCCTTTATCATGCGCTATAGCAAATGCCGTGCTTAACGAGGTTGTTGAAAATAACCTTGTAGAAAATGCCCGAGTTGTAGGTGATTATCTTAAAAAGGGTTTAGAGAATTTAGCAACGCAATTATCAATTATTGGTGACGTGAGAGGAAAAGGACTACTTCTGGCAGTAGAGATAGTTCAAGATGCAATGACCAAATCTATGTTCAAAATGGATCAAAGGGCTATTTATCGAATAAGTGAACTGGGAATAAAAAAGGGAATTCTTCTCTATACTCGAAAAACGGCAAAGGGTGAAAATGGGGAGTGGCTTATGATTGCTCCTCCACTAATCTCAACTACCGATCATTGCGATGATTTCTTATCCAAACTAAATGAAACATTAAAAGATTTTCAAAAGGAGCAAGGGCTTATGTAGACTTTAATTCTTTTAATTGGGAGAGCTAGTCTTCAATCTTTCCATAATTTTCTCTCTCTGAATGTCAGTCATGATTACCCAATCTCTGATTTCATCTTGGGTTCTGCCACATCCTATGCAAACTCCCTCTTCCAGAGTACATATTTTCACGCAGGGACTTTTGATGTCTTCCCAACGAACTCTATTTCTCTGTCCTCTTCTAACCATGTAATTTAAATTTACATTTTTATTGATAATAGCTTTTAAAACCAGCGATTGCTTTATCAAGACCTTCATCCGAAATATCACGATGTAAGACCATCCGTATCGATGGGTTTTGATCACCTATTTTAACGCTATATTTTTCCAAATGTGACCGGAGTTTTTCGGTTTGGCCATCTTTAGGCGTGAAAAACACCATGTTTGTACCGCTATCAACTTGCCCTATATTCATTCCTCGAAGTTCATTAGCGAAAAACTCTGCTTTCTTATGATCTTCAGAAAGTCTAGATACATTGTTATCTAGAGCATAATGCCCTGCCGCAGCTACAATACCAACCTGTCTCATTGATCCCCCAAGAATTTTTCTGTTTCTTCTTGCTTTTCGAATAAATCTTGATGAACCTACTAGTACTGTACCAAGCGGTGTACCAAGACCTTTTGACAAGCATACTGATACACTATCCGCACAATTTGCAAGTTCCTCCGGTTTACAGTTTAATGCCGTTACTGCATTAAAGAAGCGTGCGCCATCGAGATGAATGCTAAGACTATTATTTCTCGCTGTCTTAGAAACATGTTGCATCTTTTTTAATGGAATTGCTTTACCACCAACCGTGTTTTCAAGGCATAGCAATCGACTTGATGCGTGATGGGGATCGTCTTCTTTTATAGCTCCCGTAACTGATGCTGGCGAAATGGATCCATCAATTTCTGTTTCAACTGGCCATAAAGATATTCCGGCTAACACAGAAGCTCCTGATGCCTCGTCCCAGTATATGTGGTAATTTTTGCCTACTATAATTTCTTCGCCTCTGCCACAATGCGCCATAAGAGCTGACAAGTTGCTTTGGGTGCCCGAAGGAAAAAAGGCTCCATCCTCTTTTCCTAAAAGAGATGCCAATCGCTTTTCTAACAGGTTCACAGTAGGATCCTCACCATACACGTCGTCTCCAACAACAGCATTGGCCATTGCTGTTCTCATTCCTTCATCAGGAGAGGTAAATGTGTCACTCCTAAGATCACATTCCCACGTATGATTTTTTATAACATTATGTTTATTCAACTTTAAACCTCTTAAGTTACTTTATAAATCACGAGGATGATTTACGCCATCAAAGTTTTTTATAGCTCCTTTATAATCTGCTATATTGAAATCTTCAATGCAAGCAACATTTATACAAATCTTATTAGGGCTATTTCTACTTTTGTGGTGGGTATGCGTGCCACATATTATACAAAAATAATGTGGAGCCTCTGTAGTATTGAATACGTACTCCGTGACAGACTCAAAACCTTCGACTATGGTTACGTTTTGCTCAGGTGTACAAAGCATTCCAAAGCCCTTACTTCTGCTACATATTGAGCAATTACATCTTACAATCTCTGAAAGAGGTTTATCCAAATCGATACTAAATCTTATTGAGCCGCAGTGGCAGGAAGCATTTAGTTTTTTAAATTTAACCGTCATTCAGTGTCCCAACATTTACTATAAACAGTCATGCAAAATTTTACAATGACGCCAGATAAGCTCATTTTTATCAATTTTAAAATTCAATATATAATGGGGTTAGTTTTTAATTTTTTGATTTTCTCCAACCAGATGCCTGAGCCTCTTTTTCAGAACAAAACCATCTTTCGCCCTTCAAAGTTGATATTTTTGTTTTTAAGTAATTTTTAGAGTTTGGGAGGTGATAAATTTGTTCTCCACTTGAAGAAATATTTCCTTTAATTTTACAACCATTTTTTTTAGCCTCTTTAAAGCGCACTCCTCGCCGCCAATTCCAAGGTTCAACAAATTCGCCTTGCCATATACCGATATTCTTTTTTGATGCTAATTTTTCACTGAGAATGTAATCTTTCGAATATTCTCTGTAGGCCAAAGCCCAACCATTTTCTACCAAATTTCTATTGATATTTTTATCTCCGATATAGCAAACACCTATTGATCTACCATAACGGTCCTTTGAAGATATCTTGCAATGCAACGATGGTATAGAAATACCTTTTAACAAATTCTTTAAATATTCAGTTGCTAGTTTGCCACATGGCCAATCTTCCTCGTTTACATAACAATATTGCTCTGTTTCTGGTGCATCTATTCCATAGAGACGAATTTTTTCGTTATTAAAAATAATTGTGTCAGCATCAACGACTTTTATTTGGCTAAAAGCAATAGCAACGAAAAAAAAATAGCTGAGAACAGCGGTTGCACTAAAAATAAATGAAATATTTGCCCAGTATTTTTTTACCATAATTTTTAAGTTAAACCTTTTTCAAAAATGCGTCATATTGAATTTCGAAATCAAAGGCGCTTTGATTTTTTAGATTTTATTATTCTGAAAATATAATCTACTGTGTCTTTAATATAAATATGGAATAAAATTATCTATGGTAAAGAACTGTGCTGAAGCAACTATCGAGCTTTTATCAAAGTATGGAGTAACAACTATCTTTGGAATACCTGGGGTTCATACTCTAGATTTTTGTCGTGCTTTAACGGATGAAGCTGATGACCCATATAAAATACGGCATATCCAGGCTAGAAATGAGCAGGGAGCCGGTTTTATGGCAGAAGGTTGGGCAAGAGCTACTGGTGATGTAGGAGTAGCATTAGTTATATCTGGACCTGGGGTAACGAATGCATCAACTGCGCTTGGTCAATGCTACGCAGACTCATTGCCAATGCTTTTGATTTCAGCAGAACCTGAGAGCAAAAGCCTAGGTAAGGGCCAGGGGGTGTTACATGAAATAACAGAACAAAAAAAGGTTACAGAACCTCTTACAGCTTTTTCAGAAACCGTCAAAAAGCCTAATGATGTGCCAATCTTATTAGAGCAAGCCTTTACTATTTTTCGAGGTAAAAGACCTAGACCTGTTCATATCTCTATACCAATCGATATTCAGGCACAACCAGTTAATACTAATTGGGAACCAATCCAGATCCCACCTTATCTCAAGGCTAATGAAGACGATTTATCGAAAGCAATAAATCTAATTAATGAAAGCAATAAAATTGTATTTATCTTGGGTGGAGGGTCTTGTGACGCTGGAGAGGAAGTTAGAAAGTTGTTGGATAATCTTGGAGCCGTAGTGATTACTACCGCAGCAGGTAAAGGTGTGATTGATGATAACCATCCACTGGTGATTTCTGGAGGCACGGTTAGGGCTGAGGCTAGAGATTATCTATCAAAAGCTGATTTAATCCTAGCTATAGGCACCGAAATGGCAGAAACAGATAATTATGTTGGAAAATACTTAATCAATGGAAAAGTAATTAGAGTAGATATAGATAGACGAAAAATAAATGATAACTATCAAGCAACTGTAGGACTTGTGGGTGATGCTAAAGAAACAATCCAGAAGCTAAACGCTAAACTAAATAACTCTGTCTCTCAGGAACAGCTAGAAAGCGTTAAGAATGCGGTTACTGAGATAAAAAAACAGATAGAGGAAAACCTCACAAAAAGTGAGAAAAGACATAAGAAGCTTTTAACAATACTACGGAAAATTGCCCCTTCAGAAACAATATTTTCGACCGACGCCTGCCAATTATCTTATACCGGTGTTTTTGATTTTAATATTCCTAAGGCAAGAAAGTGGCTTCATCCGGTTGGGTTCTGTGCACTTGGTAACGCTCTTCCTAACGCGATAGGAGCAAAGATGGCACTGCCTATGAAACCCGTAACAGTTTTAGTTGGAGATGGAGGATTTATGTTTTCCATGCCAGAGATCCTTACTGCAAAAGAGCACAACTTATCTCTGCCTATCATTATATGGGAGAATGGGGGTTACAAGCAGATACAGGATGATATGAGAGCAATCGATATTGACTGGGTAGGCGTAAAAGGACTTAATCCCGATTTTGTCAAACTCGCTGAGGCCTGCCATTGCAAATCAGTTTATGCTCATAGCAAGAAACTATTTGTAAAGGCGTTCAAAAATGCTTTATTAACTAACAGTCCAACTATAATTGTTGTAAGAGAGAATTATGATTGGCTAGGCTGAAAAAAATTAATGAAATAATGACATATTAACAGATAAGAAATAATGAAGGGGAAAAATAGTCCTTGTATAGATGTTTGCCAGTTTTCTGGGAAAAATGGTTGGTGTAAAGGCTGCGGTCGCACTCAGGAGGAGACAAGAAAATAGAGATCTATGAAGCCCTACGCTAAAACCGCCTTATTGAGAGATCTAAAAACAAGAATTATTATTATTCAACGTGAAAGCTAATCCCTCAATCTTTTAAATTCATATTATGAACTTCTTTACATATGCTACAAATTGAAATAGGTGTTTATTAATAACATTCGAGCAAAGAAAATTGTCAGGCAAAAATCTATATATGAGCCGGAGTCGTTTTTTGGACGCTAGCTCTCCTCCTCATATCTCAACCCTAGCAATTCTTGCTGGTGTATCAGCAATGAATATGAGTATTTTCCTTCCTAGCTTGCCTAGCATGGCCATAGATTTTGAGGTAGATTATGGCACTATGCAAATCTTTATCTCCGGCTATTTTTTATCTCTTGCATTCTTCCAATTAATTATCGGACCTGTTTCAGACAGAATTGGTAGGAAGCCAACTATGATGATGGCTTTTCTTTTATTTACATTCTCTACCCTAATGTGCGAGCTAACATCGAATTTTTACATATTTTTATTCTTTAGGATGCTTCAAGCAGGTGTCGCTGCAGGCTTTGTTATTGGACGTGCAGTTATAAGAGATATAGTGCCGATGGAGCATGCGGCGTCGATGATTG
This sequence comes from uncultured Alphaproteobacteria bacterium, assembly GCA_902531755.1. Classification (GTDB taxonomy): domain Bacteria; phylum Pseudomonadota; class Alphaproteobacteria; order Rhodobacterales; family Rhodobacteraceae; genus CACIJG01. The sequence continues at coordinate 5,829 of CACAFI010000004.1, forward strand.
GTTACGTGACAATGGCCATGACAATTATGCCGATGTTTGCTCCAGCGATTGGTGGTATTATTGAAGAACAACTTCATTGGCAATACAGCGTACGCCTAATGTATATTATGGGTATTATTTCTGTGGTCTTGATTTGGTTTGATCAAACAGAGACATTGAAAAAAGAAAAAGAAAAAGAAAAAGGCAAAAGCAGCTTGATTTCCGATTACTCTCAACTTCTATTTAACAAGAAATTTTGGTGTTACATAATCGTTATGGGCTTTTGTGTGGGATCTTATTTTAGCTTTTTAACAGGCGCTCCAGTTATATCAGAAGAGTATTTTAATTTAGATCCTTCGGTTCAGGGATACCTTTTTGCAATTATGGGACTGGGCTTTTTTGCTGGAAATTATTTGACTGGGAGATATGCTGTTAAAATTGGACCAAATAAATTTATGCTATGGGGGTGTTATGTTGCTCTACTGGGACCATTAATACAAGTGGGTATATTTGTAAGTGCATACTTTGGTCCCCTAAGTTTCTTTATTCCAATGCTTTTGGTAGGGCTAGGACAGGGGTTGATTGTTCCAAATGCAGCGGCAGGGGTCGTTTCAGTGGATCCGAAGCTGGCTGGTAGCGCTTCTGGTTTAGCAGCCACGATACAGATATTGATAGGTGGATTTTTAGCATTAATCACTGGCTACATAATCTCAAAGTTCGTTTCGCCACTTCCGCTGATCATAATTCTAATTATCACTATTTTGGTAAGTTTGCTTTTTTCTTACACACTTATTAAGTCAGAGGGATTAAAGAAAGTATAATCCTAGATTTATTATCTGATATTAAGTAAAAATATGGCTATTGGTTTTCCAGAATTTTTTCAATAAGAATTTGTACTCTCAAAGCTTCGTCAACTGTTGCCAAATTATTAGCTGTCCCCTTAAAATTACAGTAAAGAGCGTCTAATTGAGATTTAAGGCTGATGGCTCTGGGATCTGTAGGTTCATCTCTCAAAGGTAAAAACTCTCCACCGTCACTTTGGAAATCTTTATAAAATTCTGAAACACGCCGACTAGTTTTTGAGCCCCTTATGGTCATTTCCTGCCTGTCTGGTTGTACTCCTCCTACACTAGCTAAAATGTTTACGCACTTTCCATCTTGTGTTTCAAGTCGTGCAAGCACATCCGTCTCACAAAGCAAATCGTCTTTCGGGTATACTACCTTAGCCCACTTTAATTCAAGTAGACCAAGTACTCGTTCAGAAAAGAATAAAAAGTGTGATATCACTTCCCTTGTCATCCCTCCTTCTTCCTTAAATCGGAGCCAATCTGCATCTTTTTGCCACTCTCTTGGCCATTTAGGATAGGTAACAATAATATCGATACCAATCATTTTACCTAACTCTCCGTTTGATTTTGCAAGAAGTAATTCGTTTAACGCTAAACCTGCAGCTTGTGTAAAGTTGACAGCTAATGGAATGTTAAAATGTTTCAATCTATCGACGAAGTTCTTGCTGTGCTCAACGTCAATACCTAGCGGTTTTTCCAAAAAAAGAGCTTTACCTTTTTGCGCTGCTTCAATTGCATAGGCTTCTCTTACTTTTGGTGGGCAAGCAAGATAAACCAGGTCTGCGGCATTAATCGCTTCTTCTGGAGTGCCAGTGATTTTAGCCTCTGTATCAACTTCGAGAGCTTTTAAGCATGCACTGTCATCAGGGTCCCAAAGAAAATTAGGCTCAAACTTCTCATGAATTCGCATATTCTGAAGCATTCTCCTTCCCATGATCCCAAGCCCTATGATTGCCACTTTAATCATTAATATTCCTTAGTGTCTGCCTTTAGTTGTTTAGAAATGCAGCTTCAAGAGCTATTTCCACCATATCGCTAAAACTGCTTTCACGATCTTTAGAGCTTAAGGCTTTTCCTGTTTGAAGATGGTCACTTATTGTGAGGATTGAAAGAGCCCTTCGTTTATACCTCAAGGCTAGATTATACAACTCAGCTGTTTCCATTTCGACAGCTAAGACCCCATGTCTTGTGAGCTCTTTATTAAGGTCTGATCTTTCATCATAAAATGTATCAGATGAATATATTCCGCCTATATGGGTCTTTCTCTTTTTTGTCTTGGCAATCATCTCTGCGTTGCGGAGCAAATCAAAGTCTGCACAAGGAGCAAAGTTTAATTCTTTAAATATTGTAGATGAAGGTGTCGAAACACTAGTGGCTGTCATTGCAATGACTACATCTCTGAGATTGACTTTTTTTTGCATTCCTCCTGCTGATCCAATACGAATTAATGTTTTAGCATTATAAGCTCTTATTAGTTCATTTACATAAATCGAGAGAGAAGGCATCCCCATTCCTGAGCCATGTATCGTTACCTTGTTCTTTTTCCAAGTGCCGGTGTATCCTAGCATTCCCCTGACAGTATTAATTTCTGTAACATTTGATAAAAATTTATTTGCAGCCCATTTTGCCCGCAATGGATCTCCAGGTAACAAAACGGTGTCAGAAATTTGATTTTTTTTTGCTCCTATGTGGATTGTCATAGGGCGCCTTTACTATTTTTGAAATCCTCTAAATTATTTGCTGGCGGAAACTGGTCTGTATTTTTAAGAAAACCTGGAAGAGGTTTGTCTAGTTGTTCTTCAAGCCATCTAGCAGTTTCTATCGACTTAGATAATGATATTCCAGTATGAATACCAGATCTATCAAGCATATAAATCAAATCTTCGGTAGGAATATTCCCAGTGGCATTTGGAGCAAATGGACACCCCCCTGAACCACCAAAACTTGACTCGAGACCTACCACGCCTTGTTCAATTCCTTCCCAAGCATTTGCGATACCTGTATTTCGTGTGTTGTGTAAGTGTAGTCTTACTTTTAGCTGTGGGAAAGCGGTGTTTATTGCTTTTAACTTTGTCTTTATATCTTTTGGAGTAGCTACACCAATAGTATCTGCAAGGCATATCTCATTAAGTCCTATTTTTGACACTTCTTCTACAATAGTAAGTAAATGACTTACCGATATTTCTCCTTCAAAAGGGCAGCCAAAACTTGCACCTATTGTGGTTGCAATTTCTATCTTTTTTTCCGCTTGACTAAAAACTTGTTTTAAAACTTTTAAATTATCCCTAGTTGTTGCTCCTTGATTACGTAGGCTGAAGGTATCGCTAGCAACAATTACATAATTTGCAACATCCAAATTGCTATCTAATGCTCGTTTAAAACCTCTTTCATTAAGCACAAGACCTACAAATTCTATGACATTTTTTTCTTTCTTAGGGAGGCGTTCAATTAACTGATCAGTATCGTACATCTGAGGAACTTTTTTTGGGTTAACAAAGCTGGTTACTTCAATTCGTTTAAACCCCGACTCGATAGTTCTTGAAATGAGCTCTAATTTCTGATTTGTGTTCAAGATTTTTTTTTCATTTTGTATTCCATCTCTGGGTGAGACTTCAACAATTTGAATAAAATCTTTCATGGATATAAGTTTCCCTTTTGATAAATAAATTCAACACAGAAATAATTGACTTGATTCAAGTAAACGTGATCTTATTAGAACAGAATAAAAAATATAAAGTCAAAAAGAAAGTTGATTAACATGAGCAACAAAAAAGAGGGTGCTTTATCAGACCTAAGGGTTATTGAAATGGGTCAGCTTCTGGCAGGACCTTTCTGTGGTCAATTATTAGGTGACTTTGGAGCTGAAGTAATAAAAGTTGAACCTCCAGAGATAGGAGACCCAATGCGTCAGTGGGGAAGGGAAAAGCCACATGGTAAATCTCTTTGGTGGCCAGTTGTAGCAAGAAATAAGAAATCTATTACAGTAAACTTGCGTGTCGAAGAAGGTCAGAAAATAATTAAAGAACTAATTAAAAGTACAGATATATTGATAGAGAACTTTAGACCAGGCACTTTGGAGAGATGGAATATGAGTTATGAAACGCTCAGCGAAATCAACCCTCGTTTAATTATGGTAAGAGTGTCTGGATATGGTCAAACAGGTCCCTATGCCAAAAGAGCTGGTTTCGGCGCAATTGGAGAAGCAATGGGTGGATTAAGGTATGTTAGTGGAGATCCAAGTACTCAACCTAGCAGGATCGGAATCTCAATAGGAGATGAATTGGCGGCAATGCATGCATGCATGGGAGCCTTGATGGCATTACATGCAAGGAAGAGAACAGGAAAGGGTCAGGTTGTAGATAGTGCCATTTATGAGTCTGTTCTCAATATGATGGAAAGCTTGGTGACTGAACATTATGTTGCTGGATATACTAGGGAGCGCACAGGTCCTATAATTCCAAATGTTGCTCCTTCTAATATTTTTGAAACTAAAGATGGGCAGATGATACTAATTGCTGCTAACCAAGACGGTGTTTTTTCTCGTCTGAGTAAAGTGATGGATAAACCAGAGTTATCAAGAGATAAAAGATATAGTACCCATAGTTCAAGGGGTCAAAACCAAAAAGAATTAGACGATTTAATAAATGAGTGGACTAAAACAAAGGATCTTAAGGAAGTGGAGAATTTATGTAATGAAAACGGTATTCCTGCTGGATTAATCTACAAAGCAAAAGATATGATTGAAGACCCACATTTTAATGCAAGAGAAGCGATTATAGATATTGAGCACCCTGAGTTTGGTTTGATAAAAATGCAAAATGTGGCACCAAAGTTATCAAAAAATCCTGGAGAAGTCCGTCGGGTTGGTCCAAGTTTAGGAGAACATAATAATTACGTTTTTAAAGAAATACTCAAAAGAACAGATGAGGAAATTAAAACTCTGAAGACATCAGGAGTAATTTAGCCATTAAGATATAAAAATGAGGAAAATAATGACTGAGGATTTGAAAGAAAATTATTCAAAAGCAAAATATCATAGTCCACAGAAATACGGGAATAAACTTGCTGTTATTTTTGTTGATTTTGCGAATGCTTATTTTGAAGAAGATAGCCCACTTTTTGGTGGGGAAGGGTGTAAAATTGCATTAGAAAATTCTATTAAGCTTCTTTCAGTTTGTCGGAAACATAGTGACATTCCAGTAATTTTCACCGAGGTAAAATATAAAAATGATGGAGAAAATGGAGGAACATTCTACAAAAAGGTACCAGCCTTGTCTTGTTTTGATGAAGGAAAGCAGTCACAGAAGATTCATTCCCATTTAAAAATAAATAGTGAGGATATTTTGATTACAAAGCAATTCCCAAGTGCTTTTTTTAAAACAGATTTGGAAGCTATTTTGAAGGGTAAAGGGGTTGACACCCTTCTCATTACAGGAGTGACAACTTCAGGATGCATTAGAGCTACATGTATAGACAGTATCTCAAGCGATTTTGTTACGCTCGTGGTATCAGATGCTGTTGGAGATAGGGCAGTTGAGCCTCACGAGGCCAATTTATTTGATATGAGTGCTAAATATGCAGATTTAGTAACAACTGATCAAGCTATAGAACTTATTAACGAGAAGAGTAGCACTTAGTTCTAAGTTATTTCACTATAGCCTGTTGTGAACTTTTTAATTTTTGTCCATCCGGGGTCAGCAAAATGCGCTGGAATTAAATATCCACCGGATTCCGAAATTTCCATCAGTAATTTTTCTCGCGTAGAACGTGCTAAATCAGGGTCTGAACAAAATGCACTTGATAATTCTGGATGTCTCAATTGCAAAGGTGAATGAAGCACATCTCCACAAAATAATGCACCTCGATCACTTTCTAAACATAAGTGACCTATAGTGTGTCCAGGTCTAAATTGAACTTTTAGTCCTTTAATTAAGTCCCAGCCATCTTCTACAAACTCCATTTGGTTTTTTTTGACAATCGGTAAGATGCTATCTTCAAAGGCACCATGTTTATCAGTCTCTTTATATGTGTTATTCCAATAATTATACTCTATTTTACCACATACATATTTTGCATTGGGAAAGGTTGGAACCCATACCCCATTTTCTAACTTTGTATTCCAGCCTACATGGTCTGCATGTAGATGTGTACATAATACAATATCTATATCCTCAGGCTTAAGACCCTGTTGCTTCAATGCATTTAGCCATTCCATTCCGTCGCGCTTATGCCAAGCGGGATGATTAGGTCTCTCTTTGTCAGCGCCGACACAGCTGTCAATCAAAATATTCTTTCCAGATTGGCGTAATAGCCAAGATCTTATTGTCAGGTGTATAAGACCCTTTGACATAACCGATTCTGGAAGAGGGTCATTTTTTCTTAAAATTGAATGATCAAAATCTGGAAATAATTTTTTTACGGGAATACTGAATCTACTTATATCCTTTAAACCCGTAATGGATAAATCACCTAATTTTAAGTTTTTAACCATTTTGTTCACATGATTTGTGGATTTTGACCGGAACTATCAACTCTTGCATCTATATCATTCCAATAGCGACCGATGAACCTACCACCAGTAATTCCATTTGATTTATCAGAAGCCAGCCATTGGATGGCGTCATTCATTATTGAGGGAGGTAGTAAGTTTCCATCTGCACCTTTTTTGTTTTCAGAAGGAGGAAGAAGATCAGTATCTGTTGCTCCTCCAGGTAATAAGACATTAACATCAACACCCGTCCCTTCAAGGTCGCTTGCCCAAGCTCTTGATGTTGACTCAATAAAAGCTTTTGATGGACCATAGGGAGAATACCCCTTCCGTATCATTGTTTGCGAGGAAGTAGAAATATTTATTATTTTCCCAAATTTATTCTTGATCATATACGGCACTACATATCTGGCTGCTATGAATGGTCCTTTGATATTAGCATCAACTATATTCGACCATGCTTCAGGATTAGTTTCCCAAAATTTTGTTGGTACCGTATTAAAAGTTTCTGATATTACCCGCATTCCTCTAGCCGCATTATTAATAAGAACATCAATTGTAGAAAATTTTTCAATACACTTTTCGGTTAATCGAGACATTCCCATCGCATCAGAAACATCAACAACTTCTGCACAGACGTTCTCTTCCCCCAATATTGCGATTAATTCCTCTTTAGTATTCTTAAAAGCATCCCCATTTTTTGAAGCGGTGATACACAATTTTACTCCTGATTTGGCTAAGGATAGAGCCATCTCTCTACCTAAACCTCTATTCCCGCCAGTAATTAAAATTGATCGACCTTTTAGTGAAGCATCATAGCTCATGGCATATATCCTCCACCATTTACCCATAGAGTTTGTCCAGTCATGAAGCCACTGTCTGATCCTAAAAGAAACATTATTGGACCGACAATATCGTCAGGAAGAGCCATTCGTGCGAGTGGTGTTATCTTAATATAATTATCTATATCAAGCGATAACGGTTCATTTTCATCTGACCGTCCAGTTCCTCCTCTAAGGAATGCGGTGTCTACAGCCGAAGGACCCACTGCGTTTACTCTTATTTTTGGAGCTTCTTCTAACGCGAGGGTTTTTGTTAAATTGATTAGACCAGCTTTTGAAATAGCATATGCTCCATAATTCGGTCTAACATTAGAGGCCAGTCCCGATACAACATTTACAACAGAACCGCCATTTTCTCTCATAAACGGTAGAACTTCTTTAGCTACGAGAAACGCGCCCTTTAAGTTTAGGTTAATCACGTTGTCAAAATCGTTACTTTGTGTTTTTTCAATTGAATGTAAACCCTGCATGTAGCCCGCTAGATTAACAAATCCGGAAATCTCAGAAAAACCTGAAAAAGCACTAACTATGCTATATGGATCCGTTAGATCAATTACTTTTGATTTAATACCATTTGCCGGTGGATGTTTTAAGAGAGATTTTTCCAAATCCATTACAGTAACTTTCCAACCATCGGCATGTGCTCTATTTGCAAGCGCTCGTCCAATACCACCCGCACCCCCAACTAAAACAAGATTATCCATATTTATTAACCTCTTAAATTCATCAACCCGCCAAAGTAGTCAACGGTAAAATTTTAATGAGACTTTTCAGCGAAACGCAAAATAAATGCGCCCATTTGGGCGCATTTAAAACTACTAACTCTTATACTTTTAAGTTTAGCAAGGATCAGGTGCATGGCTAGCGATTAGCGTCCATTTTTGATCTTTTATTTGGATCACATAACCAGGTAGCTCTGCATCGTTTCCTGAGAAACACAAGTTATCACCAAGAATGCCAGAGAATTTCACAGTTTTTAAGCCTTCTTTGATAGCCAATCTATCTGCAGTTAAGCTACTTTTAGTGCCTGATACATTTTGCTCCTTCATAACTTTCGCAAAAAGGTGTATTGCATCATATGATTGAGCATCTGTATGGTGCGCCCCAAGTTTCTTTATGCCAGCAGCCTTGGTTTCCTTTAAAAATTTCTCATTAAAAGCCTTGGCTTTCGATGATGAGTCTGCGTGAAATCCTGCCATGAAAGTAGTTCCCTCAGCGAGGTCTCCAAATAGCTCTAAGATGTTGGGGTCAGCAAATATTTGACTTCCAATCATTCTACCTTTGTAACCTTGGCGCTTAAGTTCACGTATTGTTTTTGAAGCATTCTCAGGAAGGCCAGCAACAGCTACCATATCAGGATTGTTTGCTACTATTGGTGCAATCTGTGGAGCTAAATCAAAACTCTTGTAGGTAATAGCTACCGGTTCTCCATGCTTTATTCCAAATTTTTTCAAAAGGAAAGGATAAAGCTTAGTCCCAACAACTGCCGAAATAGCTTCATCGGAAACATATACAATGTCAACAGAGTCACGAGCCACGTCTTTTTCATTGAAAGTCTTTAATAATCTTGCAAATTGTTTCCCTTCATCTTCTGTAATTCTCCAGGCCCATTCCTTATCTTTCGTTAAACCAGGGGCAGATGAGGCGTTAGACATCATCACAATTTTCTCTCTCTCTGCCACGTTGAAAGCGACTTGCGCCTCTCCAGAAGAAAAAGGTCCGAGGATAGCAAGTACGTCATGATCTTGAGCGAGTGTTCTAGCAGCAAGAGCAGCTTGTTTAGGGTCCGATCCGCTATCAAACTCAATTATCTCAATCATTTTTCCATTTACGCCCCCAGCTGCATTAATTTCTTTTACCGCCATATCAACCGCCACAGTAGCAGGTAAAGCTGGACCCTTTAACCATCCTGTTCTTCCAGCAATATGACCAATTTTTAGAGTATCGGCAATGCCTCCCGAAACGCACAAAAATAGGGCTAAAACGCCCCAAATAATAGGTTTAAGTTTTTTCATGTTTTTCCTCCTTTTGTAATTACTCTAGTTTTTATTCAATTAATTACTTTCTCCCAGATAAGCTTCTGCCAAGATCTTATCAGCTGCCAACTCATCGACCGTACCTTCCTGCCTTACAGAACCCAGCTCAAGAATGTACCCTCTCTGAGCTGTCTTTAAAGCTAGTTTAGTATTCTGTTCTACAATAAGAATTGAAATTCCTTGACTATGCAACTCTTTTATAAGCTCAAACAACTGGCTTACTAAAATTGGAGATAACCCCAATGAGGGCTCATCTAACATCATAAGTCTAGGTTTTGCGACCATGGCTCTACCGATCGCTAACATCTGTTGCTCTCCCCCTGAAAGCACTGAAGCTAATTGATTACGCCTTTCTGCCAAGTTACTAAATCGATCAAAAATTGACTCTATTGAATTTTTTACTTCTGACCCTGTTCGGCTATGAGCTCCAAGCAATAAGTTTTCTTCTACAGTCATGCTCACAAAAATTTGTCGCCCTTCTGGCACTAATGTTAATCCAGATTTAACTCTTGAAGGGGCAGATAAAGAGTTAATCCTCTGTTTTTTGAAAGAAATAGAACCTTTTGATACTTTAGTTGTCCCTGCAATCGCTCGGAGTAAAGAAGATTTTCCAGCACCATTAGATCCAACTACTGTTACAATCTCAGATTCTCCAACTGATATGGATACATTTTTTAATGCATGTATGGCACCATATCTAACATCAATGTTTTCAACGTTAAGCATTTGATAACTCAGTGTCCTCATCCATGCCGAGATAAGCCTCTAAAACTTTTTTATCATTTCTTAACTCTGAAATAGGGCCATCGTATATCAACTGGCCAAAATTCATTACTGAGACTTGAGTACAAAGACTGTTAACAAAGGGCATATCATGATCAACTAACAACAAAGTTATCCCTCTGCTGCTAACTTCATTTAAAAAATCTCTGAGGGTATTGGTTTCAACGGTGTTTAACCCTGCAGCAGGCTCATCTAGCATTAATAGTCTAGGTCCCGCCATTAGAGCTCTGACTACCTCAATTTTCTTTCGTATACCGTACGGAAGGCTTGAAACGGTCTGTCCTCTATGAAGATCTATTCCAAAGCTATTCAGTGTCTCAATTGCTTCGTCTTTTCCAGCTGATTTTGAAGCCAAGCTTAGAGGTTTGATCATATCTATAAATGGAACTCTACTGTGCTGACCGAGCATCACATTTTCTAAAACTGAAAGGTGAGGCATCAAGCGAATATTTTGAAAACTCCTAGACAGACCTTCTTTAATTCTTTTCCTAGATGGCACACCATTTAAATCTTTTTCCTCAAAAAAAACACTTCCTTTATCAGGTTCGTGTATCCCAGAAATAACATTAAATAGGGTTGTTTTGCCTGCGCCATTAGGACCAATCAATGCATGGCGTGATCCCTGTTCAACATCAAATGAAACGTTCTCTAATACTTTCACACCACCAAAGCTTTTTGAGACGTTTGATAATTTTAAGATAGATCTAGACATTACTTTTCCCAGGAAACAGACGAGTTGAAACTCTGTCGAGAGCATCCCTAGTAACTATACCTTCGGGTCTAAGGATCATCATGGCAACAATAATAACTCCAAAAATAAAAAACCTCCAATCATCACCTATACGAAGTGCTTCCGGTATAAGTGTAAAAAAGGATGCTCCCAAAAGAGGCCCCCAAGCCGTTTGGGTCCCTCCTATAAGAACATAGAGAAGAACAAATATTGATATATTGGCATTGAAATACTGAGCTTCAATAAAACCAAAGTAAAGAGCATAGAGACCCCCAGACAATCCTGCTATTGCTCCCCCTAACGCGAAAGCACCAACCTGTATGGCTCTTTTGTTAACTCCCATTAGATCGGCTACTGCTTCATCATCATGAACGGCTCTCATGGCAAGCCCTATACGGGTACTCATCATATAAAAGCTTAACAAAATAACTATTATTGCAACTATTAATACCACTTCCGTTTCAATATAAGTATTAATAATCATGCCAGTTGGACCCCCTAAATAACTGCTGTTCAAAATTATACCAGCAACTATTTCAGCAATGGCAAACGTAGCTAACACCATATACACACCTTTTGTTCGAAGAACTGGGAACGCTATCAAAAAACTTATAGCGCCTCCCAAAATAGCAGAAAACATTAGTGTCAAAGATATTGGCAGTCCTATTTCGTTTGATAATATTGCACATGCGTAGGCGCCTATAGCCTGGAACCCAGCTCCACCTAAGTTCAGTTGTCCTGTTGCAGCGGTGATATAAATTGAATACGCAAAGATAATATTGATCCCCAAAATTGCTAATACTCCTGCTAAATAACCGCTCATCAAAACTTACCTTTACCTATTGCATTATGTCCAAAAAGTCCTGTTGGTTTAAAAACGACCAGTATGAGGAGAAGACTCCAAACAGTTATCTGTGCCGATGATGCACCAAAAAAGTAAATAGATAATGTTTCACTCAAACCAACAATTAACCCACCTGCAATAGCACCCCAAACGGACCCCAATCCCCCTATAACCATTGCCGCGATCGCTTTAGTTCCAACGTGGTCGCCCATGTAAGGGCTGACCTCATGATAATTTATTGCAAAGATGGAGGCAGAAATCCCGCAGAGAAAACCAATAAGTATAAAAACAATCGGTACTATTCTATCAACATCAATACCCATCATTGTTGCTGCATCTGGATTTTCTGCTATAGCTCTTAAAGCTCTTCCAACCTTGGTACGGCTTAACAGAAATGAAAGGGCTGCAACGATTAAGATCGATAAAATCAAGCTTGCTAACTGTGGAATAGATATTATAAAACCAGCTGTTTTCCAATCTAAGTTAGTAAAAGGCGTGGAGAAACCTCGAGTGTCTGATCCATGGGCAATCAATATTAGATATTCAAATATTAATAAAAAACCAAGAGACGATACTAGAGGGATTGCATGCTCTGTGGCATCACCATGCTTCATTTTAAAATATCTATAAGTGAACCTTTCTACTAATAAGGAAGCTAAAATTGCACAAATAATTCCGATTACAAGCGCCAATCCCCAGTGAATAGGACCAGAAAGACCAAAGGGTAATCCATAATGAGATAGAGACCAACCAACCATACCTGCTAACATGTAAAGGGCTGGTATAGTAAAATTTAAAAAATTTAGAATTCCAATAGCCAGAGTAAAAGCGACTGCTACGCTGATGTAAATACTTCCTAGCATTAAGCCATTTATAATTTGTTGAAGCACTTGTTCAAATAACATATGCTAAGTTGACTAAACTTTTTCGTTTTGTACAAGATCTATTTTCAGCCCAACTGTCAAAAAAAAGGAAGATTTTATGAATAGTAGTAGAGAGGTTGTTTTAATTGTCGGTGCGGGCCCAGTTGGCCTAGTAGCTACTGCTTCTCTGATTTCTCGAGGAATACCTGTGAAATTACTTGAGTCTACCGCGGACCTTGCTCAAGATTTAAGGGCATCTACTTTTCATCCACCTACATTAGACTTTCTTGATGAACTTGGAATAGCTAAAAAACTTGTGGATCAAGGGTTAGTTTGTGAAAATTGGCAATTTAGGGATAGAAAAAAAGGTGTCATAGCTACTTTTGATGTGGGTCTTCTCAAAGGAGAAACTAATTTCCCATTCAGACTGCAATGTGAGCAATGGAAGCTTACCAATGCTTTACGTGAGTTTATTGATAATCACCCAGATGGAGAGTTAATTACAAAAACAACCGCTGAAGCAGTTGGACAAGATGAAGATTCTGTATGGGTTTCGGCTAAAAATGAAGATGGAATCTTAACAAAATTTGAAGGCCGATTTTTAATAGGTGCTGATGGTGCCCGGTCAGTAGTAAGAAAGGCAATTGGAGCCAATTTTGAAGGCATGACAATTCCAGAGATATTTCTTGTACTATCTACTAAGTTTAGATACGAGGATGAAATATCAGATTTGGCTAATATTGCCTATATATCGGATCCCACAGAATGGCTAGTTTTGTTGAGAACACTTACCTTATGGAGAGTTTTATTGCCAACAAACCCAGATCATTCTGAAGAATTTATTATGGCTCCCGAGAATGTTGAAAAGAGGCTTCAATCGGTTGTTCTATCAAAAGAGCCCTACGAAGTTATGCACAAGACTGCTTATAAAGTACATGAAAGGGTGGCCAGTAAATATATAGATAAAAGGATTTTTCTTGCAGGTGATGCCGCACATATTAATAATCCTTTGGGAGGCATGGGGATGAATGGTGGAATTCATGACGCTGTTAATCTCGCAGAAAAATTGACGAGTGTTTGGCGCGGTGCTCCGTTGGAAAATATGGGAAGATATGAAAGGCAGAGACGTAAGGTTGCAATTGAGACAGTTCAGGCGCAAGCTTTACGAAATAGAGCTATACTTAACGCTGAGAATGAGCATCAGAGATCAGCATACTATAAAGAGTTACAAGATATTGTCGCTGATGAACGTAAACATAAAGAGTATGTAATGAGGTCAGCGATGATTACGTCACTCAGAGAATTAGAAAAGGTTGAGTGATCAATTTAAAGATATATGACTCTTGTGATTTTCAAGATACCAATTTGCTAACTCCTCTCTTGTTGGGAACCAAATATCTTTAAATTGTTTCAAGTATTTAAGAAATTCTTGTAGCGAACGAATCCGAAATGGTTGTCCAATTACATGTGGATGAAGCCCAATGTTCATATGACGTCCACTTGAACGACTTTCTTCATACAGCCAATCAAATTGTTCCTTAAATACCGCAAAGGCACCTTCAACATCTTTTCCTTGTCTCAAAAAAACGGTAAAATCATTGACTTCGGATGTATATGGTACTGAAACAATATCCCTCCCTGATCTAGTCTTAACCAAATAGGGTTGATCATCGTTTAACAAGTCACAGAAAAAAGTAAGACCCTCTTCAGCAATTAAATCAATTGTTTTGGGAGTAGACCTTAAAGATGACGATAGCCAGCCTTTTGCATCTCTGCCTACTACTTTCTTGTAGATGTCAAGTGTTGCCCGGATCACTTCCCTTTCTTTTTCTTCATCATTTTGAAAATCGGTAAGTAGTTCCGTTTGTTCATAGTTGTGAGCTACTATCTCATACCCTTGTTTTACGGCATGTTCAACAACTGCGCGGCGCTCAGTCCCCATCATTGCGTTAATAGTACAAGAGGTTGGAATCCCAGCTTGTTCAAATAGCTCAAACATTCTCCAAACTCCAACTCTATGTCCATATTCTCGCCAAGTCCAATTGGGATTATCATAAATATTACCTGGGAGGGTGCCCCCAACTATTCCGGGTCCTCCCGGATATATAACACGCTCAGTATCTTTAGTTGGCTCCCAGTACTCTAAATTAGTAGTCAAAATTACTGCCATTCTCTTCCCGTTTGGCCATCTAAGAGGTTTCCGATGTGGCATAGGTACAAAATCGTAATGCATATGATATAGCTCCTTATTTTTTATTTTTTCCAGCGATCCTCAAACGAATATATTTCTTCAAAACCGATCATATCGCTAAATTCATAAAAGGGCTGCATTTCTTGTTTTTTCACTAAACCGGTTGCCTTAAACTCATTAAATGCTTTTTGTATGGCTTCTGCTGCAGCAAGGAAACTTAGTGTTGGATAAATTAGAATACTAAAACCTATCTCAGAAAGTACCTTTGAACTTAGACCGCTTAAATCCCCATCGGGAACCATTTTAAATACTAATGGAGTGTCAATACTATCTTTTAAAATCTTTATTTCTTCAACTGTTTGAGGGGATTCAATAAAAATTAAGTCTGCTCCCGCATCAGAATATGATTTTGCTCTTTTTATTGACTCTTCTAGCCCATGCTCTGGTCTACTATCCGTGCGTGCAATTAAAAGAAAACTATCGCTCCTTCGATTTTCTACCACTACTCCAATTCTTTTTAACATTTCATCAGTTGTACATACTTCGACGCCTTTGGCGTGACCGCAGCGTTTTGGAAACACCTGGTCTTCAATTTGTATTGCAGATACACCAACCTGCTCATAACTTCTAACTGCGTGTCTTAAGTTGACTAGACCGCCGTAACCAGTATCACCATCGACAATTATAGGTCTAGTTGATGCGCTTGATATCATTCTCACGCGATCAAGCATATCAGTGAAAGTCATAATTCCAACATCAGGAATACCCAAATATGAGGCAGAGACCCCAAAACCCCCCACAAAGACAGCCGGAAAGCCAACTTTCTCCGCTATTGTTGCAGAAATCATGTCATAAACACCAGGAGCGATTATTGTTTCACCAGAGGCGATTGCTTTTTTTAGTGTCGAATTTGCCATAGAGGATCTCCAATTCTTATGAAACTCAAGTTTCATGAGATACAACTGCATAGTTGTATAAAATTTACAGGTTAACAAAACTCTTGTCCAGATATCCCTTTAACATTAAACTTTTAAGCATAAATTATGTCAGGGTTCTTTATGACAAGAGATGCACTTGGTTGGAGGTGTAAATTTGCTGTTGTAGCGCCTTCAACAAACACAATTGTTCAACCAGATATGGATAGCCTTAGAATAAGGGGCATAACTAATCACTACGGAAGAATTCATATCCCAAATATGAAGGTTAGGAGTGACAAAGAATTCGAAGATTTAGTTGAAGCTATAGGCGCCACTCTTTATGAAGCAGTAGACAGATGTATGACTTGTGAACCAGACCACTTGATCATGGGTATGTCAGCCTTAATGTTTTGGGGTGGTAGAAAACAGTCTGAGGAACGTATGAAAAAGCTATCTAGTCATTGTGGTCTAGATATATCAGCAGGATCGTTTGCTTGTGAAGCAGCATTAAATCTTTACGATGTAAAACGAATTGCAGTAATTTCACCTTATTGGCCTATTTCTGATAAAAACGTTACACTTTTTTTTGAAGACTGTGGATTTGAAGTCCGAAAGTTCCGTGGTTTAAAATGTCTAAGTCCAGTTGCAATAGCCCATGTCCAACCAGATGAACTTAGGAAACATGTATTTGAAATGAATGACGAGAGCATTGATGCTTTTGTGCAGGTAGGAACAAACTTATCAATGATTGAAGTTTGCAACGAAATGACTGAAGAAATCAAGAAACCAATGATACCTATAAATGCGGCGACTTATTGGCATGCGCTAAGGACAAGGGGTTTTGCTGAACAGTTTGGCGGCCACGGACCATTATTTAAAGATCATTAAAATAATTAAAAAGGGTTAGGAAAATTTTCTTATGTAACCTTATAAAACCACCACTTTAGAGAAGAGAGGCTCTTAATTAGTATGACAAATTTTCAGAATCCAATCGATCCGCCAGAAATAGTTAAAGGTTGGATTGACAACAAAGTACATCATGGGAAGGGTAAAGAGATACCTGTATTTTACCCAGGCAATGGGAGCCAGGTTTCGGTTCTTGTAGAGGATACGGAAGATGATATAGATAAGGCAGTAGAGTCAGCGAGGAGAACCTTCGATAAAACTGACTGGTCAAAACTATCAGTTGAAAAAAGAATAGAGGTACTTGAGGCCTGTAGACAAGTAATCCTTGATAATATTGATGAATTGGCTCTTTTAGAGTGTCTTGGCACAGGGCTTATTTTGAGAGAAATCAAAGGCTTTCACCTACAAAGAGCGGCTTACAATTTTAGATTTTTTGCCCAATATATTAGTCAAGCTCATGGGGAGCGCTATGATAATACAGACGGTTATCTAACTTTGGTAAATAGAGAGCCAGCGGGTGTCGTAGGTCTAATAGCTCCGTGGAATGCCCCAATGGCATTAGCAACAATGAAAATTGCGGCAGCAGTGGCTTTTGGAAATTGCGCAATTTTAAAACCATCGGAGCAAACACCTTTTTCTTTAATAAAATTAGCAACTCTCCTCCGCGATGTTTTGCCAGAAGGTGTTTTAAATCTTGTAAATGGTCGAGGACCGGTCACCGGTTCAAGCTTAGTTAGTCACCCTGGGATTGACAGGATAAGTTTTACTGGTGGAACCGTTACCGGTCGACAAGTGATGAGCGATGCTGGCAAACAACTCACTCCTTGCACAATGGAGCTAGGTGGTAAATCTGCAAATATTGTTTTTGCATCTGCTGATTATGAAAGGGCGCTTGATGGTGCATTGATCGGGATTTTTTCGAACAATGGGCAGCAATGTCTTGCTGGTTCCCGAATTTTGGTTCAGGAAAAGATCTTTGATAAATTTGTTGAAGAGTTCGTTCAACGTACCAAAAAGATTAAAGTTGGAGACCCACTTAATGACAAGACAGAGATTGGCCCGATAGCATCAAAACAGCATATGGAAAGAATTTTATCGTTTGCGGAAAACGCGCAAAAAGAAGGAGACAAAGTTCTGGTTGGGGGGAAAAGATTATCGGACCAAAAAACTGGTTTTTTTATTGAGCCCACTGCTGTTTTAGCCAGTTCGAATAACAGTAAAGTATGTCAGGAAGAAATTTTCGGTCCTTTCGCTAGTTTTGTTCCATTTAAATCGGAGGAAGAGGCTATCAGTATTGCTAACGATACTGAGTTTGGTCTTGTGTCTTATATATGGTCAGACCATATGCCAACCATCATGAAAGTGTCCGAGTCGATGCGTTCTGGCGTTGTTTGGGTTAATACGCCTATGATGCGTGAATTAAGAGCTCCGTTCGGCGGGTTTAAAAACTCTGGAGTTGGTAGAGAGGGAGGCTACTCATGCGAACAATTTTATACGGAAGAAAAAACTGTTTCGATTCCTAAAACTCCTTTGAACCTAAAAAAGTTTGGAGATGAACTATAAATGACTATAAATGAACTATAAATAATTAGGGTAAAAAGGATTGGAAGCCATTTAAAATAATTTGATGTGTTCCACTCGCAGAAACCAGAATAGGATCTCTGGCAGAAATGATTTTTTTAAGAAATATTATTAAATTTATTTGAAACATCAAATTAGTTGCAAATTCATACGTTTTGGGGGACTATTTTAGAAAAAGGGGGGGAAATGCCATTAATTAGAATTGACGTTCCTGAAGGAACAGCTACCGAAAAAAAACAAATTATTCATAAAAGAGTTCGAGAAGTAGTACTCAAGACGTTGGCTCCAAAGCAAGTTAAGTATGACTATGTTTCAATAAGAGAGGCATTTGGTGTTATTGGTGATGGACTTCCAGTAATCGATGTAGACCTACGCCCGGGACGTGAACCTGAAAGAAAAAAGGGATTAGTTGACGGTATTGCAGAAGTGCTAAATGAAACAATGGGAGTAAATGCAGAAGACATTTATTGCATATTTAGAGAGACGCCTGCACCGGACCATTATACTGGAGGGGAACCTTTACCAGAGTGGGTTCCAGCGGATAGGTAAATTTTATTACGAGTAAGATTTTTTAATACAACAAAATAATAATTTGGAGGAAAAAAGGATATGATTTCAAAAATAAAAAGCTTGAAGTTAGCAGCACTTGCATTTGCTACTGTAATAGCAGGTGGTGCTGTTGCTGATACAATAAAAATTGCTGGTTGGGGCGCTAAATCGGGCCCTTTAAGATCATTTGGCGTTAATTCAGAAGCCATAATTAAAGCCGCCATCGATAGAGTTAACGAAAACGGTGGTGTGAAACTTGCTGATGGATCTATGGCTAAAATGTCATACGATTACTATGATTCAGCTTGTAATGCCGAACAAGGTATTGCTATCGCCAGAAAAGTTGCATCAGAAACAAACGCCTTAATAGGAATAGGGCCTACATGTTCAGGTGTGGCAGCAGCCAGTTTTGGTGTTTTTCAGAAAAAAGTTGGCGACTCAAGTGATACTGGGCTACAAATGCCATTACTCACAGATACAGCGGTGAGAAATGGTCTTGCGAAAATCAGTCAGTGGACATTCAGAAATACGCCGAATGAGCCAGATATGTATGATAAGTTGTTTGCTTGGATTGCAAAAACAAACCCTGAAATAAAAACGATATACGGTGGTACAGAGACAAACCAAGGACACTCAGCCGGTACATACAGTAAGGTTATCGTTCAAGCCGCTGTTAGACATGGTTTCGAATGGGTGAATGGACCAATTGATGAGGTTAGTGGTAAAATTGGTAGTGGTTTCAAAAATGTTCTTTCGAGCTCATCTAACTGGTTAATGGAAGATACAAACTTTTCGGTTCAAGCACGTGCATTTAAGAAATCTGGAGCTGATCTTTTCATAGTTTCATCACATCCTTTTACTACCTGTGGTTTTCTTAAGGAACTGTCTAGAATGAAAGGTATGCCTAAAATGATGGTAGGTTTAACATCGTCTTCATCAGCAGAAGTGATGAAAGGATGCCCAAAGCAGGCAGAAGGCATGATTATTCCAACAAGTTTTGCACCAATTACTGCTGCTGCTAAAGAAGTAGCTGCGCTCGCTGCTGCAAATGGTGGTTCTGCTGACTTGCATAGTGCGGCAGCTTGGGAAAATGTTATGATTATTAAAGATGTGATCGAAGCTGTAGGAATTACTGGAGATCCTTCAAAAGTAAAGGAAGAAAGAGCAAAGATGCGAGATGGATTAGAAGCTTTGGAAACTACTGAAGGCTTGATTGGTAAAGTTACTAGAGTTCAGGATGAAGGCGAGGCTTTGAAGCCATTCGTTTTTGTTCATGCAAAAAATGGTAACTGGGAAGTTCTTCACGACCCAAGAAAATAATATCGAAAAAAGGAAAGAGCCGGGTAAAATAAATAATATTTTACTCGGCTTTTCGCTATTTAAAAATAAAACTTTATTATGTCTGTTGGCTTCATTGATATACTCCAATCTTTAATTGATGGAATTCTATTTGGTTCAATTTACGCTTTGATTGGACTAGGCTTTACACTGATCTTTGGTGCAATGGAAAAGTTAAATATGGCTTACGCGGCATCCTCTATCGGAGGCGCTTACGTTGGATTAGGATTGGCCACTCTTTTTTCACTTCCATTATTTCTCGTTTTTTTAATTGGCCCTGTCGCAGCCGGATTAATAAGTATTCTAGTATATCTTGTGTCCTTTCGCTTAATTCCCTCAACTAATCATCTCGGCTCTTTAATGGCCTCAATAGGAGCCTTGTTTTTTATTGACGAGGTGATAATTCATGAGACGCAAGGATCACCTTTAACATTTCCAGAATTAGGTATTTTTGCAGAGGCGTATTTTATGTTCGGGGATCTCGGTTTTAGAGGGGATCTAATCTTCATTATGATTTTTGGGCTCATTTCGATGGGAGTAATTATTTATCTTTTGTATTATACTCGCCTCGGCCTTGCTACAAGAGCTGTTTCTCAACAAAATGTTGCTGCCCGATTATGTGGTATTCCAATTCATACCATTAATATTTCAACTTTCGTGCTTGCTGGTATTTTAGGTGGATTTGCAGGATGTATGGCGGCAGCATCGGTGGGTGTGATATCCCCACTTCTTACTATCCCAATTACAATTAAAGGATTGATTGCTGCTGTAATAGGGGGTCTAGGAAGTATCCGTGGGGCTATCATTGCTGGGCTTATGATAGGAGGCGTAGAAAATTTCTTTTTATTAGTAAGAGGGGTTAATGAAAGAGATATTTATGTTTTCCTTCTCCTATTCGTATTCCTCGTTTTGAGACCTAATGGTCTTTTTGGAAATGAAATAAATAGAGATTGAGATGGAGTATTATTTCGGAATATTACAAAACATCGGTTTTCATACCTTATTAGGGTTATCTGCCTATTTGCTCTTGCTAACAGGACAATTAAGTATGGCTCAGGTCGGGTTCTTTGCAATCGGTGCCTATGCCTCGGGTATTTTAACCGTTATTTATGGGATAAATATTTTTCTAGCTCTAGGTGTTGGGGCGCTAATCGCTAGTTTTTTTGCCTTTCTAGTGGGCTTTCCAGCTTTGAGAATAAAGGGTCTTATGTTGGTTATAGCCACGATAGCTTTTTCTGAAATAGTTAGGTTGTACTTCTTTAATCTAAGATGGCTCGTAGAAAAAAATGGCGTTGAGGTAGGACCAGATGGGGCACAAGGCTTTCGAGAAATCAGATATTTTGCTGCGAATGGCTGGGAGCCCTATCACATTGTTTCATTTATTTGGATAGTAGTTATTTTAGTATTATTCGCTTTATGGTGGCTGGATAGAGTAAAAGCTGGTTCTGTTCTAAGAGCTGTTGGTGAGGATGAGTTAGCCGCTCAAAGTTCTGGGATCAATCTTACTGTTGTAAAGGTAAGTGCTATGACTGGCGGTGGATTTATTGCTGGAATTGCGGGAGGTTTATATGCTCACTCGACGACATATGTTGATCATAATAGCTTCACAATATTATTAGCAACATTCGCTGTTGCTTATCCAATTTTGGGCGGACTGAAAAATGTTTTTGGTACTCTTTTTGCGGTTATATTCATTCAAGGGATACTAATAGAGGGCTTAAGATTTTTGGGGGATTACCGAAATTTGTTGTTCGGATTACTTATAATACTTGTAATGAACTTTTACCCTAAGGGATTAATCAATATACCCCTATTTAATTGGTCTAAACTCGTTAAAAGAAGAGATATATAATTCATGCTACAAATTAAAAATATTGGAAAAAATTTTGGTGGTGTTAAAGCAGTTGATGACCTGTCTTTTAATGTTGAAAAGGGAGAGATCGTTGGATTAATAGGTCCAAATGGATCTGGAAAAAGTACCACTATAAATTTAATTTGTGGTGTTTTTCCTGTTGACTTGGGTAGCATCTCTGTGGATAACCAAAACATCAGTAGGCTTCCTACTCATGAACGAGTAGCAAGTGGCATTTCGAGAACCTTTCAAAACATACGATTATTCAAAGATTTAAGTGTGTGGCAAAATGTATGGGTGGCTTTACAACAGGATAGCATTCAAAGTGCAGGATGGATGCAAGAATGGTTTGGTAATTCCAAATTCCAGAAAGAGAAAATTAAGGAAATATTGGTTTTTTCTGGTTTAGGAAGTAGGTTTAACGACTTGGCCGGAAATTTGTCATTTGGCGAACAACGAAGACTTGAGTTGGCAAGAGCGATTGCTTCTAAGCCCAAGTTGATATTATTAGATGAACCTGCAGCTGGAATGAATTCTGATGAGGTTGCTGACTTAAGGCAAAGAATCTTAGATCTTAAAAAACTAGGTCTTACCGTTTTGTTGGTAGAGCATGTTATGGAGCTCGTAATGAACGTAGTTGACAGAATTGTTGTACTCAATTTTGGAAAAAAAATTGCCGAGGGGAGTCCTGAAAACATACAAAATAACGAAGATGTTCAAAAAGCATATTTGGGTGGTGCCTAGTTATGGCAGAGAAAAAAATATTAGAAGTCGAAGGTCTTGAAACTTCCTACGACATGATTAAAGCCCTTAAGGGAGTGAGCCTCTCTGCATTATCTGGAAAATTAACCTGCATACTAGGACCAAATGGTGCAGGAAAGTCGACGCTTCTATTTACATTAGCGGGTATCCTTAATTCTGACCGAGGCAAAGTGATTTTTGACGGTGAAGATATCACCAATCAAAAAACTAGCGATCTTGTAGAGAAAGGTCTAGCGCTTGTACCAGAAAATAGATTAATTTTTCCGCATCTGACAGTTAAAGAGAACTTGCTAGCTGGTGCATATTCACGTTTAGCTAAAGAACGGGAAAAAGTTGAGCAAGATATATCCGCAATGTACGCGCGTTTCCCAGTTCTCAAAGAAAGAAGCAGTCAGCTAGGTGGTACCATGTCAGGCGGAGAGCAGCAAATGCTATCTGTTGCAAGAGCACTTATGTCCAAGCCCAAGCTCCTTCTCATGGATGAGCCTTCGGTTGGTCTCGCACCAATGATTGTTAATGAAATATTTGCAATAATCAAGCAATTAAACGCTGAAGGGATTTCAATTGTATTAGTTGAGCAAAATGCCTCAAAAGCTCTAGAAATTGGAGATTATTTTTATTTGCTTGATCAGGGAAAGCAAATTTTCGGTGGTTCAAGGGAAGCCATATTAAAGGAAAATATTATTAAGAAGGCATACTTAGGCGAAAGCGCTGGATAAAACAGAAGAAAATGGAATACATTCAAATTTCTATAGATGGCATTTTGTATGGATCCTCTTATTCTTTAATTGCCTTAGGTTTTTCATTGGTATTTGGCGTTATGCGCAGAATCAACCTAGCTTATGGATCAAGTCTATTGTTAGGTGTCGCAATAGCACTTTGGGTAGAAAACAAGCTTAATATCAGCATAATATTTTTCATTCCAATTGTTTTATTCTTTTGTAGTTTGTCTAATCTATATGTAGAGCGTTTTTGTTTTGCGCCCCATAACACTAAAGCGGGTGTAGTTGTTTCAATGATCTCTAGTTTTGCTATTTGGATGCAACTCGATGAGATAAGCGCTCAACTTCTACCTGATAGAACACATTCGTTCCCGTCTCTGGAAATTTCGACATTTGAGTTTGGGGGGATTTTTTTTAGAGGTGACCAGATTTTGAATATATTTGTTGCATTTATTATATCGGCTATTTTGTTTCTGGTAGTATATAAAACTAGGTATGGCATAGTATTAAGAGCTGTTTCGAATTCAGCGGATACCGCAAAGCTTATGGGTTGTAATACAAACCTTGTTAATTCTTTGACATTTATAGTGGCTGGAGTTCTCGGCGGTATCGCAGCATTTTTGGTGTTATCAACAGAGTCCCAAGTGACACCGCTATTTGGCTTCTGGTGTACTGTCAAAGGATTGGTTGCGATGATGATAGGAGGACTAGGCTCTCTGACTGGAGCTTTCTGGGGAGGATTGTTGCTCGGATTATTAGAAGCGCATTTTTCATACCAATTCGGTCCGGTTTTTAGAGAAATCACTACTTTTTCCATTTTATTAATCGTTTTGATAATTCGGCCAGGAGGATTAATGGGTGTCAATATCTACAAAGATCTCAAATCTAGAGATGAAAGAATATAAATGTCTTTATACATAGTAACAATCTTGACAAATATGACTTTAATTTCTTTCATAGCCATTTCTGCATATCTAATTTTGATTGTAGGTGAGGTTTCTTTTGGGCAACAGGCATTTTTTGGAATTGGGGCTTACATGACAGCAACCTCGACCGCTTTGCTTGGCCTAGACATAGTGGTTGCTTTGTGTTTAGCGTTTATAGTAAGTGCTCTTTTTGCGCTAGTCTTAAGTTTCTTAACTGTACGGTTATCTGGCTTGTATTTTGCGGTTGCCAGTCTATCTTTTGCTGAATTATTAAGACTGTCTCTATATAAGGTAGATTACACTGTTGAAACAAATTCTGGTACCGTAGGTCCAAATGGCCCTGAGGGATTTCAAAACATTCGTTGGATTTTTGAAAATAACATTTCTCCTGAAAATTTCCTGGTTATCGCTTTATCAAGTCTTTTGGCTTTAATAATATCTTTAATATTTATGGAAAATTCAAAGTTATTCAAAAATGCCAGATTGGTAGGAAAAGACCAAATAGTTGCTCAGTCTATTGGGATCAGACCATTTTTTTATCGGGTGAGTTTCATTACTTTGGCTGGAGGAGTAGCTGGTTTTGGAGGCGGCTTATTTGCTTTATTTAACACTTATATTGAGCCCTCTATGTTTGGAATTATGCTTGGAGTTCACGGATTAGCTTACTCTATAATTGGAGGCTTAGGCTACCCTTTGGGCCCTTTAATAGGAGTTTTTATTGATATTGGTTTATTGGAAAGTGTTCGTTTTTTATCAGAGTATCGAATGATTTTATTTGGAGGTTTAGTTGCAGCTATTTTAATTATTTTTCCAGAGGGGATTATAAGTCCTCGGCTCGTAAGTAGAATAAAGCGTAAATTAGTGGAAAAGAATAATGCTTGAGCTGAAGGGTTTAAAGAAGCTATTCGATGGAATTTCTGTGTTAAATGGTGTCGATATTTCGTTCCAACAAGGCAGCAAGATTGGCTTATCCGGTGGAAATGGAACTGGAAAATCAACCCTCTTAAATATTGCGACTGGTTTCTTAACTCCAGAAGAGGGAGCAATAATTTTAAATGGAGATAATATAACTCATTTCGAGGCGTGGAAACTCTCTAGATTAGGGGTAAAGAGAACTTTTCAAAAGGTCAGATTTAACGATGCTTTAATCCTGAAAGAGCAATTGTATACAAGTGATAAAATTATTAAGAGAAATCTACATATGCTTGAGGGTGCCGGAATAATTGACTACTTATATTCTTTTCCAAATGAGGTTCCATTACCCATACTAAGAAAAATAGAGGTTATAAGAGCATTGTTGGATCGTCCAAAATATCTTTTTTTAGATGAACCTTCTGCTGGGATGGCAGCAACAGATTTGAATGATTTCGGAGAGTTTTTAAAAGATTATATAGACATGGAAACTTGTTTGGTAGTTGTAGAACATCGAATGGAGCTGATGAGAAAAATTGATGCTAACATATGTGAGCTTCGAGATGGCAAACTTGTTACTGGAAATATTATGATATGATCGATGTACAAAACCTTTCTATACGCTTTGGTAGTCATTTAGTAATTGATAATTTAAGTTTTTCATTAGACTGCGGCACTGATATGATTATTTTAGGGCATCATGGAGCTGGTAAAACAAGCATTTTAAATTGGATCTTTGGAAAAGTTAAAGGTTCCGGAAAATTGATTGTTGATCAGGTAAAAATTTCAAATCCAACTTCTAAAAAGCTATTGAAGAGTGGCGTATGCCTAGTTCCCGAGGAGGGATGCGTATTCCCTGATCTGACTGTTCGAGAAAATCTATTATTTAGCAAGGCACTAGTAAATAATGATAATCCTATTCCCACAAATGAGGGATTATTTAAAAAACTTTATCATCTTATGGACTCAAAAGCCTATTCGCTTAGTGGTGGACAAACAAGAATGCTCTCCATTTTGATGGGAATGGTTAGAAAGCCAAAATATTTATTTTTGGATGAACCTTTTGCTGGACTATCCAAAGATGCCATAGACATATTTATGCAACAACTAAAAATCTTAAAGGTGAGAAATGTAGGAGTGATTATCACTGGAGAATTTGACAATATTCAATATTCAGAGTTTAATCAAGTAATTAAACTGTGAGGAAAAGATGGAAAAGGTGTTTTTCTCTTGTATTTTTTATGTATTATTGGCGAGTATAGCCCCTACCGTTCTGTATCCCATGCAGACAAAATCACAAACTGAGTGCACTGCTACATCTAAAAAATTTCAATACGATTGCAACGTTTCATTTTTCCACAAAAAAGACCCTATGAGCGGATATTCCGGAATTGTTGGAGCAAAAATGCCCTCTATGGCTATGGCCCATAATGTTAAACCCGTAAAATTTTCTGAAAAAGAGGGAATGGCGGGTCATTATGAATTTACAATTCAATTAGAAATGCTTGGTGAGTGGATGTTTCAATATGATATCTCTACGCCAAAAAGGGATAGGGTAATGGAAAAGTTGATTTTTGATAAAACTAAGTCCATCGCTTCTGATAAAAAACACAAGCATTCCCATCATAAACATTCTGATCACAAACACTCAGGGCATGATCATTAATCTCTTTTTAAATTTAAATCGTTATTTGATTTAAGATATGGCTAGAGATGGATTGAAAAATTATGAGAAACTAGATTTAAATGATGCTAAAAATGATAATAGTTTGACCAAGGTCTATAGAGATTGGGCAAAGAAATATGATTATGATAATGACTACGTTCTTGGTACTGTTTCGCAGTCAAAAAGTGTGAATCTTTTATCAACAAGACTTAAAAACAAAACGGCTAAAATTATTGATGTAGGATGTGGTACAGGTTTAGTTGGTGAGAAATTGAAGGCAAAAGACTTCATTTATTTCGATGGGATTGATATTTCAAAAGATATGTTGTCAATAGCAAAGTCTAGAGGGTACAGAAACTTATTTTTAGGAAGTTTGAACAAGAAATTACCTTTATTAGATAATGCTTATGATACTGCTATGTGCGTGGGTGTTTTTACGCACGGCCATGTATCTTCTGACGGATTTAACGAGCTTTGTCGAATAGTTAAACCTGGTGGATACGTGTGTTTTACAATAAACGAAGGGGTGTTTGAGAAATATGGGTTTAAAGAGATGATAACAGAGTTTCAATTAAATAAGGCGTGGGAAGTAATTTCGTTATATAAAGATGACTATATGACTTTAGAAAATGTCAAAGGATATTATTGCTTGGCATTGGTCCAGTAATAGAAAAAAGAAGGCTATTCATCAATTTTGGCTAACTGATTTAAACCATTTCCTCTCCAAAGAATAAAAGCGAGCATTGGCTCCTCAAGAGTATCCATTGAATGACTTTCCCAACTTTTGTGAATCTGTGTATCACCGGCCTTTAAAATTTTTTTCATGGTTTTAGTTCTAAATCGCGCTTTGCCCCCGAGAATATAATACATCTCTTCAGCCTCATGACTGTGCCATTTATAATTTAGGTGCTCCCCCCAATAGCATATAAAAACGCGTATTTTCTCAGCATAAAAATGCCCTTTGGGTCCTATAAGCTCAAAATAGCAATGGCGATTTGAAAAATCCTCTCCCACTTCAGAAGTAGAGTAAGTTTGTAGCCAGCTTGCCTCATTTGCATGGTTTTTTATAGCTCTTATCAAAGGCATATTTTCCTTAGATGCGTGATAATTTGCTTTTGTTACCAATGAAGATCCAATGGTCGTGGTGGGACGTAGATTATTACTTCGTAAGGAGCCTTCAATTTGGCAAAAATTAATCAATTCTGAATTAGCTTCCCATACCACTTTAGCTTGCTCAAGAACTTGATACATTAGTAACTCTCATTAAATCTTATCCATCATAATATTTTATAAGATCAAATAAAAGTTGTAACACTTCTATATAATTACTACCCTTAGGTATTAATTTTGAACTTGGAGCTATTCTAATGAGTTTAAGTACTAAACCTTACGCTAATAAAAAAACAATGGTTATAAATGACAAGGTAATGTCTTACATTGATGAAGGAGAGGGCGATGCCATAATTTTTCAGCATGGTAATCCTACATCTTCTTATCTATGGAGAAATATAATGCCTCATATGGAAGGGCAGGGAAGGCTCATTGCATGCGATTTGATCGGTATGGGTGACTCTGAAAAGCTATCGAGTTCAGGTCCAGATAGTTATACTTACTTTGAGCAACGCGACTTTCTTTTTCAATTACTCGAAAAACTAAATATTGGAAATAATGTCATTTTCGTAATTCATGATTGGGGATCAGCTTTAGGATTTGATTGGTCCTATCAAAATCAGGAAAGAGTCCAAGGTATTGCATATATGGAAGCAATTGTAAGACCGGTTTCTTGGGATGAGTGGCCAGAAAATGCTACTAGGGTATTTCAAGGTTTTAGATCCGATGCTGGAGAAAGTATGGTACTTGAAAAAAATATTTTTATTGAGAGAGTTCTACCTTCAACAATTATGCGTGAATTGGCAGATGAAGAAATGAACGAGTATAGGCGTCCTTTTTTAAATTCAGGCGAAGACCGAAGGCCTACTTTATCTTGGCCACGCCAAATACCGATCGAGGGAGAACCAAAAGAGGTCGTTGAAGTTGTGCAAAATTATAGTGAATGGCTGTCTTCCAATGATTTACCAAAGCTATTTATAAACGCTGACCCAGGTTCGATACTTATCGGCAATCAAAGAGATTTTTGTCGCTCATGGCCAAATCAAACTGAAGTGACAGTTGAGGGACTGCATTTCCTGCAGGAAGATTCGCCTGAAGAAATAGGCAAAGCAATTTCAAGTTTCGTTTCTCAGTTGAGAGGTAATTGAAAAAAAGCTTTGTGACTATAAATAATGACAAAAGAAATTGAAAAGGTAAGTTTTACTCAAATGAAAGATGGTAATTTTGAAGATTACCAAATCCTAAAAAAATTAGAAAAACCTTATTTAAATCTAACAGCTAACCGAATAATTGATGAGCTTAAAAGACAGGGTGAGTCAACTCTTGAAGGTTATCGAATTACCCGGCTAGATCATGGTTTGCAGTCTGCAACTAGGGCTGAGGCAGATGGTGTAGATATTGATTGGATTGTAGGGACATTATTGCACGATATTGGAGATGGCTTGGCCCCACAAAATCATGATAAGTTTTCTGCTGAAGTGATTAGACCTTTTGTTCGTTGGGAAGTTACCTGGACAGTCGCGCATCATGGTATTTTTCAAATGATTTATTATGCGCATCATTATGGATGGGATAAAGATGCAAGAGACAGATACAAAGACCATCCTTGTTTTGATATGTGTTCAAAGTTTTGTGAGAGATGGGATCAAAAATCTTTTGATCCTGATTATCCTTCAAAGACAATAGAATATTTCGAACCTATGGTTAAGGAGGTTTTTTCTAGAAAAGCATTTTCTCCCAAAGTAATTAGAGAAAACGAAGCTATTGGATTTAACTAAGCATTTAAATTTGGTTAATAAAATATGCATTTGGTTTATAGGGTATTTATGAAATACTGTTAACTATGCATTAATTCATCTTCAACAAATTCCATTCTGTCTTTCCCCCAAAACATCTCACGACCCACAAATATACTTGGCACTCCAAACACACCTCGTTTAATCCCATTATTCGTACTGTCGATTAATGATTTACGAATTTTATCACTTTCACATAGTTGCTCAAAATCTTCTGGATTTACGCCTAACCTTTTCACTATTGGGGCCATTCCTGCATAAGTCTGAATTGTGGAATTGTTGTTTTCCCAATATTCACAAAAAATTGCCTCAATAAACGGGATCTCGAGTTTGAATTCACGCATTGCTAACGCACCCCTAAGTGTGCGACTTGTTTTAATTGGAAATTCGCTTGGAAAATTGAAATTTAAATTATATTTTTTGGCCCACCTTGCTAAATCTACCTTACGATTTTCAATCTTAATTGCAGGTTCTTCCATTAGCACATAGTTCCTAGATCGGAACGCGAATCCCAGATTATATGGGTGTAAAGTTAGTTCACTATTAGTCCGTTTTAAAATCGGTTTTATCAAGTGAAGCGCAAAATAGGCGTTTGTACTGCCAATATCCCAAAACATTTCAATATTTTTTTTGGTCATCCATCAATTCCTTAGCTCATAATCAAGTGAAAGCTTTTTTTGTCTTCAATTCGATATTAACATGCTGCTATAAAGTCTATCTCCACAGAGGCCCCAACGGCTAAGCCCGTTACACCAATACAAGTACGTGCAGGAAGCTTATCTTTTGCAAAATATGATGCATAAACGTTATTCATTTTGTCAAAATCACCAAAGTTAACTAAATAAACTCGTGCAAAAATTACCTTATCTAGTGAGGAACCTGCTGCGTTCAAAACCTCTAATAGATTTTTCATAACCTGGTGCGTTTGTGCCTCAATCCCCCCATCAACAAGTTTAGTGTTGTCGTTTTTAAGTGTCGGCATTTGACCGGTAACAAATAAATAGTCGCCGGCACGAACAGCGTGACTAAAGGGTGCAACTTTTTGAGGTCCCGAGGAAAAAGATAAATGTTCAATGTCCATAGCTTAGCTTAAATAGTAAATATATTTTTGTAAACTAAGACTGATCTAAATTTTATATTGCTTGAAATAGTATATAATAGAGAAAATATTTGACAAAAAATGCAAACAACTCCGATCCGAAATAAACGAGAACCTTTTTTTAATGATGTACCACCAGGGGTATTGGTCTTGGGCGGTCTGTTAGTTGTCATAGAAGTTATGTTACAAATACTTGGGTTGGAATGGAGGAGCGCAGCATTTCTTCTTTTTGCATTTTTCCCTATAGAATTTAGCACACCCTACAAAGAGCTTTTCTTCGGGCAAAATTTTATAATGTTTTTTTCTTACTCTTTTTTACATGGAAACTTTTTTCACATGATAATTAACGTTGCTATCTTATTTGCTTTGGGGAAGCAAATTGAAGAACAAGTAGGTATGATTAATTTCATTTTAATATTTGTTTTAACAGCCATCACAGGAGCGGTTGCCTATCAGATTCTCGCTTCAGGAAATCCGGCGCCGATGGTGGGTGCTAGTGGTGGTGTATTTGGTTTTTTCGGTTTTTTAAAAGGTAAGGAGCTATTCTTTCGTCTTAAGAACCATTTAACAATTTTACCATTTCTAAATTTGGTTTTTGGATTAGTAGTATTACACATCGTTTTAATTTTACTTCACCCTTCAATTATTCCGTTTCAAATAGGGTGGCATGGCCATCTTGGGGGATTTGTTCTCGGGGTGTTATTAGCAGGTGTCATAAAAAATGAATAGTTCCAATAAAGATTTTTCTAATTTCCAACTTAATGGACGAGTGGCCTTAATAACAGGTTCAACTCGTGGAATTGGTTGGGCAATAGCTAGAGGAATGGCTGAATCTGGTGCCACAGTATATGTAAATGGTCGTGATAAAAAGGTCTTGGCAGCTCGATGTAAGCATCTTATCGATTTAGGGTATGATGCTAAACCTGCGCTTTTTGATGCCACCGATGTAGAAACCATAAATAGATTTTTAGACTCTACCGAAAAGCCAATAGACATACTTGTAAATAACGTGGCAACTAGGCTTCGAAAACCATTAAGTGAGATTTCCCCAAAAGCTTTTTCTGAGGTTGTAGAGGCTAATCTAAATTCTGTTTATGCAATTTCCAGGAGCTTTGCTACTAGGCTGGAGGATCAACAGACAAAAGGATCTTTAATAAATATCACCTCTATCGCTGGTCCGCGAGCTAGGCCAGGTGACCCAGCATATACAGCTGCAAAAGGAGGTTTGGAGGCCTTAACTAGATCATTAGCCGTAGAACTAGCTCCTGCAATTCGTTGTAATGCGATAGCACCAGGTTACTTTGCCACCGATGCGAATGCGCCTTATGTCGATAATAAAGAGGTTAAGCAATTTGTTGAAAATCGCATTCCTTTAAAAAGATGGGGGCAACCGGAAGAGATCGCAGGAGCAGCAGTTTTTCTAGCCTCTAATGCTTCTTCTTATATTACCGGGCATACGCTGGTTATTGATGCTGGTCTGACAATCCTTTTTTAGCTGTTGTCTGAGCCCAGCTTTAGTGTTTCATTGATGAAATTTAAGCTGACTGCCCCCTGCAAGTGCTAATAATCCTTAAAAGTATTAGGAAATGAGTCTAACGTTCTTTTTCTATTCTCTAGAGCCCTTTCAGCAGTTTGTTCATCTTTGAAAATTGCAACAGACATTCCTGAGGTTTCGGCGGTTCTAACTAGTATTAAGTTATCTGCTTCCGGAATCGATTTAGGCGCAACCTCAGAGTATTTGGGTTCAAAATCATTAGCAGCTCCTTTTGAGACATACTCAACCATTGATATTCGTGCTGCTGTCATTTGCTTTATCCCTTCCTTTAGTATAATTAACGCTGTGAAAATTTTGCCTAAATTAGATTTAAGATCACCAGTTAGAATACTCTTTTCTTAACCTGTTTCTATTTTTTGACACCCACAATCCAAGTAATATAGCCGGTCCCACTTTGATCTTTCCGCTTTCGATCATATCAGAAAACTGTTTATATTTAAAAATGTGACTTCGTATATCTTCATTTTCACTTGATAGACCCGCAATGAGATTAGTGCTTTTAGGTAGTTCTACGATACCGACATATTGATGAAAAAATTCAGTTGATATACCAGGAGATGGGTAGCTTCGAGAGACTAATTCCAGTTTTTTTATTTTTAAGTGTGCTTCTTCTTGAGCTTCCCGTATACCAGCGCTTTCCGGGCTCTCTCCTACATCGACTAAACCTGCGATTGGTTCTAAGACCCAAGGGTTTTCATCTCCCTTAACGTAGGGACCAGTCCGAAATTGTTCAATCAATAATATTCGGTCATTAATGGGGTCATAAGGTAAAACAATTACTGCATCGGATGAAATTAGGGCACTTCTCGTTACAACTGAGCTTTGCTCTTTATTAAACTTTTGATAGGTAAGGTCATGTTCTTCAACTGAAAAAAAACCCTTATAAACAATACGCTTCGTATGTGTAGAAGCGTGTGTTCGGCTAATGTCATTCAATTTGGTAGGATGTTTTGACATTCTCTCCCTATTCCTTGTGATTATAGCAAATTACATTTACAAACATTTATCATAAGTTCTTAAAAAATTAGAAGGATAAAGTATGACAAATGTTCTTATCACGGGAGCAAATAGAGGGCTAGGTTTTGGGTTCGTTGAAAAGTATCTAGGAAAAAATGTACATGTAGTTTGTACAACCCGAGATATACCAAGTTCAAAGGATCTTTTGGCTATTAAAGAAAGATTCCCCAACAATCTGGAAATTTTTGAGTTAGATTTGTTGAAAGAAACCGCGGGAGGCACTCTAGCAAATCTTATAGGAGATAGGCCAATAGATATTTTAATCAATAACGCCGGTGTTAGTAGTACTAATCAACACTTGGAGGCAGTATCACCTAAACCTTGGCTGGAAGTGCTCAAAGTTAATTTAATTGCACCCCTTATCGTTACTCAGTCAATTATTAATAATGTGAAAAGAGGATCAGAAAAGAAAATATATTTTCTAAGCTCTCAACTGGGTTCAATAGGAGATAATACTAGTGGTGGAATGTACATTTATAGGTCTTCTAAAGCTGGCCTTAATCAACTAGTAAAGTCTCTCTCGGTTGATTTAAAGTCTCAGGGAATAACAGTTGTTTCACTTCATCCTGGTTGGGTCAAAACTGATATGGGTGGACCAAATGCTCCAGTTTCAATTGATGAAAGTATTGAGGGTATGATGAAAGTTATTGATACAACAAATATTAGAGATACTGGGCGATTTTTAAATTATGATGGAAAAGAATTACCCTGGTAAAGAAAAAAGATTAGGCTCGCTGATCTAAATTTTCGAGCAATGTCGATATGCGTTCTATAGTCCCATTGTCATCAAAAGACTCTACCAAGCATTCTGGTCGTCTAGTCCATGATGGTCTTGACCCGGCCCATATTTCTACTTTTGGTTTAAATTCAATTTGGTCCCTGAGTAATCCAGCAGGTACATATATCATACCCTCTAAAATATCCGGTTGGGTATATATCTTAGTACTACATTTTGAACAAAAATTAACATGAAGGCTTAGCCCGCTACCTCCAGAATAGCTAAATTTAGAAAGGTTGCCCTCAATACTTAATTCATCTCTAGAAATTGCATAACCTTCAAAAGAACCATTGAACATAACTTGACAGTCTGTGCAGTGGCACATGAAGTGCA
This sequence comes from uncultured Alphaproteobacteria bacterium, assembly GCA_902531755.1. Lineage (GTDB taxonomy): Bacteria > Pseudomonadota > Alphaproteobacteria > Rhodobacterales > Rhodobacteraceae > CACIJG01. The sequence goes on from CACAFI010000004.1 coordinate 40,252, forward strand.
TCATGGGATCAAGTTCAAATTTAAATGTGATATCGCCACAGGCGCATTTTCCCGCATAAGCCATTAGTTTATCCTTTTCAGCTGATATTGCTTTTATAAAATTCTATCTCAAATTCAAATAATCGCAAATAAGATAAGATGCTAAGATAGTGTTTTTTCAATAATATGATATAAATGAAATATGTAAGTTGATAAAAAGTGAAGTAATAATTTGGAATGCTAAGGATGAAAAATTTTGTTTTTTACACCTTTAAAAATGGTCGTATCTAGTACTTCTCGTGCTCATCGGTTGTAGGTTTTCAGTTAAAAAAAAGGAGACTTTTAATGAGTTTATTAAGATTTACCATCGTATCGCTTGGCTGCTTATTTTGGTTTTTTGCTCCAAGCCACACTGACCCAAAACAAGATATAAAGATACAAAGCTACCTGAATGCACTTGGCTACAACATAGGCAAAATGGATGGCATAAAAGGAAAAACTTCCAGAAAACAATTTTAAACTCTATTCTTTTTGCATAATCAATTTTATAATTGATACATGAAAAATTCTCTATTTTATTTATTAATTAGCACTTCACTTTTGATTCCACTTTCAGCAAGCGCTTTATCTTTTCGCTGTGAACATATCAAAAATATTTTTTCTCAGTTTATAACTAAAAATGGGAAAACCATAAATCAATCTACTAATTCGAAAAAAGATAAACAAAAATTTACGTTAGAACTAAAAGGTCAAACCTGTGTCAGAATTCATGATAACAATAGAGAGAGCATGTCTAATCCATTGAATTACTTTCAACTTACTAAAACGGAAAGTAGTTATATATGTTCGAGTTCTGTGAAATTGTCAAAGGATAAGAACGCTTCGCCGGTTATCAGTACACTGACAATTGATAGAGATAGTGGGGAATTAATATCCTTTTCAAATACAGGAATAATAAGGATTAAAAAAAAATTCCAATGTAAATCACTTGGCCCTTTTATTTAAACCCAGGTTTCATTTTTGGATTCTAAGAAGAGCAGACCAAACTTGTATATAGGCGTCATGTCGCTCCTGCTCCTCCTTAGATATAGAGCCTTTGAAGTTGTAATAGTTAATTCCCTCAACCTGCTTGCTAATTTCATTCTGAACTGTTTGTCTATCTACAAAAGCACGGTATTTGTAATCAGCAGCTACGTCCTCAAAAACAGATGCATCGTTAAAAACCCTTTCAATATCCCCCTTAACTCTTGCTCTTACAAGTAATTCCTCAGGGTTATTCATATTTTCTACTATTGAAAGAAAAGAATTATTTAGCATTACCCACATATCTTTTCCTTAAATTATTGACTATTTTTGATTTTCATGGCAGAGGAGGTGTCCTCAGTAGAAATCCATAAGTAACTGTATATATACATTTTTTATATTTATATTCTTTCATCCCACATTTGAACCCACATTTAAGTATAATAAATTCTGTGTTTCTTGAAAAGGTGTTAGAAAATAATTTAGTTAAAAGAAGATATACTTTTAGGGGCCCGTCTTTATTTTTTTAAGGGGATATAAAATGCAAAACGATAATACAATTACTTTTGATGATGAGGAAATAATCATCAGACTAAAGCCAGAAATTCTAGAGGGACACGGGTGGACAGGAGATCTATCAATAAATTTTGAAGTCTTTGACAATAATCCCTTAAAAAATGAACAATATTTAGCGGTTTTCAAATTAGCAAAAATGATGGCGTCACTACCATTATTCATGGAGAAGGACAATCAACTAATGGAGAGAGTAGGAGTTCTCTATGATCAAATTGAATCAGAAGACCAAATTTCTGGAGTTGTAACGGGGGTAAGGCCTCCTGTGAAAGTGAGGAGTTCCGAAAAAGAACCAAAGTCGGTAAAAAGAAAAGGCAAAGTTATAAATATCAAGGATTTTAAAAGGAAGTAGTTTAAATTTTTCTTTTCTTAACAAACTTGTTGACTTTGAAATAGTTATTGTTAATATTTTGTCGTTATTTTTAGACAGGTAAATTATACCTGTCTTTTTTTTCTGAATTTTTTTATCTATATGTGTGTGCATGTACATTCTAGCTCATCACTTTCCTTGATCTTTTGTGAAAGGAAAGTGATGAGCTAGAATGTACATACACCAACACACTCTGTTTCATCTCTTTTCGTTGACACAACAAACGTATTGGAGATGTACATGCTTGATGAAATCTTAAAACTTGAAGAAGAAATAATTCGTAATGAGGAGTTTATCTCTCAATTGGATAACAGCGAATTTCGTTCTTTAAGAGAAATTGTCACTGAAATCATTGAATCCCTTTCATTAAATACCAACCATTAATAGGAGAGAACTATGAATAGTAATGATCGAGTTTATTTAAATTGCCCATACGAGGAAAAAGATCTGTGTAAAGGAGCTGGAGGTCGATGGGATCCTGATGCACGAAAGTGGTATGTCCCACAGGGTGATGACCCAAATCGCTTTAAAAGATGGCTTCCTAAAACAAAAGCCAAAAAACAACCTCTTTTAAAAATTGTGGAGTAATTTAGATGCGCGATGATGAGGAACAAGAACCTTTCACAGCCTACGACTATTGGGAAGAGGTGTACGAAGATACGATGGAGTATCTGAGATACATGATGCAAACAACTCGCGAGGATGCTTCCATGGATTTTAAGGAGAAGCTTGCGGATATTACTGAAATTAAAAAGGGAGATCCCAAGTTTCACCGCTTCTTTTATAACAGTGGGCGTTCCTTAGACGAACTTGCTTACCTCATGATGAACCCATGTGACCGTGAAGAACTTTACCATTAATTAAAGAAAGGATGATCTATATGATCAAAAGTTACGAACAATTTAAAAGTAAAATCTTTAACAATAAGGACCAGCTAAGAGATATGCTCAACATTCTCTACAACGTAGATAAGCTGCGTCCTATGGTTATCGATGCATACAATGTTATTGAACAAGTCGAGAGAGAGAAGAAGAACCAAAAGGTGAAAAAGGCTCTTCTTAATAAAAACGTTGTTAAATTGGCAAAGAGAAATGTTGCCTGACACTTAACTTAATACCATCAATAAAAAAGGCACATCAGCATCAAAGTTGATGTGCTTGCAAGTTTTTTTATGCATGGGAAGGGTAAGCTTTATCGCTACGCGGAAGGCAAGTGGTTTTCAGGTTATTGGATAGATGATGATTTAGAAGAATCTGTTTACGAATTTGATGTAGGCGATAGTTAATCTACTTCTTGTTTTAAATTCTTTTATTTCGATGTTAACGTAAGATATCATATGAATTGTTAGAATAAAAAGGACGACAAGTGAAGATAATCCGAACTTTACTAATTTTATTCGCTTTAATTGGCGTATTTGGCTACGCAATTTATTTTTTATTTGAATGGCAAATAATCGGAAAATTTCAAAAGGATGTTGATTGGCTTTTTTGGGCTTGTGTGAAAATTCTGCGGGTCTGGGGAGACTGGACTGGTCTCGGATATAACCTTCTCAACATACTTGTCTTTATAATTCTTCAACCGGTTTTAATACTGATATTTTTTGTGCTATGGCGATTGGAAGTTTCCAAACACAAGAGATCAAAGTACTAAAATTTATTTGGTTAATTTCATGATAGCTCTAAAAAGTTTTATAAATCAGAAGTTGATCACGTTAGTAAGCAACTTTTTTTTATCATCTTTATTGATCGTAATTTATACAATGCCGGTTTTCAGTGGAGATAGTGGCTTCGCGAAAATTAAGAGATCTGCTGAAGCTGGAATATCTAAAAGTCAACTTGAACTAGGTAGCATATACATAGAGGGGAAGTATGGTGTAAGAAAAAGTACGGAGGCCGCAGTAAAGTGGGTACGCCTTGCTGCATCAAACGGAGATCCAAAAGCTCAAATTTTGCTTGCAGATTTAATTCGTAAGGGAGAGGGAGTTCAAAATGATATTAATGAAGCAATTATTTGGTACAAATTAGCTGCAGAAAATAAAAACCCAGAAGCTTATGCAAGTCTTGGTCAAGTTTATTTGGAGGGAGACGGAGTTGTAAAAAACATTTCCGAAGCTATCAAATGGCTTAAACTCGGCGCAAAATCTGGTAATCCCTACTCACAAATGAGGTTAGGAGATAGTTATTTAGCAGGGAGAGGGGTAGAAAAAAGTAAAGCTGAAGCTGAACTTTGGTACGCGAGAGCTATGCAAAATTTGGAAAACGAACGTATTCTCAGGCAAGGTTATTCTTACTTTTCTGGAGTTGGTGTTGAAAAAAACCTTATTATCTCTTTTCGAAAATTTGCAGAAATTGCAAAACGAGGCAATCCAGTTGGGCAGTATAGAGTTGGTTTAGCACTTTATGAAGGTCTTGGTATTCCCAAAGACCAACAAGAAGCAATAAATTGGTTTAGACAAGCATCAAACCAAGGGAATGTCTCTGCGAAGCATGCTTTAGCTATGGCCTATTTTAATGGTGAGGGTGTTAGACAAGATAGGTTGAAAGCTATCGAATTGTTTAAAGTTGCTGCTCTTCAAAATAATAGTGACAGCATGGTTATTTTGGGATCACTTAATGAAAATGGACAGTTTCTTGCAAAAAGTTTTGATAAGGCTTTCTATTGGTATAACAAAGCTGCGATGCTTGGTGATGCAGAGGGGCAATACTTAACCGCGAATGCTTTGAAAAATGCAATGGGAACTGAGAAAGATCTTACTAAATCTTTTGATTGGTTTGTGCTATCGGCAGACCAGAACCTTCCGGAGGCTAAGTTGGAATTGGGTTATGCTTACAGAGAAGGTTTAGGAGTTGAGAAAAATGCAACAGAGGCATTTAAGTGGTTTCTTGCCTCTGCAGAAAATGGTGATAAAACAGCTCAAAATGAGGTTGGTAAATCTTTGAGAGATGGTACTGGCACACCGAGGGATGCCAGAGGTGCCTTTAAGTGGTTTGAAAAAGCTGCTAATCTCGGTGATCCAGATGCTATGACCAATCTAGCGTTGGCTTATCTTGATGGCCAAGGAGTAATAAGAGATATCGAAGCAGCAATTACTTGGTTAGAAAATGGTTCCTCGAGAGAGGAACCTAGAGCGGATTATCATTTGGGTAAAATGTATGTCTCTGGAACACACCTCGAAAAAAACGAAAATGAGGCATTTTCTTTAATTCGTCGTGCTGCGCAAAAAGGACTGATGGTTGCTCAACGGGAATTAGGTGAATTTTATAAAAAAGGAATTGGTACTGATCAAAACTTAATTGAGAGTTTTAAATGGATAAAAAAGGCTGCTGAGCAACGAGATAGGCGAGCTTATTATTTGCTTTCGCAAGCATATTTTAAAGGAGAGGGAACAAAGAAAAATAATGAACTAGCACTCTCAAATGCAAAAAAAGCACTTGCTCTAGGTCTAGAAGAAGCCTCATTTTTGGTAGATGTCTTATCTTCTAGTGCAAATACTCAAACCGAAATAATTGCTCAATCTGAGAATGGATTAAACTTTGGAAGTTATCACGCTCTTATAATAGGCAATGACGACTATCAAAATGTCTCTAAACTAAATACCGGAGAAATTGATGCAAGAGCAGTTAACAAAATATTAAAAACAAAATTTAATTTTAAGACTACTCTGATGATTAATAAAGCTCGTGTTGATATATTAGATGTCCTTTTTAGTTATAGATCTAAATTGACAGAGAAAGATAATCTATTAATTTTCTATTCAGGACATGGTGAAAAGGATCAAAAGACGAATAGAGGATATTGGTTGCCTATAGATGCCGATCCTGTGAAAAAATATACTTGGATTTCAAATAGTACTATTTTAGATGAGTTGGGCGCGATAGATGCCAGACATATTTTGCTGGTAATCGACTCATGCTTTTCCGGCTTATTTGCTGAAAAACGGTTGCGATTAGAAGATGGTTTAAAGTCTAACCAGAGAGAATTGCTTGAGCAAAAAAACCAACTGAAATCCCGATGGGTGATGACTGCGGGTGGTGATGAACCAGTATATGATGCTGAAAAGGGAGAGAATTCTCTCTTTGTAAAGTACTTCTTAAACGCTTTAGAGAGTGTTACGACCCCCATAACGGCGATGCAACTTTTTGATGGCGGCATAAAATCAAATGTTGGACTTAATAGTAGTCAGGTGCCTACTTACACCCAAATTCAGAATGTCGATAGTCGCGGAGGAGAGTTCATTTTTGCGCGCTCTAAAAATTAAATGTGGACCCTTTAGGATATAAAAAGTAAATATCTTCAGGTTTCCAATCACCATCGCTATCAATCACCACTTTATCGATTACGCCATCCTCATTTTCATCAAGAAGCCACCGAAATGCGTAAATTCCATTGTCATCAACTGAGACAGTTCCAAGTCCATCAATTATGCGATTATCATTTCTATCGAGGGATATTTTCCACTCATTATTATAAGAATTTCTTGAGGAAATAATATTTGCGTAACCATTATCGTTTGCATCAATGTAAAACTTTCCATTTCTTTGCCAAATAGGGGTTGCAGTTTTATTACTATTATTATTGTTATCCGGAAGATCATCTGCGATTGATAAGACAGATTGATCAATAATTTTATTGCCTAATTGAATTTGTACTGCTCGGGAAAACAGAGATCTTGGTACTGCCATAAAATCGGTCGCCTCATTTTTTAAGGTTGGTTCACCATTTTTTAATACGGTAAAGTCAATTAGTTCGCTTTGAACTTCTTTTTTATTATCATCGGATGCAAAGACATATTGGATATAGTCTAGCCCTTCGGGTCCAATAACTGTGTAGGGTCCAAGTGATTTTACTTCACCCCTTTTTATTGGTTTTCTATCTAATATAACTTGCTTTTCGCCTTTAGAGTCTTGATAGATCAAAGTGACTATGCCGTTGCCTAAGCCTTTAATTTGAATTCCCAATTTTGCGCCAGTGACAACAAAGTCTCCTTTGTTAAGTTTATATGTAAGATTTTTGTTGAGATACACAGTTATGCCAAGATCTCCTTCTATACTATCTGATAATGTTCGGATTGGTTGCGACTCAAGGTCAATACTCTTCTTTCTTAGCGATTTTTCTTTTTCAATAAAATCGCTGACATTTGCCATTTTCACGGCACTTATTGCCTGTCCTAATTTATCACTCTGTTCGAACGATGAATAGAAGTCTTGTGCTAAATTGTTATTACTTGTCACCTGAAGTTGATAAGCACCAGTAGCGAATAAAACGCCAAATGCAGCAATTGATGCAGCAATAGCAGTACGTCCAAAGTTTCTGAAGAAAAAGCCAATATTGGTTCTCTCATCTAAACTTTCTTCTTGCTCAATTCTCTTTTTTCTTAGTCTTGCATAGAACAACTCAGGCATCTCCTTTTTTTCCTGGGTATGTTTAAGCATTACAGTATTTGCCAATTGGAACTTATAAATTCTAGAATTTAGTTCCTTGTTATTTTCTCGGGCTTTCTCTATTTCATTCACAATATCTTGAGTGGCCTCGCCATCAACAAATTGCATAATCTGTTCGTCTGTAAAATCCATGCTACTCATTCCTCATTCGTGTTCTGTAATTGTTTATGTAGGCAATTGGAAAATGACTTTTTTGCTCTAGCAAGTAGAGGTAGAAGAGTCCCCAGTGGCATACCTAAAATTTTACTCATTCCATCGGTAGTCATTGGTTTTCCAGATTGGTCATTACGTCCATTAATTTGTAAATAGAAAACTTGATATTGCTTTTCACTCAATTTTTTAAGACAGGTCTCGTAAGCAATATTGGTGTAAACCTCTTCAGATACATCTACATTAAGATAGGCATCTGACATATTTCTAATATCTGTTAAAATAACGTCAAAATTTTTTTTACGTCGACCCTTATCAATATAAATTCTTTCTAAAATTGTTCGTGCCCACGCTAGGAAATGCTTCCCATCAAATTGGTTCATTTTCTCTATGCATCGAACGCATGTGTCATGAACAATTTCTTCGGCCTCACTTTCGTTTCTGTAGCCGTTTTTATTTTGAAGGAAAAAAATTCTATCAAATAGTTTTTGATAGACCTCTTTAAGTTGATCCTCTATGAAAACTTCCCAATTTGTTTTGCGGTTCAATACAGTAACCTCGAATCATTTTGTTAAAAATCTTCAGAAAAAATAGGACAAACTTTTTTTTTTTACAACTGCAATAAAATCCATTCCTCATTCGTTAAGTACTATTAAACGCATAAAAATAGGTGAAAAACATGGGTAAATTTATAGTCTTCGCAACTATTTTTTTTCAGGGTGAGGTCAAGCAATTGGAATATAAAGCAATCGAATTTTCTACGAAGAAGGAATGCTATGAATACATGACCATCCATGACAAACATTTTGGAGAAGTCATAGATGACATTAGAGAAAGTATACAACCTTCAGGTCGCCTTCTTGTTATGGGTTGCTCTGCACGCAAAGACATTGTTCGAAACCATTCTGGTGAATGGCAATGAATAAGATGAGGATCATATCTTATACCCTAATAGCATACACACTGCGTCTTGATGAGTGGGTGATATATGGATGGCTCTATATTAATTATTTTTATCTCTAATTGAATGGGAAAAGGATCTACAAAATGAGTTTGATAATTTTATTTGCTTCAATTCTTATTGAGGGCGAAACCAAGAATTTGAGTTATAAGCCAGGTCTCTTTAAAACACACAGGGAGTGCAAAAGTTACTTATCAAAAGAAAATGATCTCGTTTTTGAGACATTGGAAAATCATATTAAAAAGTTTTATCCAGATGGGACCATCCTATACGTAGACTGTGCCAAAAGAAGCGATTTTCAAGATCAAAATGGTCTTGTGTAAATATTTTTTTTTTAAACACAATAATTGTCCTGCCTAATTCGTTTAGTGAAATAGGTAACAAAAAAGGGATAAAATTATGAGTGTTATCATTGAAAATAATTTTTCAAATCATGCCATCAAACGATCACAGCAAAGAGGAATAAGGCCATGGGTTGTAAACTTTATTTTGGAATATTCTGACAAATATAAACATGCGAATGAGAGTTGTATTTCACAATTTATTTCCAAACGTAAAGTTAAAAAATTGATTCAAGAAAATGTGCTTTCCCCAGCAAAGGCGGCATTAATAGACGGCGTGGTAGTTATTGCAAAAGACGATACCATTGTGACCGTCTTCCATAAAAAAATACGATTTCGAAAGTAACTTGGGCTAAGGAGAAAAAATAATGGACGTAAAAGTTCCGATAACAAAGCCATCATTAATAGATAGTTTGCCTAATAATGTCATTGAAGCAGAGGAGGCGATTAATAATCTTTTAGAGATTAAATTTTTTGGATTCATGAATTTTATTGATCTGGTCTTTTGGTGGTGCGTTGATGTTTTGAAAGTATGGGGAGATTTAACGGGTCTTGGGTATAATCTCATAAACATTTTAATTTTCATCCTGCTGCAACCATCTCTAATCTTACTTTTTTTTACACTATGGCTATTAGAAAGAAATAGAAGAGGAAGATATAATGGTTAGTAATGCAACATGGATCGTCTTTGCTCAACTAATCATTTTTAATCCCCAGGTTAATGGAGATGAAAATGAACTAACTGAGTTTAAACAAAAAGAATTTTCGACGCGAAGTCAATGCTACCAGTTCCTTAATGACAACTATGTGTTCCTGGATACAGCTTTAAAAACAGGATGCGGAAAGGCGAAATGGACGAGTAATTATTTTGGCGACGGCATGATAGATAAGGTATAGTTAGTACTCAAGTTGTTTAGCGATAAAGATAAGAAAAACGTTTAAGAAAATAAATACAAGCATCGTAATTTTGCCTGGCCGTTCCCGTTTTCTTTTTTCCTCCTTTTTTAGTTTGTTTTTTTCTTTCCTATCTGCCTGATCTTCTTTACTTTTCTTTTCTTCTACAACTTTTTTTTGTAATTTTTTCTCGTCTACTATCAAATCTATATATATGGCTTTTGTTGCATCTAAATTTCCTTTAGCATCTGCAAATGCTTTAGCATAAACACCCTCATTTTTTTTTCCTTGCTTCAACTCCTGCACAACTTCCTCATGCAGCAAATACTCTTGCCTCTTTTCGCGTAATTTTTCGCTACTAGATTTCCAAAATCTAAACACAGACGGTATCCCCACCGTTATAGGATGTAAAATAATCATAATATACCGAAATTTATTATGATTAAATAAAAACTGAGGCAGATAAATCATTCGAGTTTTTAAAGGTATTGCCTAAGTTTCCTAACTTATTAATAAAAAGTGGTTGTAAAAATTTCCCTACGACCATTCCTATATTCTTGGCGACGAAGTTGGCGACAAACGCTGTAAGTTACTGATTTAGTTGGCTCCGGCGGTTGGGATCGAACCTACGACCAATTGATTAACGGGGGTCTATAACTTAGAAGCGTAGGAATGTACAGTTAAAGGCCCCAAATCCCACAAATATACCTGTCTAATGTGTAGAATTATTACGGTATCTTTCTTCACACAATAAAAAACGTTCGATGTTCGTTTAGTAGTTTAAGAAGTATAAAAGGACTAAATATGTTTAATAGAAATTTTTTTAAGTTAATTTTAATAGGAGTTTTTGGATTACTCTTAGGGTGTGTGACAAGCGACAAACCATACAATGCGTTTTCACCGATGCAAAAGAGTGAAATCTCTAAGTTGGACAATAAGAAGAATAGTCGAACTATCCCAAAAGAGGTTGAGTTTTTTGTGGTAGCAAAATTGAAGTCAGTAAATAAGCAACCGGGTGAGTATTTGGAATTCAAAAATAAAAGATTTTTATCTAAAGGAGATTGTCAAACGTGGATAAATGACAATCATGCAATGCTCAACGATAGTTTGCGTAAACATTTAATGAAAAGAAAAAAAGGTTATTTCGTCGATGTTGTAAATTGTTACAAAACCACCAGTTTTATCCTAAAAACCGGTGCTGTCAGTTATGAAATTTAGCCGTTTTATTTTGGGGTTTAAATGATCAAGTCAACTGAAATACTCTATACCATAGCGATAATATATATTGCCATTTTATATACGCTGTCATTTTAGAGACGCGATGATAGGGAAAACATTTTTGCTATTAAAAGAATTGAGAAATTTTTTTAATATCTATAAAATTGGCAGAAAAGAGCAGTATAAGGTAAGGCAAAATAATGAAATATATCGCCGCGTGTGCGTCCGTGTGCATCTTATTAGGAGTGCCATCATCTGTCCTGGGTTGGACATTAATCGGTACGGGACCAGATCGAATGAAGCAATATTTTCAATATGTTGATTTTGAAAATTTACATAGAGAAAAAGATGTTGTGCATTTTTTCCAACTCAGAAAATATTTCAAAAAAAACCTATGATAATGAAAAATCAGAAAAAAATTTTTTTAGAGTGAACTGTACTACATTTAAAACATCATTAGTGCTTACCTACTATTTTAGTAGTGAAGATGCTGAAGGGAAACCCACAAGAATAAGACAAACCCCCCCAATCTCCTTTGTCAACTGATGCAAGTGAAAAGTTTTCAAACGGCAGGTTAGTTTGCAGTTTTTTGAACTCTGAAACAGGAAACTTAAGAGATCCGGTGGAAAACAAAAATTCGACCTGATGCCACTTTGTAGTTTTACAAATTAAATGATAAATAGATTTTTTACGTTTGGAGTTTGTTTGGTCTTGTTGCTGTTTCTCTCAGGTTGTTGGTTTCAAGAACAATTATGCAACATGTCTATGGAAGAAGGTTATATCAAGTCAGCTCGTGAGTATGATAACTGCAAAGCCATAAATGACAGTGCTTTTAGGGGTTCTCTGATTGATTATTAGAGAGAACCCCCAATTTTATTATTATTTTTAGTTGTTAACCCATTCTTTTTCCACGAGCGATCTTTCTTCTCAAATAAGCCTTCTTATCAAATTCTTCTGATGGTGAGTAACTATATGAAGCAAGTTCATCGTGACTACTCAAGCGTTGACGCATCTTTTCAGATGAATACATTGCTTCTTTGCTGAAGTGATCGGTCTGTCTTCTAAAAGCATATTTAGTAAGTTCACCCAGTGACTCATTTAACCACTCGTTAGAACCGGCAATTCGTCGACTTTCATTTAGTATTTCATTGACACGGTGCCAGTTTCCTTCGAGTGCTGCCATCCTTGCTCTTTCCTGAAGACCCGCAAAAAGCAATTCATCAATACGTCTCTTAACTTCTTCGTCCTCTGAGATCGCATTAAATGCTGTGGGAGACACTCTATCGATAATAAGCTTTACCGGACCAACCGATTGTTTTTTTGATTGATCGTCGATTTTGCACTCATACGTAATATTACAACGAAGAACTTCTATCTTTTGAAGTCCATCATTCTGATCCTTTATTTTTAGTTTAAATAACGCCCAAACATCGCCTCCTTCAGCTAAATCAGGAAGATGCCAAGTATTAGATCTTCCGCTTACTGTTTTTGATTTATTTAGTAGTTCAAGTTTTACAAAGTCAGGTACCTCTGCCGTAAGTCGAATGTTCCAAGCTAGGGTATTTATAAGAAGATCAAACTCTTCTTGAAAAGGGTCAAGGAGATCATCGGCAGTTTCACCATAATAGCTTTGCCCTAGTCCAGATCGAGCCATACTTATCATGAGTTCCTCATTAAAGGAGAAACCCAGGCCGTATGTAGAAGTAACTATGCTCTCCTCGGCTAACTGCCCACATTGATTTTGAATATTAATGGGAGATACTTCACCTCGGTTTGCATTGCCATCCGATAGTAGTAAGACGCGGTTTAAGCTGTTAGAGGATTTATTTCTGGCAACTTCTTCTGCGCCCGTTAACCAACCTTTGTGAAGGTCGGTGGCGCCACCAGAATGGATGTGTTCAAGTGCTGCTTTTATTCTAAATTTATCTGTAACTTTTTGTGAAGGTAAAACCATATCCACACGATCATCGTAGGCAACTATAGCAACTCTGTCTTGTTCCCGCATTTTGTCAATAATATAGGCAGCGCTTCTTTTTGCTTCCTCTAACGGTCTTCCCGCCATGGATCCCGATTTATCGATCACAATCGCAATATTAAGAGGGACACCATTTGTCCGTAAATTGTTTGTAGCTTCTTCCTTGTTTATTTTTACGAGGGCGTGAAGTTCGTTCTCATATCCCTCTATTACTGCCGGTTTTTGTGGTACTATCTTTAAATCAATCATTTTTTTTCCTTTCCATTTTACAAACCTCTCCTGTTCACTGAATTTTCAAACAGTGTCGAAAAATTGAAGTTTTTCTTTTTTGAGACTATTTATCCTTCTTCATAAATGTGTCTCTATCTGGAAGTTTGGCTTGGTTAATCAGTGCTGATTTAATTGCCTCCCCAATTTCTTCCGCTTCTTCAATCGTCAAGCCCTCAAGCTTTAATCGATCGATGAATAGTATAAGCCATGACTTTAATTGAATGGCTGTTAAGTCTTGTTTTATTACTTTTGAAAAATCTTTATCAAATTCCTTTACTGCGTCGAAATACTGATTAAAAGTCCCTGGATCCTGATCAATTTTATAACGTGCACGTCTTTTTGTGCGTTCATGATAACTTGATGGTGCTCGTGCCGACTCCAATCTATCAAGAATTTCTTTTTTATCATATTCGGGAGCCATACTCGCGAGACTATACTCAGTGCTCCGGTCTTCTTCATATCTTGATGCCTTTTTGAATTTATTAATGAGGCCCAAAGCACGATCGGATGTTTCTCCTGGAATCCAACTCCGTATTTCCTCAATATCTGAAAGTCTAATATCGTCAGTTATCCTACGGAGTGAGTACCCTTCATCGATAAGATGCTTACATGCCAAAAACTGCACTATTTGTTTGTATGAAAAATAAACCTCTTTTCCACTTTGAATGGGTTTATCTAATATTCCTCTAGCGACATAATCGCGAACCAACCTAATGGATACAGAAGATTTGCCAGGCGCAATGTTTTTTAGTCCGAGCCATTTCTCACATAAGAGAGCAAAGTCCTCTGTCGATCCTTCCCAATGTATTTCGTCCTGCAGTTTGTTCACTTACATCTCCAAATGTCATTTACATTAAACGATGTAACATTAACATTTTTTGATGTCAATGACATTTTTGCATGTTTTTTTGTTAAATGGATAATTTATAATAATTTTGATAATGTAAGGTTATGAAACACTGTCCCATTTGCCAGAGTTTGTTAGAAAAAAATGAATTTTTGAGCAGTTGTTTAAGAAAAACATGCTTATTTTATTTTTGGGACACTCAACCTATAAGTGAAATTTTAAGCAGATTTTATTCCGGATCAAAAAAATGGAAGAGAAACTTTAATAAAATAATAGAGAAACATGGGATCAAAGAAGATGGTAATAACTATGTTTATACTATCCTTTTGGATAATAAAGTAAAACCAAGAACCCAAGAAATGAAAGGGAAAAAGGTCTACATTGGGCAAACAGGAAGGCATCCATTAGTACGATTTTTGCAGCATAAATTAGGATATAAATCCACTCCAAGATCAAATGTGACGCGACTTGGAGTTGGGTTGATTGAAATATCTGACCCACTTTCATCGAGTAATGAAGGGATAGCCGAAGAAAAAAGATATTCAGAGTTTAGGCATACCATGGGGTGGGAAGTATATGGTGATGGATTATCTCAAGAGTTGCAGAAAGAAAGGGACAAAGTTTTTTGATTCATAAGTAGCAATTAACTTGCAGTGAATAATTTTTTTATAATGTAAGTTATTTCAAAAAATTGAAAAAAAACATTGAATAACTTACAATTATTTTGCTAAAAAAGGAGATAGTTATTTTTGAAAGAATCAAAAGTGCGTATACTATCTATTACACATTGCAGTGCTACGAAATCAATTGAACCGGTTTTAGTCCCAAAAAAAGGTAAGGATACTTTAAAAGTTTTTTCAGAAAAATGGATTAATGAAGTGAATGGTTCAAATCCGCAAGCACTTGCTTCTGATCTTTATTCCAGTAAAGGGATTAAAAATATAAAGAAATACGGTTCTGGAGAAGACCTATACTTTGTGTCAGGAGGTTTAGGGTTAGTTCATGCACAGAGAAAAGTTGTTTCGTATGCGTTGACAGTGGCAAAAGATAGAGAGGTATCGTTAACCAATTTTATAAATGAACCAATTGCCTTATCAAATTGGTGGTTAACCCTAACCAAGGGCAAATATAGTGAAAAGTCGTTTAATTCTTTGGCATCTAAAGATGATTGTATACTAATAAGTCTTACATTGCCATATCTAGAAATGTTATCTGAAGAGTTACTGAATATTTCAGCAAACCTTTTAATTTTCTCCGGAAACCGGGAGTACTTAGCTAAAAAAGGACTGGGTGCATATTTGTCACCCTATACAGAGGTGTTTGATAGTGAGGATAGCCCCTTAAGAGGAACAAAGTCCGAATTTGCGCAACGAACGCATGCTGATTTTCTTAAGCGTTTGAAGGATTGTTCTATTGATGATGCAATCAAATCTGTTGAAAGGGATATGAAAACGTGGAGGAAACCCCTCAAATTAAACAACAAAAAATTAACTGACATAGAGATTATTCAAAAAATAAATGACCACGCAGCAAAATTCGCGTCTGTAAACCGTTTGCGTCAATATTTTCGTCATGAACTAAACATTGCCTGTGAAGAAAAAAGGTTCGCCAAGCTGTATAGATCAAGAGAAGAGAAACAGAATGTCTACTGATTTTATCAAAATAAGAGCGTTACGGACCTATCAAGGAGAAAATGAGGTTTACTCATTTTTTATCGATGGGCGAGATATTTTCAAAATAGCGGATATAACACGTATTTCACGAGATGATGCAGGAGAATTAAAAGGCTTTCAGAGAAAATCCATACAAAATCATATTTCTGGCATAGTTGAATATCTGCACCAGAAGGATGTTTTGTTTCCAAATGCTATTATTCTAGCATTTGATCCGGTCGTAGAATTTAAACAATCACGAGGCCCTGTACCAGAGGGTGTTTTACAAACATCAGAACCCGGAGTGATCGAATTACCCGTACGACCAGAAGGACAAAGGGCGGCATGGATTGTTGATGGGCAGCAACGGTCAACTGCTCTCTTCAAAGCACAAAAGGTAGATATTAAGGTCCCTGTGATTGGTTTTAGATGTCCTGATGTTGAGATGCAAAGGCAGCAGTTTGTACTGGTGAATAAAGCAAAGCCATTACCTCGACGTTTGATCGATGAATTACTTCCCGAAATTAATACTCCCATGCCCTCTGATTTATCACCGAGACGTATTCCATCTGAATTAGTAAATGCACTAGCACGAACAAAGGGCTCTCCATTTTTTGGATTAATAAAAAGACCATCAGACAGTGAAGGAGATAAGGGAGTAATAACCGATACAGCACTGATAACGGTGGCAGAAGCGAGCTTAAAAAATTATGGAGCGCTAGCGCTTCACAAAGGTGGGGCAACCACATCAGCAAATGTAAACGAGATGTATGAGATAATGTCTGTTTTTTGGAGTGCTGTTAAAGAAGTGTTCCCAGAAGCATGGGGCTTGCCACCAACAGACAGTCGATTAATGCACTCAGCCGGAATTGAGGCAATGGGAGTTTTGATGGACAGAATTGTTCCAAGATTGCGTAAGGATGATGAGTTTAAAAAGAATATTAAGGATGCTCTTATGGCAATTAAACCACAGTGCGCCTGGACAAAAGGGGAGTGGGATGGACTTGCAATGAAGTGGAATGAAATTCAGGCAGTAACAAAGCACAAGCGGATGCTAAAAGATCATTTAGTGCAACTTGATTATGTTGCATCGCGAGGTCTTTAAATGAAGTTTGTCTTTGCTGAGAATATGGACTTGGTGGATCCAGATTATGATTTTGTGAAGGATCGATCTTCCCCTGAACGTGAACCGTATTGGGATGATATGTATACGCATGAGATGCTGGGGTATGCCCCATACGATGGTTTACTTGTATCAAAAGGGTTATTTCATGACGGAAATATAGGTGGAAAATATTCCGAAGGACAGGAGATGCGTTTCAAACGTGAGGGCGCCAGAAAATTTCTCAGATTTGAAGAAGAAAAATACCCTAATACAGTAATGTGGGGGGATTGTGGAGCGTTTGCCTATGCCAACCAGGAAGTGCCTCCATTTAGTGTAGAGGAAATCATAGAGTTTTACGCCGATGGTCAATTTACACATGGATGTTCACCAGACCACATAATATTTGATTTTGTTGATACGGAGTTCGACATCACTTTTGATGATCAAGAAGTAAAACGTCGGCAGCAAATAACACTCGAAAATGCAGCAGAGTTTATAGAAAAAGCGAACAAAAGAATAGGGAACCATTTTACACCAGTGGGAGTGATACATGGTTGGACACCTAAAACAATGGCAGAGGCTGCGGAAAAGCTCATCAAAATGGGATACAAATATGTAGCTTTGGGAGGTATGGTTCCATTAAAAGCAGATCAAATAAAGAGTGCATTAAATGCTGTTCGATCTGTTATTCCAAAAGAAACAGAGGTGCATATTCTAGGGTTTGCAAAAGCGGATCAAGTGCATGAGTTTATTGGTAACGGCCTGAATAGTATTGATACTACAAGCCCATTACTGAGAGCTTTTAAAGATAGTCGAACGAATTACTTTACATGGACTGGTGAAAATTTTGAGTATTTTACAGCTATAAGAATTCCACAAGTGCTTTCATCCAACCCTCTTAAAAAGATGGTACAAAGTGGTCAACTTGAATTAGAGAAAGCTGTGAAGCTAGAGAAACAAGCTATTAAAGAGGTGAGAGCTTTTGACAAAGGCGAAACAACAACAAAAAACACGTTGGAAGTTCTTAGAGATTATTGGGCACTGATTAATGCCGATAAGTCAAAGACTGATCCTACCAAAGTAAATAAAGAAATTCAGGTTTTAACCAGCAGAGTTGAACCCACCCTTAAAAAGCAACCATGGAAATATTGTAAGTGTAAAATCTGCCAACAAGCAGGAGTAGAAGTGATTATATTTCGGGGAAATAATAGAAATAGGCGTCGAGGGATGCATAACCTAAGCGTTTATGGAGATCGTGTAAGAGAGTTAAAAGGTGAATTAAGATGAAGACATTGTCATTTGATTGTTTAGTGGCAAAACAAGCTGATGACTCCACTGTTCTAAGTTTCGTAGCAACTGCTGAGAAAATATCAAAAATTGCACGAATTTCTAGAGTTGGAAGAGGAGAGAACATGGAATTATTTGGCTTTCAACGAAGCCAGATAGGAAACCATATTCATGAGATACATGATTATTTAGAAACAGATCAAGCTGTTTTACCAAATGCGATCATTTTAGCCTTCACAGAAGGGGTTACGTTTAAGTCCTCAAAGGATAGAAAATCAGGAGTATTGGAAGTTGAGTTGCGTGATCAACAAGTAGGGCTAATCGTAGACGGGCAGCAAAGGTTTAGCGCTCTATCGATGTTAGATGAAAAGAAATTTGAGGTATTTGTATCAGCTTTAATTTGCAAAGACGAAGACGAACTGCAACGACAATTTATCCTAATCAATAATACCAAGCCCTTGTCAAAAGACCTGATCTACGAACTGCTTCCGACTGTTGATGGATTGCCACCCAGGTTATCAAGTAGAAGTTTTGCATCACATTTAACTCAGGAGCTCAATTTTTCAAAAGACAGTGTCTTTAACAGTTTGATTAAGATTCATACAAACCCTATGGGGGTAATTTCACCCAATGCAGTCCAAAAAGTGATTATGAATAGTAGATCACACGGGGCAATGAGAGATATCTTTAGAGTGAAGGGCGAGCAAGGTTGTTTTGAACTAATTAATAACTTTTTCGAGGGTGTGGTGCATGTATTCGAGGATGATTGGTACAAAAAAGACGATAAGGGCAGAATCCTTGGGACACATAACCCGCGAACATCAAGATTAATACATGGTGCAGGGATCACGGCACTCGGTCATTTGATGGATGCGGCATTTACGTTGCAAGCAAAAGAAACAAAAGGCGGCTTTATTGATATACTAAATATTGTCAAACCATTTACAGCTTGGAGTTCTGGTATATGGGATTTTAAACCGACTCCCAAGCAGTGGTCAGAAATCCAAAATGTTCCGAAAGATATAAGACAACTCAGTGATTATCTTTATTCATGTCTCACAAGTGAATTGAGAAAAGATACTTTGAAAGCGGAGGCAATATGAAAAAAGCAATTGTACTCTTTAGTGGGGGACAAGACAGTGCAACCTGCTTGTTTTGGGCACTTAAAAATTATGATCATGTAGAAACTATAGGTTTTGACTACGCGCAAAGGCATAAGATTGAACTAGAAGTTAGAAAAGATTTTCTAAAAAAGGTTAGAGAGATATTCACTGAGGATGCAAAAAAACTCGGAGACGATCACTTAATTGATGCGAAGAACCTCAGTCAAATTGGTGATACTGCAATGACCGCTGATATGAAGATTGAATTTACAGAATCTGGATTGCCAAACACCTTTGTTCCTGGTCGAAACCTCTACTTTTTCACGCTTGCTACTGCTGTTGCCTATAGACGTGATATTTCATATTTAGTCGGTGGTATGTGTGAAACCGATTTTTCGGGTTATCCAGATTGTCGGCGTAAAACAATGGATGCGCTACAGTCTTCTTTATCACTAGGAACAGACAAAAAATTTGAGATCATTACTCCTTTAATGTGGATAGATAAGGCAGAGACATGGCAAATGGCTTTTGATCTTGGCGGAGAAAAATTGGTTGAGCTGATTAAAAGTGACTCTCATACCTGTTATCTAGGTGAAAGAGGAAATCTAAACGAATGGGGTTATGGGTGTGGGGAGTGTCCTTCATGCGCATTGAGAAAAGACGGATATGTTAAATGGCAAAATAATGCTGGATAGGGGATGAGTGACACATGACTTATATTTCAACTAAGACATATAATAATCTCGGTTCTGTAGCTTATAGACAATGGAAAGCTGATGGGCATTGTAATTTAATGCATGGGTACAGTATGAGTTTTCACTTTGAGTTTGAAACTGATGATTTAGATGCCCGCGATTGGGTGATGGACTTTGGTGGTCTGAGACCTTTAAAGGCAAAACTAGAGGACTGGTTCGATCATACTTTATTGGTGGCAAAGGACGACCCAGAAAAAGAGTTGCTTGTTTCACTTGGAGAAAAAGGAATAGCTAAGATCGTTGAGGTTGAACAGACTAGTTGTGAGGGGATAGCTGCCTATTTATACGAATATATAAATACCATTTTTTTAAAAGAATATGGGGAGCAACACAGAATATGGTGTTCTAAAGTAGAGGTTAGGGAAAAAGAAAGTAATATGGCAATGAAAATAGGGCATAGAAGTGACCATGAATTTGAATAATCAACTTCCAATAAATGAATTTTTTGCCACAATTCAAGGAGAGGCAACCTACATAGGAACGCCTTCTTTTTTCTTGCGTGTTCAGAAGTGCCCTGTAGGATGTGGTTTTTGCGATACTAAATATACTTGGGATCTCAACCCCGAAGATGAGACAGATAACATTCAAGAAATAATCGATAAAAATTCCTTAGATTTTAGTAAAGGTGAGGGCGATAGTAGGTATGTAAATCTTAATAACGATCAGATTGTAGAATTAGTTGACCAAAATAAAATGAACCATGTTGTGTTTACAGGAGGTGAACCCTGTATTTATGATCTCACGGATATTACGGAAACTCTTCATCAGAAAGGATATTCTACCCAGATCGAAACATCCGGTACTTTTGAGATAAGAACCAGTGATAAAACTTGGGTAACGGTCAGTCCAAAAATTGGCAAATCAATCCAAGGAGGTTACGAAGTTTTAGAGTCCTCCTACAAAAGAGCGAATGAAATTAAATATCCTGTTGGAAAACAAAAAGATATAGATCACTTAAAAGAGGTTGTAGAGTTGCACGATTTAGGTTCAAAAATAATTTGGTTGCAACCACTCAGTGTTAGCGAAAAAGCTACAGAGTTATGCATTGAAAAAGCCCTAGAGAATAACTGGCGTATCAGTATACAGGCGCACAAATACATTAATGTGAGATAAATCAGCAATTTGAGAAATAAGAAAACTTTAGTTAAACTTATACTAGAATCACTCTGAAGTTATTAAAGAGTAAACTTACTTAGGTCTCGAATAATGATTGAAGGTACTTTTGTCTTTATCCCAGATAAAAATTTAATAGGGAAAGTGAAATCTTCTTCCTCTGACGATTGTGAAATAGATCTTTTTTTTTCGTTAGGAAGAACACAGGTTGAAAAGTTGGGATGTAGTTATCAGGGTGCTGTTAAGTCAGGAATGATCGAACGTGGAGTTCTTACAAAAGAGACCAGGGCATACGTTTTTAAAGACAATTTTCCGAAGATAGGGAGGATTGTAAATTATATTCAAGATCAAGATAACTCGATCATATATGAACTACGGTTCAATGGCGGAAAAAGCGAAGACTATAATGAAAGAGATATTTTTGTAAGATCTTGGAGATCACCTCAAGAGGATCCAGTAAAAATTCTTAGTTCTCACGGTTGTGAAAGCCAATATTTTCATGACAGGCGAAAAAAATTTCTAAAAGTAATTTCTGATATTAAAAGAGCATCACATGGAGTTACGTCTTTCACATCAGCAAATATCGAACTTGCTGTACACCAAATAGCATGTGTAAAGAGGGTATTAAGTGATCCCATACAACGGTATTTACTTGCTGATGAAGTTGGCTTGGGAAAAACAATAGAAACTGGCTTAATTTTACGCCAGCATTTGATAGATGATCCTAATACAGAAACCCTGATAGTTTCACCCGAGCATCTTTGCGATCAGTGGCATGATGAACTGTCTAATAAAATAGGCTTAAGTCAATTTGGAGATAATTTCGAGTGCATTTCACATAATGATTTGAGAAATATAAATAGAGCACCAGATATATTAGTGATAGATGAAGTCCACCATTTGGTAGACAACTCTATAAATGAATTATTAGAATCAAGAAAAAAACTAATTAAAATTGCTTCAGATGTTCGGGGATTATTTCTTCTAACTGCAACACCTCCTGCAAGTAATCCGGATAACTTCCTTTCTCTCTTCAAAATACTAGACCCAGATGTATATAATAAAATTCACATAGAAGAGTTTACTAGACGATTAGAGGAAACAAAGCAATTTGGTCGCTTATTAATGAGTTTAAATCCTTTAAGACCTAGTTCAATTCTTGAAGATACAGTCAATGAGTGTCGTAAAACTTGGCCTGATGACAGCAAGGTCAAAATGCTATGTGAGGATTTGCAGAAAGCAGTTGAGAATGAGAATAAAGACGAGATTTCTAATGGTTGCTTTA
>CACAFI010000005.1 GCA_902531755.1 uncultured Alphaproteobacteria bacterium
CTGAGAAGTGGCCATTTTGCTATCTTCTAATGCTGTAGCCATTTGTTCTTTGATATTATTTCCACTAGTGTTCATAATTTCATCGCACTGCGACTTAGCTTTTTGAAGCTCCTCCTCAATTTGCTTTTCTATCTCATTCACTCTATGCCTAATTTCTTCAGCTTTTGCTATATTCCCGTCAATAATTTTTCTTCGGTTTGCGAAAATATCTTCCATTCTTGGAATAATAAAAAACTTCACTATAGCAAACAATACAACGCAAAAAACAACCAACCAAAATATTTGGTTAGGAAAGGTGGAGAAATCAAGTTGAGGCATCCCCACCGTACTATTGTTTGAAGTCGAGGCCATTAAGGTTTAATTACTAATCACATCGCATACATTAATAGTAATGCAACCAGAAAGCTGAAAATTCCTAAAGCTTCTGCAAATGCAATACCTATGAACATTGTTGCAGTCTGACCAGAGGCTGCGCTCGGGTTTCTAAGAGCGCCTGAAAGGAAATTTCCTACAACGTGCCCAACTCCTATAGCTGCTCCGCCCATTCCTGTGCAGGCTAGACCTGCGCCTATAAGCTTTCCCATTTCTACTAAGTTTCCATCAACCATAATATTGCTCCTTTATAAAAATTATTAGTGACCTGGATGCAAAGCATCATTCAAGTAAACGCAAGTTAATATAGTAAACACATACGCCTGTATTACTACAACAAGCATTTCGAGTCCATAAACTGCTGTAATTGCAAATATAGGTGCTATTGCGCCCAATCCTAAGGCTCCAGCAAACCCTGCAAATACCTTTATAACTGCATGTCCCGCCATCATGTTTCCGGCAAGTCTTATAGAATGACTCACAGGTCTTACAAAATAAGATATTAACTCTATGATCAACAAGATAGGCCTTAAGGCTAGAGGGGCACTGCTTATCCAAAAAAGACTAAAAAATCCAAAACCATTCTTCAGAAAACCTATTACCGTAACCGCAATAAAAACGGAGAGCGCAAGAAACCCTGTTACTGCGATATGACTAGTGTAAGTAAAACTATAGGGCAATAGACCTAGAACGTTACCAAACAATATTAGAATGAATAAGGTAAATATATATGGAAAGTACCTAAGCCCCTCTTGCCCAGCTATATCGATAATCATATCTCTAATGAAAAAATACATTAGTTCAGCAACAGACTGTAGACGCCCGGGGACTAATTGATGCTTACGTGATCCATATATAAAGACAAATGATATTGACGCTAAACTAATAAGCATCCATAAGGCTTGGTTTGTAAAAGAATACCATTCCAAGCTCTCTCCTGTTAGAATGGGATCTATTATAAATTGATCCATCGGGTGAATATTAAAAGCTGACTGTTTTTCCATCTATTTATACGCTATAAGTTGTTCGTTTCATTCATTTTTTTTGCTGTAGCTATCATTGTCTTCACCCCAGCAATAAACCCTAGAAGAGAAAATACTATCAAAAATACTGGCTCACTCCCGACAAGGTAGTCAATCGCCATACCCAAGCCTATGCCTAAAAGCATCCCTGTCACAAGCTCAATAACCATCCTCCATCCGTCGTTTTGAGTTCTCAGTCGTCTTGGACCATCTCTTTCTTTTTTAGACTTAAACTCCTCTAATTTTTTATCTAATTTTTCCAAATTCACTTTTTTGGAGTTTTCATTCATTATAAAATTTCTTTGTGTTTTTCAACTAAGTGAACGTTATAAAGACATGGTAGTCTAGTCAACCTTAATTTGAGAGCTACATGCATTTTTTAAGCTGCCTATCAAATATTTTTTTATTACTAGCCGTTTTTTTTGCCACCGCTAACAGGCCTTTTTTACTTTTGTACGCCCCTGTTTTAAATCCTGCCTGACCTTGGTGATAGGCAAGATATTGAAGGTAAGCATTGTTTTTCGATATTCCTAACAATCTATTAGTTTTATCCACATACCATCCGATGAAGTTTGTTGAGTGCGCAAAATTAGATCTTCTGTGATATTTATTTCCAGTGCTTCTCTTATATTCTTTCCATGTTCCATCTAGCGCTTGAGAGTATCCATAGGCTGATGAAATTCTGCCTGAGGGGATTAAACCAAGAAAATACTTCCTTTGAGTTCGAGCAGTCGGTCGGAAATTGGACTCCGTTTTTATAAATGAAAGTTGCATTCCTGGGCTAACCCCCCATTTTCTTTCCGTCTTTTTTAATGCAGATCGCCAACTTTTTTTCTGATTTATTATTGAGCATGCATCTTCCTGATTTTTTGGAATACCCACACAGCCAGAGATTAGGAAGGAATTGAGCAGAATAAAAATGAAAAAAGTTTTTTTTAACATAGAAAGTTATTGTATTTAGATTGCTAGTTATTTTATTATTGAATAGTTTTTGTCTTGTATCTTTTTTAAATTCGATTATCTAAAAGTCAAAGGTTTTGATCTAGAAGGTTGAAAATGCTAAACAGAAATGCAAAATTTTCTATAGGGGAGGTTGTAAAACATCGAATACACCCTTTTAGGGGAGTTATATTTGACGTAGATCCAACTTTTGATAACACTGAGGAATGGTGGAATTCGATCCCTGAAAATCATAGGCCGAAAAAAGACCAGCCATTCTACCATCTTTTGGCTGAGAACGATTCGAGTTATTACATTGCTTACGTATCTGAACAAAATTTACTTTACGATGACAGTGGAGAGCCCATCGGGCATCCCGAAGTAAAGCAATTATTCGGTCGCTTATCTGAGGGTCGATATCTTTTATCGGATATAATGCATTGAGGGCGAACTAACATCCCAGTGCACATCCATCTTTTCTAGGGTCCGACGCACCTACCAATACACCAGAAGAGTCAATTCGGACTAATTGTGCCCCACCGATAGGAATAGTTGCTTCTTCAACTTTATAACCAATATTTAATAGTTTGTCTCTTGTTTCTTTGGGGTAACCTCGTTCTAAATTTAATACTCCATCGAAATAGAAGCTTCTTGGAAAGTTTAAAGATTCTTGTAATTCCATGCCGTAATCTTTTATATTACTTAGTATTCTCGCATGACCATTTGCTTGGTATTGCCCACCCATAACCCCAAATGGCATCATGCTCCCATCTTTTTCTTTAAGAATGGCAGGAATTATAGTGTGCAGAGGTCTTTTTCCACCTAACAATTCATTTGGGTGATTTTTCTTTAAAACAAAGCCAGCGCCACGGTTGTGAAAAAGCAAGCCATATTTTTTAGAACATAAGCCTGAACCAAATGCATGAAAAGTCGAGAAAATCAAGGATATTGCATTTCCTGCATTATCTGCTGCACAAATTAAGACAGTATCTTTATTTCGAGTAAAAAAATTGTCTTGGAGATTGTCATTTAATAATTTTCCTAAAGATACCTCTTTCGACAATTGTTCCAAATATGATCCGTCTAAAAATACATTTTGTTTGATTTCTGAAAAACTGGGATCTCCAATAAAGTTATTCCTTGCAGAATATGCTAATTTAGCTATTTCAGCCTCTAAGTGAACTCTTTCATAGGAGCCAGCATTAAATTTCTCAATATTACAATATTCCATTAGTTTCTTCATCATTATAGCTGTTACACCCTGTCCATTTGGGGGCAACTCTATTAATGTACTTCCATCTTTCAGACCTGCATAAACTGGATCAACATATTGAACTTTAACGTTGTCGAAATCAGCGAGGGTATGTACTCCGCCTAACTCCCTTAAAGAGTTTACAAGGTCAATTGTAATATCTGACTGATAAAAACCTTTTGAGCCGTGAGCAGCTATTTGTCTTAGTACCTCAGCCTGCATGGGTGCTTTAAATAAAGAACCGGCTTTATATGGCTTTCCAGAATTTAGATAAAACTTCTCAGATGACCCAATGAGCTTTTTTCTGTGTGTTTCCCAGTCAAAGGAAACACGGGGGCTCACTACTACACCCTCTTCAGCATATTTTATTGGCTTTGTGCATAGTTCTTTTAAACCTAAATCCCCAAACTTTTCTGCAACCTCTTCAAAAAGAGCTACTGCACCGGGAACAGTAACAGCGTGAGCACTATTTAATGGAATTTCTTTCATATTTTTTGAGAGCAGGGTTTCACTAGTCAAGGACATTGGTGCCATGCCGGACCCATTTAAACCGATAATACTTTCAGATTTTTTTGATTTAATAATTGCAAATGCGTCTCCAAATAAACCTGTAGACTGTGGTTCACACAAAACAAGCATAAGGGCAGCAGTAATTGCTGCATCGATCGCATTTCCTCCTTTGCTCATGGCGTCAAGCCCTATTTTTGCTGCTAGAGGGTGAGAAGTAGCTATCATTCCATTTGATGAAAAGACTTCGGATCGGTCAGGTTTTTGAAAGTCCCGCATTAGATTTATTCCTATACTAAGTTTAGCTTGAGCTCTTTATGTTTTAATACTCTTAGCGTAGATTTTAGATCATTAGAACACTTTATTATTCTTCCATCCATTGCAACCAACGAATAAAGTCTACCGTATTTTGAGTTTTTGGGCGTCTTCTTGATACTAAAGAGAGCCCAGTCAGAGTTTTTTCTATAAACAGAAAAAACTACAAACTCTCTCAAAAAAGATATGCTGTAGTCTTTCCACAGACCTTGAGATACCATTACTCCGTAAAGTTGTAAAATTTGATTGAGCTCTACTTTTTCAAAACGTGCTTGTTTCATTTGCTACTTGGTGGAGCCAAGGGGGATCGAACCCCTGACCTCTTGCATGCCATGCAAGCGCTCTCCCAGCTGAGCTATGGCCCCTTTTTCTTTTTATTAAAGTTTAGCATTAAAACAATTATTTGAAATTAGTTTTCTTCACTCTCATTGGAAGGAACATCGGTGATCTCTTCAAGCGGAACTGTATCCTGATCATCCTCCTCTAAAAGCTCGTCATCTAATTCAGAAGAATCATCTTCCTCTTCCAATATTAAACCATCTTCAATAGTCAGCAATTCATCCGACTCTTCAAACTTTGAGTCCTTTAAATTTTCTTCGCTTTTTCTAGTTGTTTTGGTTTTTTCTGATGTAGACTTATCAAGTGTGATTTCTTTACCGGTATATGGGCTTATCACAGGGCTATTATTAAGATCATAAAAGCGTTTGCCGGTCTCAGGACAAATTCTTTTTGTCCCCCATTCTTCTTTTGCCATTACCTTATCTCCTAGCTATTAGTTGCCTTGGATGTTGATAAATGTTTGTTAATTAATTTGCAAGAAATTAAATAAAGGATTTCAAAATATCAAGAATGAATTGCACCTACCCCGCAAGCAAGCGCTGCCTCGCGTACCGCTTCTGAAAAAGTTGGGTGGGCATGGCAAGTTCTTGCTAAATCTTCAGTACTCGCACCAAATTCCATTGCAACGCATACTTCGTGAATTAGATCACCTGCACCAGGACCTATAATGTGAGCGCCTAAAATTTTATCATTATTAGAGTCGGCTATAATTTTTACAAAACCGCTATTGGAAAAAACTGTCTTTGCACGCCCATTGCCCATAAATGAAAATTTTCCAACTTTTACTTGTATACCTTCTTCCTTTAATTCATTTTCTGTTTTTCCAACCGAAGCAACCTCTGGATCAGTGTAAACAACGCTTGGAATTACTTGAAAATTCACGTGTCCAGCTTGTCCCGCAATTATTTCAGCAACGGCTATACCTTCTTCTTCCGCTTTGTGGGCTAACATTGGTCCTGATGTCACATCACCTATAGCAAATATATTTGTTGCAGTTGTTCTCCAATTGCTATCAGTTTCAATTTGGCCTTTAGGATTCAACACCACTCCAATGTTTTCGAGTTTGAGGTTTTTAGTGAAAGGTTTTCTTCCTGTAGCCACTAAAACTACATCCGCAGACAATTCATTATGATCATTGGACTCTACTTGCTCAAAAGTAACTTTCACGCCTTTTTTTTCTTTTGCTATCATCGAAACAGAGCAATTCAAGTGGAACTTAAAGCCCTGTTTTTGCAATATAGATTTAAAGTTTTTTGATATATCGTGATCCATACCATTTAAAACTTTATCAAAGAATTCCAAGACAGTTACTTCAGTTCCAAGACGACTATATATTGAACCCATTTCCAAACCTATAACACCTGCACCAACAATTATCATTTTTTCTGGGATTTTCTTTAATTCCAATGCACCAGTTGAAGATACAATCACTTTTTCATCAAATTCAATGTTCTTAATGCTCGTAGCCTCAGAGCCAGTAGCGATAACAAAATAGGTTGCCTCAAAATTTTTATTATCAACGCTGATTGTATTTTGATTGAGAAAGCTAGCCCAACCATTTATTAGAGTAATTTTATTTTTTTTAAATAGGTATTCTATCCCCTTAGTATTATCTTTTATCATACTCTCTTTATAGCTAAGCATTTTACTCCAGTTCACAACAGGTGGATCTACTTCTATTCCCATTTTAGAAAAATTTTCTACTGAATTGTGATAGTTGTGGGAAGCGTTTAGAAGTGCTTTTGAGGGAATACACCCTACATTTAAACAGGTACCCCCAAGTGTAGTATTCCCTTCAACGCAAGCAACCTTTATACCCAGCTGAGCTAGTTTTATTGCGCACACATATCCGCCTGGTCCACTACCAATAACTATCACATCGAATTTTTCCATTTGAAACCCTTAATTTTAAAATTTATAGATCAATCAATAATCGACGGGGGTCTTCCAAGTTTTCTTTTACCCTGACTAAAAATGTAACAGCACCCTTTCCATCTACAATACGATGGTCATAACTCAGGGCAAGATACATCATAGGTCGTATCTCAATTTTTCCATCAATAGCCATCGGTCTTTCTTGAATTTTATGCATTCCAAGTATGCCTGACTCGGGCGAATTGAGGATAGGAGAGGACATTAGAGATCCATATATACCACCGTTAGATATAGTAAAAGTTCCACCAGTCATATCTGCCATAGATAGCTTGCCATCTCTTGCTAGTAAGCCCATCTCATTAATTTCCTTTTCTATATCAGAGAAGCTCAGGGCATCAGCATTTTTTAAAACTGGTACAACTAAACCGTTATCTGTTCCCACCGCTACTCCCATATTGACGTATTGCTTGTATATTATGTGGTCGCCATCTATTTGGGCATTAACCTCGGGTACTTCTTCTAGAGCTTTACAGCAAGCCTTTACAAAAAATGACATAAATCCAAGTTTTACCCCATGTTTTGAGAAGAATTGATCTTTAAACTCACTTCTTATTTTTAGAATAGCCGTCATATCTGCTTCATTGTATGTTGTTAGCATCGCAGCAGTGTTTTGAGATTCTTTGAGCCTTCGAGCTATTGTTTGTCTCAATCTTGTCATTTTTACTTTTTCTTCTGATCCCATTGAGGGCGTTGGGCTTGTCTTTGTATTTTGATTGTTTGGCAAGCTAATTACATCCTCTTTCATAATCCGACCCTCTCTGCCAGAGCCTTTCAAGGAGCTCGGATCAATATTTTTTTCCTTCATTATCTTTTCTGCAGAAGGAGCGTTTTTATAGTTCTTTGGTTTTTCAGGGATATTTTTTTCGGCAGTTTTAATATTTGACATTTCGTTCGTTTCTACCTCTGCTGCGCCTTCCTCTAATATAGCCAGTATTGCATCTAACTCTACTGTCTCTCCTTCCTTAACAATAATTTTTGAGATAACACCGTTTATAGTACTTGGTACTTCGATAGTGACTTTATCTGTTTCGAGTTCGCATATCATTTCATCAACCGCGACGTTGTCGCCTGCCTTCTTGAACCAAGTACCAACAGTTGCCTCGGTTACACTCTCACCTAATGTAGGAACTTTCAACTCTATCATTATAACCCCCTAAATAATGCCTTAAAATTCCAAAGCTTGATCAATCAGTTTTCCCTGCTGTTCAATGTGCTGCTTAGCTAAACCAGTTGCTGGCGAAGCAGCGGACTGTCGTCCAGCATAATCAACCCTGCCAGAGCTATGGCTTACATGACCTAAAATCATCTCGAGTATTGGTTCTACGAAAAACCATCCTCCCTGGTTCCGTGGTTCTTCCTGACACCAAGTGATTTTCGCATTTTTAAAACGTGATAACTCCTTAATCATTGATTGTGAGGGAAAAGGATACAACTGTTCAAGTCTAAGTAGATACACCTCTTTTAGATTTCTCTTGTTTCTTTCCATAAATAGTTCGTAATAAATTTTTCCCGAGCAAATAACTACTTTTTTAATTTTACTGTCTTCGGAAAGCTTAAAGTCACTCGATGTTTCAGCATCATCATTGAGTATTCTATGGAAACTCGAGCCATTTGTGAAATCTTTCAAAGAACTTACAGCTAGTTTATTTCTTAGTAATGACTTTGGTGTCATTATGACAAGTGGTTTTCGAAAATGCCTTAGCATTTGTCGTCTCAATATATGGAAATAGTTCGCTGGGGTCGAAACATTAGCCACTATCCAATTTTCTTCTGCACATGCCTGAAGAAATCTTTCTAATCTAGCAGAAGAGTGCTCTGGCCCTTGACCTTCATAACCGTGAGGAAGTAGCATTACGAGCCCAGACATTCTCAACCATTTTTTTTCTCCTGAGGATATAAATTGGTCTATCATTATCTGTGCCCCATTTACAAAATCTCCAAACTGAGCTTCCCATAGGGTTAAGCAATTCGGTTCCGCAAGAGAGTACCCATACTCATAACCCAAGACTGCGTACTCAGATAACATAGAGTCAATGACTTCGAATTGGGTCTTTTGACTTATATCCAATTTGCCACCTATTTTGGAGACACCAAACTCAATAGAATTTTGCGTTATATTGTAAAGTGGATAGAACCGTTCTTCAGTCTCTTGATCTATTATTGCAGAATGCCTCTGGGAAAAAGTTCCTCTTTTCGAATCTTGGCCAGATAGCCTAACCGAAAATCCCTCATTCAACAAAGAGCCAAATGCAAGCGCTTCAGCTGTTGCCCAGTCAATACCTTCTCCCTTGTTCAAAGTATCCTTTTTATTTTCAATCATTCTTGACACTGTTTTGTGAGTCTTGAAATTATTTGGGATGGTTGTTAGTACCTTCGATATTTTTTTAAACACATCCTTCTTTATTGAGGTTTTTCCCCTTTCATAGCTGTCCGGTCGTTTTGTAAGCCCAGACCATTTTCCATCAAGCCAGTCGGCCTTATTTGGTTTGTAATTTTTCCCCGCTTCGAACTCTTCATTTAGAAAGCTTTGAAAATTCGATTTTAGTTTGCTCAACTCATCATCCGTTAGTATCCCTTCTGACACTAGCTTTCTGGAATACAATTCAAGAGCAGTCGGATGGGTTTTAATTTTTTTGTACATGATAGGTTGGGTGAACATAGGTTCATCACCTTCATTATGTCCAAAGCGTCGGTAGCAAAAAATATCAATCACAACGTCTTTCTTAAATTTTTGTCTAAACTCTGTGGCTACTTTTGCAGCATGAACCACAGCTTCTGGATCATCTCCATTAACATGAAAAATTGGTGCTTCCACCATCAGAGCAATGTCTGTTGGGTAGGGTGATGACCTCGAATAGAGTGGTGCGGTTGTGAAGCCGATTTGATTATTTACGACAATATGGATGGTTCCACCTGTGCGATGCCCTTTTAGACCTGATAGTCCAAAGCATTCAGCAACGATACCTTGGCCTGCAAAAGCCGCATCACCATGGAGCAAAACAGGTAAAACCTTCTCTCTTTCACTATCGTTGAACTGCTCTTGCTTTGCTCTTACTTTTCCTAATACGACAGGGTTTACGGCTTCTAAGTGAGAAGGATTTGCCGTTAGAGATAAGTGCACTTTGTTTCCATCAAACTCCCGGTCAGACGAAGCACCCAAATGATATTTTACATCGCCAGAGCCATCAACATCTTCGGGTTTATAGCTTCCACCTTGGAACTCGTTAAAAATCGCTTTAAAAGGTTTGCTCATCACATTAGCTAGTATCGATAATCTTCCTCTGTGGGGCATACCTATAACAATCTCTTGAACCCCTAAATTTCCTCCTCTCTTTATTATTTGTTCCATGGCAGGAATCAGTGACTCTCCTCCATCCAAGCCAAACCTTTTTGTTCCTGTATATTTAACATGAAGAAATTTTTCAAAGCCTTCTGCTTCTATGAGCTTTTTTAATATAGCTTTTCGTCCCTCTTCTGTGAATTGTATTTCTTTGCCAAGTCCTTCAATACGTTCTTTTAGCCAAGCCGATTGTTCTGGGTTCGAAATATGCATATACTGAAGCGCAAAGGTTCCACAGTAGGTTCTTTCAAGTAGAGAAATAATCTCGCTCATTGAAGCAACTTGCAATCCCAATACATTATCAATATATATTTC
Source organism: uncultured Alphaproteobacteria bacterium (assembly GCA_902531755.1). Lineage (GTDB taxonomy): Bacteria > Pseudomonadota > Alphaproteobacteria > Rhodobacterales > Rhodobacteraceae > CACIJG01. Next base: position 10,337 of record CACAFI010000005.1, read on the forward strand.
TCTTTCCATATCTTCTTCGGAAAAACCATAATTTTTCGGATCCAGTTCTGGATGATATGACAGGCTATTGATTTCCAGAGGGTCAAGCTTTGCTTTCAAGTGGCCTCTTATTCTGAAAGCTCTAATAATCATAAGAGCTCTCAAACTATCTAACACTTTTTCTTTCAAGTTATCTGTGCTTGAAAAGAAATCAGATTTTTCCGAATAGGCTAAAATTTTTTCTTCCAATGCTTCTGTAGATTGTGAACTCCAAAAGCTATTATCTTGAATTCCAAAATCTTGCTTGTGATCTATAGGCCAATCACTTCTGTACCATGATGCTTTTTCAGCTGAAGTATCGCTTGTTTCAAAAAAAGATGACCATGATTGATCTACCGATTTAGGGTCTTTAAGGTACATATTTTGTAGATACTCAAGATAGGTAGAGTTTCCTCCATTAAGGATGTCTTCCGGTTTTTTAGAGTTTTTAGGATCCATTTTATTCATGGTTATTTACTACTTTATTTATTTGCCAATATTACAGTACTTACAGTCATTTTCTAGTATGTTTAAGTTAATTTTTTTGAATTGCCTCTTGTACTGCTTCTCCTAAAGTGGCTGGACTATCTGAAACGACAACTCCAGCTTTTTTCATGGCCTCTATTTTATCTTCAGCGGCACCCATTCCTCCCGCTACTATGGCTCCGGCATGCCCCATTCTTCTTCCCTTGGGAGCTGTTCTTCCAGCAATGAAACCCGCAATCGGTTTTGATCTTCCTTTTTTGCGCTCCTTAATTAAATATTCACAAGTTTCTTCCTCAGCGCTGCCACCGATCTCTCCTATCATTATTATAGATTGTGTTTCATCATCACTTAAAAACTTATCAATTACATCGATGAATTCTGTGCCCTTAATAGGGTCACCTCCTATACCAATACAAGATGATTGACCTAATCCAATTTTTGTCGTTTGATCAACAGCTTCATAAGTTAATGTTCCAGAGCGTGAGACAACACCTACCGTTCCCTTTTTATGAATATGCCCCGGCATTATCCCAATCTTGCATTGCTCTGGTGCTATCACGCCTGGGCAATTTGGTCCTATTAGAATTGATTTTGATCGTGATAAAACTGCTTTTACTCTCATCATGTCTAAAATAGGTATACCCTCTGTGATGCAAACTATTAGATCGATTTCGGCATCAACCGCCTCTAATATCGCGTCTGCTGCAAATGGCGGTGGCACATAGATTGCACTTGCGTTGGCCCCGGTAGCTATCTTTGCTTCCTCTACAGAATTAAAAATGGGAAGGTCTAGGTGTGTTCCTCCACCTTTTCCAGGGGTAACACCCCCTACCATTTTTGTCCCGTATTTAATAGCCTGCTCTGTGTGGAACGAACCTTGACTTCCCGTAAGACCTTGGCAAATAACTTTAGTCTCTGAATTTATATAAATACTCATATTTAGCTCACTTTATCTGCGCAACTATCTTGGCCGCCGCATCATTTAAATTGTCTGCAGTGATTACGTTTAAGCCACTTTGCTCTATAATTTCTTTTCCTTCCTCGACATTTGTTCCTTCAAGCCTTACTACCAATGGAACTTTTAATCCTACTTCTTTGGTGGCTCGAACCACTCCTTCAGCAATCACATCGCAACGCATTATTCCACCAAAAATGTTAACTAATATTCCTTTTACATTCTTATCTGATGTGATTATTTTAAAAGCTTCCGTAACCTTTTCCTTTGTCGCTCCTCCACCGACATCCAGAAAGTTCGCTGGCTCAGAACCGTTTAGTTTTATTATATCCATAGTCGCCATGGCTAATCCAGCACCATTAACCATGCAACCAATCTCGCCATCTAAAGATATATAATTGAGATCAAACTTAGATGCTTCTAACTCTTTTGGGTCTTCCTCAGTAATGTCCCTTAAAGTTTCTAAATCTTTGTTCTTGAAAAGAGCATTGCTATCGAAACTCATCTTACAATCGAGACAAATTAAGGAATTATCTTTGGTCATGATTAAAGGATTAATTTCAACCATATCACAATTTTTCTCAATAAAAAGATTATAAAGGTTTCGTGTCATTTTAACGCATTGCTTAAAAGCAGCATCTTTTAAGCCCAGTGCAAAAGCTATTTTTCTCCCATGGTGGTCAGAAAACCCCTCCGCAGAATCAACAATAATTGTTACAATGTCAGTTGGATTTTCCTCCGCTACCTTTTCAATATCCATGCCGCCTTCTTTAGAGCATACAAAAGATACAGAACTAGAAGACCGATCAACCAAAAGAGCCAGGTAAAATTCTTCAACTATACTACACCCTAGTTCGACGTAGACTTTGTTGACGGTCTTACCGATATCCCCAGTTTGTTTAGTTACCAGTGTTTTGCCCAACATTTTATGTGCTTGCTCAAGGGCATCATTTGCATTTTTTGAAATTCTAACACCCCCACCATCTCCAGCATCTTTTTCTTTAAATTTTCCCTTTCCGCGCCCACCAGCATGGATCTGTGCCTTTACTGCAAAGACGGTGTCTTCGCCTGCGTGTTCTGAAAGTGTTTTAAGGGAAGCTAAATTACTCTGTAAATCTAAGACTATTCCAGGCTGGACTGGAATATCGAATTGACTTAGCAATGATTTTCCCTGAAATTCATGTATATTCATTTTCCCCCCTCATTTACAATCTATTTTTTTCTTAGTGACGGGTCAATTTTTATACACGCTTCGATTAGACCTTTGACCGAGTCAACAGAATTGGAAAATTCCATTTGCTCTTCCTTAGAAAGAGATATCTCAATTACCCTTTCTATTCCTTGACCCCCTATCACCACTGGTACCCCAACATATACCCCATTAAGATTATATTGTCCGTCAACAAATGCGGCGCAAGGCAGTAATCTTTTCGAGTCATATAAATACGACTCAGCCATCTGTATTGCAGAGGATGCAGGGGCGTAATACGCTGACCCAGTTTTAAGTAGGCCTACTATCTCTGCTCCTCCATCCCTTGTCCTTTGCACAATATTATCTAAAGCATCTTGAGACAAAATACCCATTTTCACTATGTCAGGAAGGGGTATACCCCCAACAGTTGAGTATCTTACTAGCGGAACCATCGTATCGCCGTGTCCTCCCAAAACAAACGCAGATATATCTTGAACTGATACGCCCGTTGCTTCGGAAATAAAATATCTAAATCTTGAGCTATCAAGTACGCCAGCCATCCCGACAACTTTTTCATGAGGAAGTCCAGAGAATTCTTTTAGCGCCCAAACCATCGCATCCAGAGGATTAGTAATACAAATGACAAATGCATTAGGGGCGTGGGTAGAGATTCCATCAGCCACTGATTTCATTACCTTTAAATTTATTCCAAGCAGGTCATCTCTACTCATACCTGGTTTTCTAGGCACACCAGCTGTCACAATGCATACGTCAGATCCAGCTATATCGCTATAGTCGTTTGTTCCCTTGAGTTGCAAATTAAATGACTCTACAGGTCCACTTTCAGCTAGATCTAAAGATTTTCCTTGCGGAGTTCCCTCTGCAATGTCAAATATAACAACATCACCGAGGTTTTTTAAAGCAACTAAATGAGCTAATGTACCGCCAATCTGACCTGCTCCTATTAGTGATATTTTTGCTTTTGCCATATGGTTTATGCCTTTCAGTTTGTAGCGCGGTTATCTTTGATCTATTGGAAAGTAATTTCGAAATATTTGTAGATAAAGCTTTAGTCAAAAAGTAAAATAAATTTTTATGAATTTCAAACTTATTTATTGAAATATTAGATTATATATTGTTGAGATATTTGAGAGGACCCAAAGTTATGCCAGAATTTTATCCACATCGATCCGCCTTATATATGCCCGGATCTAACGAGAGAGCTCTTGAAAAGGCTAAGTCTCTCTCGGCTGACCTTTTCATATTCGATATGGAGGATGCTGTATCGCCTGATAATAAGGAACGAGCAAGGGATTTAATATTAAATGTGTTATCGAATCAAAAAGCTGACTACAGGGGAAAAAAGATTCTTACTAGAATAAATTCAATGGATACAGTCTGGGCGAGTATGGATTTGGAGTGTCTTCAAAATAGTGGGACCGATGGTATTCTATTCCCAAAGGTTTCAGAGGTGTCTGACATGTTGTTGATTCAGAAAAGACTCGGAGAGTTGAATTTTAAAAAACCTCCTGAAATTTGGATTATGGCTGAAACCCCAAAATGCGTATTGAACTTGGGCAAGATTTTGGAAGAATTTTCTAATATTAGTGGGATAGTTGTGGGAACTAATGACCTCGCTAAAGAGCTAGTTCTTCCTAAACAAGCTGGTCGAGCAGGGCTGTTGTATGCTCTAGGTTCAATTATATTAACAGCAAAGGCATACAACGTTATTACCTTGGATGGAGTCTTTAATGGGATATCAGATGAAGAGGGTTTGTGTTCTGAGGCTAAAGAAGGTAAAAATATGGGATATGATGGAAAAACACTTATTCATCCAAACCAAATAGACATAACAAATACCGTATTTTCTCCTACTGAAAAAGAAATTGATATGGCAAATAGAACAATCGATGCATATGAAAAAGCAAAAGAAGAAAAAAGTGGCGTAACAACCGTTGACGGTGTTCTAGTTGAGGAATTACACGTAAAGCAGTCCCTTGCATTAATAAGTAAAATGAAAATGATCCAGAGTATGAGTTGAATTTGAGCGATTTTGATACTAATTTAGGCCGTTTTTTTGAAGATTATGCTGTTGGAGATATTATCGCGCACGCTACTCCCAGGACTCTGACAGAGGCAGACGTGTCTCTTTACATTTCAATATATCCAACAAGGTTTGCTATTCAATCCTCAGCAGAATTTGCAAAAAATTGCGGATTAAAAGATCGTCCTCTGGATGATTTAATCGTTTTCCATACTGTCTTTGGCAAAACGGTACCAGATATATCTATTAATGCTGTGGCTAATCTTGGGTATGCAGAGGGTAAATTTGCTAATACGGTTTTTGCTGGAGAAACCTTATCAGTAACATCAGAGATCATCGGTCTTAAACAAAACTCAAATGGGAAAACAGGGATAGTCTATGTGAAGACAAAAGGACAAAACTCATCTGGAGAAACGATTTTAGAATACAAAAGATGGGTCATGGTAAAGAAGAGGTTTGTTGGTGTCGAAGACACGCCCTCGAATTTACCCCATTTGAAGACTTCATTAGATGGAAGCGAGCTAAATATCCCTGAGCAGCTTGATTTTACGAAATATGATACAAATGCCGCAGGATCAAAAAAAAGCTTTGATGATTATCAAGTAGGTGAACTGATTGATCACATAGATGGCAATACCATATGTGAAGCGGATCATCTTTTTGCAACCCGACTGTGGCAAAATAATTCTAAAGTGCATTTTGATATCAATGCTCGTGAGGATAGAAAGAGACTAATTTATGGAGGCCACATAATATCTTTGGTTAGAGCACTAAGTTTTAACGGTCTGGAAAATGCTCAAATGATAGTTGGGATAAACGGTGGTACCCACGCCAATCCAGCATTTGCTGAGGATACCATATATTGTTGGTCAGAAGTTTTGGATAAGATAGATCTAAATGTTCGGAACATAGCTGCTTTAAGACTGAGAAGTGTGGGTACAAAAGAGAAAAACCACCATATGAAAGTAAAGAGTGATGACGGGCGATACTTACCAACTATAGTTTTAGATTTTGACTACTGGGTATTAGTTCCCAAAGAACTGTAACACAGTACTGCACTTGCACAAAAAAATTTTAGATATATATTGAAGCCAACTGATCGTAAGGATTTAAAATTATGGACAATAGGCCTTTATCTCCCCACTTGACTGTGTACAAACCACAGATTACGTCGGTTTTGTCAATTCTTCATCGTATTACTGGTGCTGGTCTAGCAGTTTCAACAGTATTGGTCGTTTTTTGGCTAGCATCTTTAGCTATGGGTGAAGTTACTTTCAAAGATTTTAACACTTTTTTAAATAATCCATTGATCATAGTAGTTCTAGTTTCCTCACTTTGGGCGCTTTGGTATCATTTTTGTACGGGACTACGCCATCTCTATTGGGATATTGGTTATGGGTACAATTTAAAGTCTGTAGCTATTAGCGGATGGGCAGCAGTGGTTTGCTCATTTCTGCTAACATTTCTAACACTTTTATTTCTCATTAGTTGAATGTCGGACGGTATTAAACATTGGAAATATTCGAGAATTAGTTCCATAGTACTCATCCCACTTACAATCTGGTTTATTGCCTTTTTCAGTAAAAATTTTGGCATGCCGTTCGAAAAAGTAGCTAGCTCATTGGCTACACCCTTTAATTCTTTTATGATGTTGATTTTTATTACAGCGACAATTTTTCATCTTCAACAGGGTTTACAAGTTATTATTGAAGACTATGTTTACAGGAGACTGTGGATCAATTTAAACAAAATGTTCTGTAGCTTACTTTTTATTGTGAGCGCGGTCAGTATTGGAAAAATGGTGTTTGTAGGTGTTTTATGAATTCATATGAAATCACAGACCACGTTTACGACGTAGTAGTAGTAGGTGCTGGGGGTGCTGGGTTGAGAGCAACCCTGGGGATGGCTGAGCAAGGTCTAAAAACTGCCTGTGTTACGAAGCTGTTTCCTACTAGAAGTCACACGGTTGCCGCCCAGGGAGGAATCGCCGCATCACTATCAAATATGGGGCCCGACCATTGGCATTGGCACATGTATGACACTGTGAAAGGCTCAGATTGGCTAGGGGACAGTGATGCGATGGAATATCTAGCAAAGGAAGCGCCAAAAGCGGTTTATGAACTAGAGCATTATGGAGTACCGTTCTCTAGAACAGAAGAAGGCAAAATTTATCAAAGACCCTTCGGCGGGCACACCACCGAGTTTGGTGAGGGACCTCCAGTACAACGAACTTGTGCCGCAGCTGATCGTACAGGTCACGCGATCCTACACACTCTTTATGGGCAATCATTGAAGAACAGAGCGGAGTTTTTCATAGAGTATTTCGCTACTGATTTAATCATGACAGAGGATGGAGTTTGTCAGGGCATTATTGCGTGGAAATTAGATGATGGAACACTACATAGATTCAATGCGAAGATGGTAGTTTTGGCAACTGGAGGATATGGTAGAGCATATTTTTCTGCGACATCCGCGCATTCCTGCACTGGTGACGGCAATGGGATGGTTGCAAGACAAGGATTACCTCTTCAAGATATGGAATTTGTACAATTTCATCCCACAGGGATTTATGGGGCTGGATGTCTCATCACCGAGGGTGCCAGAGGCGAAGGAGGGTACCTTACTAACTCTGATGGTGAAAGATTTATGGAGAGATATGCTCCAACCTACAAGGACTTAGCTAGCAGAGACGTTGTATCGAGATGTATGACAATGGAGATAAGAGATGGTCGTGGAGTTGGATCAGAGAAGGATCACATTTTCTTGCATCTAAATCACCTTCCGCCTGAAACATTAGCAGAAAGGCTTCCAGGCATATCGGAAAGTGCCAGAGTTTTTGCAGGAGTCGATGTGAATAAGGATCCTATACCAGTTTTACCAACCGTTCACTACAATATGGGTGGTATTCCAACAAATTATTGGGGTGAGGTAATCAGTCCTGATGAGAAAGATCAAAACAAAATATTGCCGGGATTAATGGCCGTGGGTGAAGCGGGATGCGCCTCGGTCCACGGAGCTAATCGCTTAGGATCAAACAGCTTAATCGACTTAGTTGTTTTTGGAAGAGCAGCCGCAATTAAGGCTGCTGAAGTTGTAGATAAGAACGAAAGCAATAGACCTTTAAATAAGAACTCTGTTGATCAAGCAATTGGCAGGTTAGACAGGCTTAGATTTTCCAAGGGTAAAATTCCTACAGCTGAGTTGAGATTGAAAATGCAAAAAACGATGCAATCTGACGCAGCGGTCTTCCGGTCAGACAAGACTTTATCAGATGGTTGTGAAAAAATGGCTGAAATAGCTGCCGGTATAGACTACGTAAATGTTACTGATAAATCAATGATATGGAATACGGATTTAATGGAGACATTGGAACTTACGAATTTAATGCCAAATGCTTTGGCAACGATCGTTTCCGCTGAGGCTCGTAAAGAAAGTAGAGGAGCTCATGCACAAGAAGACCATCCTGAGAGGGATGATGAAAATTGGCGAGTACACTCGCTAGCTAAGATATCTGAAAACGGATTCGTGAGTCTTAGTTACAGAGATGTAATTACTAAACCTCTTAGTGACTTTAAGGATGGCGGGATAGATACAGCAAAGATTAAACCAAAAGCTAGGGTTTATTAAAAAATGGTGGAATTAAGATTACCAAAAAACTCTAGAGTAACAGAAGGAATTACATGGGAAAAGCCTTCAGACGCAGAAAATGTACAGGAAGTTAGAATATATCGCTACAACCCAGAAGATAGCGAAAACCCTCGTTTAGATACCTTTTTTGTAGATCTAGATAAGTGCGGTCCAATGATATTGGATGCGCTTATAAAAATAAAAAACGAGATAGACCCAACATTAACCTTTAGGCGCTCATGCAGAGAAGGTATATGCGGCTCTTGCTCAATGAATATTGGAGGAGTCAATACGCTTGCATGCCTTAAAGGAATGAAGGAATTTAAGGGGCCAATTAATATTTACCCTTTACCTCATCTGCCAGTAATCAAAGATTTGGTTCCGGACTTAAATCAGTTTTACAAGCAGCATGCAAGTATAAAACCTTGGTTGGAAACTTTTACAGATGAGCCAAATGAGGAATGGTTGCAATCTGAGGAAGACAGAAAAGAGCTTGACGGACTATATGAATGTGTAATGTGCGCTTGCTGTTCAACTTCCTGTCCAAGCTACTGGTGGAATGGTGATAAGTATTTGGGCCCAGCAGCATTGCTGCATGCATATCGATGGATTATCGACAGCAGAGATCAGGATCGAAAAGCAAGGTTGGATGACTTAAATGACTCATTTAAATTGTATAGGTGTCACACGATAATGAATTGTGCGAAGGCATGTCCAAAGGGCTTAAACCCTGCAAAAGCTATAGCAGAGATAAAAAAGTTACAGCTGCAGAATAGCTGAAATAGATTGTAAACTACGCAGCGCTATGCTCAACAAAATCTGACATATCTGATATTATCGTATTAAGATCATAATCTTTCGGAGTATAGACTTTTCTCACACCCATCTTTCTAATTATTTCGAAATCTTTTTCAGGTATAATACCTCCCACTATTACCGGTATTTTTGTCATATTTTTTGTTTTTAATAAGTTTGTAAGATCTTCTAAAATCTCTAGATGGCTCCCAGACAATATTGATAACCCAATAATATGTACGGACTCTTCTAGAGCAGAGTTGACTATTTGGTTTGGTGTAAGTCGAATTCCTTGATAAACAACATCAAAGCCAGCTTCCTTTGCTCTCATTGCAATTTGCTCAGCTCCATTGGAATGCCCATCAAGACCGGGTTTTCCTATCAAGAGTTTAATATTTCTTTTAAGCTTTTTACTTACTTCTTTTACTTTCTTTTGCAGTGTAGGTAGACTTTCGCTGTCTAAAGATTTTGAAACAGTCACTCCTGTTGGCGCTCTAAACTCTCCAAAAACTTCTCTCATCGTATCAGCCCATTCGCCCGTAGTAACTCCTGCTTTCGCTGCTTCAATAGATGCTGGCATTATATTTATTTTTTTTCTAGCTGCATTTTCTAGTTGTTCTTTAGCCTTTTCGACCAAATTATTATTTCTTATAGATCTCCACTCTAAAAGAGACGAAATTTGAACTTTCTCTATTTTTTTATCAACCACCTGCACATTGTTGCCGTCCCCTGAGGAAAGGCCACTTTCTTCAGAAGTATTAAATTTATTAACTCCAACAACGATTGTTTCTCCACTTTCAATTTTAGATAATCTTTCTGCATTAGATGAAACAAGAGCGGTTTTCATATAATCTAAGGCCGCTACTGTCCCGCCCATTTTGTCAATTTTCTCTGCCTTTAATTTAACTTGTTCAAGTATCTTTTTAACCTTTTGATCAATAATTGGGTTTTGATCAAATATATCCTCATACTCTAAAATATCTGTTTCATAGGCTAAGACTTGCTGCATTCTTAGAGACCATTGCTGATCCCATGGTCTTGGAAGTCCCATAGCTTCATTCCATGCAGGAAGCTGTATTGCTCTCGCTCTCGCATTTTTTGACAGGGTTACAGCTAATAATTCTAGCAATATTCGGTAAACATTATTTTCAGGTTGTTGTTCGGTAAGTCCTAAGCTGTTCACCTGTACGCCATACCTAAATCGTCTGAGCTTTTCTTCTTTCACACCATATTTTGTGAGACATATTTCATTCCAAAGCTCTACAAAGGCGCGCATTTTACAGATTTCACTGATGAACTTTATTCCTGCATTTACAAAAAAGGATACCCTTCCAACTATGAAGGGAAATTCTTTATCTGAAACTCTTAGGCGAATTTTATCCAATACTGCTGTTGCAGTCGAAATTGCAAATGCAACCTCTTCTTCAATTGTAGCTCCGGCTTCCTGGAGATGATACGAACAAATATTAATTGGGTTCCACTTTGGAATATTTTTGTAGCAATATTCCGTAACATCAGCGATTAAATTTAAGCTATGTTCTGGTGGGAATATGTAGGTTCCTCTACTCAAATATTCTTTTATGATATCATTTTGGACGGTTCCTTGTAACAAATCAACTTTAAGTTTCTGTTCATCTGCTAAGGCTACATAAAGTGCTAAAAGCCACGGTGCTGTCGCATTTATCGTCATAGACGTGTTCATTTTATCAAGAGGAATATCATTGAAAAGCGTTCTCATATCGCCCAGGTGATTGATTGGGACGCCAACTTTTCCAACTTCTCCTCTGGCTAGTTGGTGATCACTATCATAACCTGTCTGAGTCGGTAGATCGAAAGCAACTGAAAGGCCGGTTTGACCTTTACTTAGATTGTCTCTAAAGAGCTTATTACTTGCTGAAGCTGAACTGTGGCCCGCATAAGTTCTAAATATCCATGGTTTAGAATTCATAATAATTTTCTTTTATTGAAGAAAATCATTTTTTCAAGTCAAATTTTCCTTATTAGAAACACTGGTCAGATTTAATACTTGGGTTTTTGAAAATCGCAGGGATTTAATAACGTGAAGTGAATTTGCTAAATTTGAGTTGAAATAGGTCTGAGAATCGTTCATAAAAACCTAAAACTGGATAATGTAATGTCTGAAGCAGGAGTAAAAAATGTTTACGAAGTGGGTGAAATACCCAAACTTGGTCTCGTACCAGAGAAAATGTATGCGTGGACTATAAGACGAGAAAGACACGGTATTCCTGAGAAGAGCTTCCAAATAGAGGTAGTAGAGACTCCTAAGGTGGATAGCAACGAGGTACTGGTTTTCGTTATGGCAGCTGGTGTAAATTACAATGGAATTTGGGCTGGTCTGGGTGAACCTATCTCTCCCTTCGATGTCCATAAAGCCGATTATCATATTGCGGGGTCAGATGCGTCTGGCATAGTTTGGGCGGTGGGCGAAAAAGTAAACCGCTGGAAAGTTGGGGATGAAGTAGTAATTCATTGTAATCAAGATGATGGAGATGATGAGCAATGTAATGGCGGAGACCCTATGTATTCTCCAAGTCAACGTATTTGGGGATATGAAACACCCGATGGATCTTTTTGTCAATTCACAGCTGTTCAATCGCAACAACTAATGTCAAGGCCAAAGCATCTAACTTGGGAGGAAGCTGCTTGCTATACTCTAACGCTTGCCACCGCGTATAGAATGCTTTTTGGTCATGCCCCACATGAGTTACGGCCTGGTCAAAATGTATTAGTTTGGGGGGCGTCTGGGGGATTAGGTTCATATGCAATTCAACTGATAAACACTGCAGGAGCCAATGCAATTGGAGTTATTTCTGATGAGGATAAAAGAGACTTTGTATTGGGTTTAGGTGCAAAGGGAGTGATCAATAGGAAAGATTTCGATTGTTGGGGTCAAATGCCCACTGTTAATAGCCCTGAATTTCGTACATGGATGGGAGAAGCTAGAAAGTTTGGAAAAGCAATTTGGGATATCCTTGGTAGAGGTGTAAATGTTGATATGGTGTTTGAGCATCCAGGAGAAAGTACTTTCCCTGTGTCTGTTTTTGTAGTAAAAAAAGGGGGTATAGTAGTGATATGTGCCGGAACAACAGGTTATAATCTTACTTTTGACGCAAGATATCTCTGGATGAACCAAAAAAGAGTTCAGGGTAGCCATTTTGCTAACCTTTTTCAAGCGAGTGCAGCTAATCAACTGATGTTAGACAGGCGTATAGACCCTTGCATGTCAGAAGTATTCCCTTGGCATAAGATACCGTACGCGCACACCAAAATGATGGATAATCTTCATAAACCAGGAAATATGGCTGTTTTGGTTGGTGCTCCGAAAACAGGTTTGAGGACAATCGAGGATGCTAGAGACGCTAGCATTAGCATCTAGTAAAACTACCTGTACAACCAACGAAATAATTGGGCTGCAGTAAACCCCAGAAATAGAGCTATTATTACTGAAAATAATCCATAGAAAACTGGATTATTCTTCGAATTCGATGACAAAAACTCTTGCACCCCAACTTTCGAAACTTTGACACTTTGCTCAGACTTACTTAACTCGATGGCTTGTTGATCGATTAATGTCATTTTGATTTTATATATGCCTGGGTGAATTTTTTTGGGAAGGTTCACTTTGTATGAGAACAATTTTTTATCAATTATATTTATTTTTTCTTCGAAAGTACTCAACTTGCCAAGCTTTTTCTTTAATCTAGTAAGCTCATCGTAATATTGCTTTGTGCTATTGCCGTCTTCTGATATCGAGGTTATATTTAGAAAATCATAAAAGACTGATTTCAATTTCCGGTATTCGATTTCTTTCAAAAGTGGATGTTCAGGATTAGAAATACTTATTTGGTAAAAACTCGGTATATCTTGAAACTGCGCAATTTTCTTGTTAACCCAAATTCCCCAGATTCGAACTTTTTTTCTAATATTTACTGTTGTTGAAGGGCCAACAACTTCCACTAATAAGGAAGTGCTATCATTTTCCGGTGAAATAGCACCAAAAACTAAAAGACTTGTTCCATCAAAGCGTGTTGACAATTTGATATCAGACTTATCGACATCAGATATCACTGAACCCAAAGAGAATGAGAGCGTTGATAATAAAAAAATCATTGCAAAAATGAGTTGCCTCATGACTCACTACCGTAAGTTATTGAAAATAAATCATTGGGAGTCATCATTAAATCTAGGGCAAGCTTTAGACAGACCAAAAGAACAATTATTGCCAAAAGAATTCTAATTTCCTCAGCCTTCAGTTTAACGGTGACCCTCGCTCCTAATTGTGCGCCTAAAACACCACCAACAATTAAAATCAAAGCAAGTAAAAGATCTACAGTTTTATTTTGCGTGGCATGCATGAAGGTGGTAAAGGCTGTGATGAACATTATCTGATAGAGTGAAGTGCCAATTACGACTTTGGTGGGCATGCCTAAAATGTAAATCATTGCGGGTATTAGTATGAAACCTCCACCTACTCCCATTATTGATGCTAAAATACCTATAATGAAACCAATAATGACTGGGGGAATTGCACTAATGTATAAGTTGGAACTTTTAAATTTTGTCTTAAACGGTAGCCCATGAATCCAATTATGCTTTTTCTTATGCTTTAAGATGTTAACTGACTTTCGACTTCTTTGAATCGTAGATAAGCTCTCAAGAAACATAAGCGTTCCTATGCTACCAAGAAATAAAATGTAGCAAAGAGAAACAAACAACTCTATTTGCCCATAACTTTTGATTATTCTAAAAACTTCAACACCAACAGCAGAACCAAGAAGACCACCAACAACTAAAATATTTCCCATCTTGAAATCTACTGCTCTTCTTTTTAGATGCGCTAATACTCCAGAAAACGATGATGCAGCTATTTGGTTCGCTTCGGTTGCAACAGCGACGGCAGCTGGTATTCCGAGAAGTATTAAGAGCGGGGTCATAAGAAATCCCCCTCCAATGCCAAAAACGCCAGATAGAAAACCTACAGCAGCGCCGAGTATAAGAAGAACAAACAAATCTACAGGCACATCAGCTATTGGTAGAAAAATCTGCATTAGAATAACTTTTTTAGCTTATCGCTTTGATGTTAGTTTTATTTAACATTTATGGTTTAAAACTTTAAGTTAATGGTATACCGTTAGAGTGTTATATTATAGTTATAATACAAGTCATTACTTTTTTAAAAAAATTATTAGGGAGAATTAGATGCGTAAATTTATTCAGCTGTTTACTGTAGCGATTATTGCGTTCTCTGCCTCTATACTTTCTGCAGATATTAAGCCTGCGGTAATATATGATATGGGTGGAAAATTTGATAAATCGTTCAACGAAAGTGTTTACAATGGAGCTCAACGTTTCACAAAAGAAACTGGCATCAAAGTTATGGAGTTTGAAGTTACCAATGAAGCTCAGCGTGAGCAAGGTATGCGAAAAATGGCACAAAGGGGAGCGAACGTTATTGTTTGCGTTGGTTTTGCGCAAGCTGATGCGTGTGATAAAGTTGCAAAAGAGTTTCCAAACACAAAGTTTTCAATCATCGATGTTGGTTGGTTAGACAACGCTAATATGCGCCAATATGTTTTCAAGGAACATGAAGGCTCCTTTTTGGTAGGGGCATTAGCTGCAATGGCTTCTAAAACTGGTAAAGTTGGTTTTGTAGGAGGAATGGATATTCCTTTGATTAGAAAATTTGCTTGTGGATATGTTCAGGGAGCGAAGGCAGTTAATTCCAAGGTAGAAGTATATCAAAATATGACTGGAACGACACCAGCAGCATGGAATGATCCAGCGAAGGGATCAGAGCTTGCAAAATCTCAGTTTGATCGTGGTGCAGATGTTGTTTATGCCGCTGCTGGAGGTACTGGGGCGGGAGTATATCAAGCCGCTGCAGACTCAGGCAAACTGGCAATAGGTGTTGATAGTAATCAAAACTATATGCATCCAGGTACCATGCTAACTTCAATGCTGAAAAGAGTGGATTTAGCTACTTATGAAACCTTTATGGACGTTAAGTCAGGCAACTTCACAAGTGGAGTAAAGGTTCTTGGACTTGCTGAAGATGGAGTTGGTTGGGCTTTTGATGAGTATAACAAGCCCCTTATTACTGATGTAATGAAGTCAACAATAAATGGTTTGTCAGACAAAGTTAAAAGTGGATCAATAAAAGTTCACGACTATATGAGCGATAATAACTGCCCATCATAGAATTAACTTCTAATGAAAACTAATGAAAATAGGAGAGGCAATGAGACCATCGTTTCATTGCCTCCCTACATTAAATCAGCAATTGAGCTAAAAAATATCACTAAAAGATTTGGTCATGTTGTAGCTAACAGTGACGTTAACCTTAAAGTCAACCCAGGAACTATTCACGGTATTGTTGGAGAGAATGGTGCTGGAAAATCGACTTTAATGAATATTTTATTCGGTTTGTATAAGCCAGACAGTGGGATGATTTATTTAAATGATCAGGCAGTTGACGTGAACTCTCCAGAAAAATCAATAGCTTTGGGAATTGGTATGGTGCATCAGCATTTCATGTTGGTTCCAACTTTTACTGTTTTAGAAAATGTAATGCTCGGTAATGAAGGAAGCATGTTTTTGAAAAGTGGGGAGGAATTTGTTCTTAATAGATTGAAAGGGTTATCAAAAAATTATGGCCTTGATGTTGACTTTGAAGCGATAATATCAGATATCCCGGTCGGAATGCAGCAGCGTGTAGAAATCTTAAAAGCTCTCAACAGAGGAGCTAAAATTTTAATTTTAGATGAGCCAACGGGTGTTCTAACTCCGCAAGAGACTATTGGTTTATTTGACATTCTCAGATCGTTAAGGGAACAAGGGGTTACCATAATTTTAATAACACATAAACTTAAAGAGATCATGAGTATTACTGATACAGTATCAGTCATGAGAGGGGGAAAAGTTGTTGCAGATTTTTCCACAGAAAAAACATCACCTGAAGAATTGGCTGAAAATATGGTTGGCAGAAAGGTGCTTTTATCGATTAAAAAGCCTTCTTTAAAGTTAGGCAAAAAAGTTCTTGAAGTAAAAAACGTGAGCCACGAAAGTAAAGATGGTGTCAATGTGCTGAAAGATATTTCATTCGATTTAAAAGAAGGAGAAATATTAGGAATTGCAGGAGTGGCTGGTAACGGACAATCGGAACTTTTGGATATTCTTTCCGGTATAGAGACTCTTCAGAGAGGGCAAATTACAGTTAATGATAAAACAATTGTGCCCTCCCAAGAGTGGAATTCAAAAAAGGCAAGAGAGTTTGGTGTTGCTCATGTGCCCGAAGATAGGCAAAAACGAGGTTTGGTGTTACCTTTTTATAATTATGAAAATAGCATATTGGGTTACCACCGGAATGAGGAGTATTCTAGTGGTTTTTTGATGGATAAAAGGAAAATATTAAATTTTGTGGACGACCTTGTTAAAAATTTTGATGTAAGACCTAGAAGCTCTTCAATTTCTTCAGGCAAGTTATCTGGTGGAAACCAGCAAAAGTTGGTCCTGGCAAGAGAGATAGAAAGTAATCCAAAAATCCTTTTAGTTGGCCAACCGACAAGAGGAGTTGATATAGGAGCAATTGAAAGAATATATGAAGATTTGATGAAGTTGAAAAGTAAAGGGACAGCTATTTTGCTTGTTTCAGTTGAGTTGGACGAAATTATGTCTTTATCTGATAGAATTGTAGTGATGAACCAAGGCACTATCGTTGGAGAAACTAATAGTTCAGACGCAACTGAGTTAGACCTAGGAAAAATGATGTCAGGTCTCGAACAGGTTTAAGAGGATAGAATGAGTGATAGTAATATTATCCCTAAATGGCTCTCGGTAGGCGTAATACCACTGATTAATTTGTTCCTAGCTTTTTGTGTGTCAGGATTATTTATTTTTTTTATTGGAGAGAATCCCTTAAAAGCAATCTCTGTTATGATAAAAGGCGCTTTCTATTACCCTGGGGCTATAGGGTACACGCTGTATTATACAACAAATTTTATTTTCACCGGATTAGCAGTTGCTCTAGCATTCCATGCTCGGCTATTCAATATCGGTGGGGAAGGACAGGCATATGTAGGTGGACTGGGGGTAGGCCTTGTATGTTTGATTTTTGATCAGCATGTCGTGAGTTTTTTAGTTACGATATTAGCTATTTTGGGATCAGTAATTTTTGGAGCAATTTGGGGTATAATTCCAGGATATCTGCAGGCGAAAAGAGGTAGTCATATTGTGATTACAACAATTATGTTCAACTTTATTGCAGCAGCACTGATGGTGTATTTATTGGTTAATGTAATAATAGAACCTGGACAGATGTCTCCCGAGACAAGAGACTTTGCCTCAGGTGTAGGGTTAGTTCAAATACATATATTAGCAAAATATCTGGGATTAGATATGGCAATGTCCCCTCTAAATCTCTCTTTTATAGTCGCTTTAACTGTCTCGGTTGGTTTTTGGTTTCTAGTTTGGAGAACAAAGTTTGGTTATGAAGTGAGATCTCTAGGTCACTCGGAAACAGCAGCTATATACGCTGGTATTAAAGTTTCATCTACAATTATAATTGTTATGGCTATTTCTGGAGGTCTTGCTGGTCTGGTTGCAATTAATGAACTTTTAGGAGTGCACAATAAGTTGCTTTTGGGTTTTACAGCGGGATATGGCTTTACTGGTATAGCTGTTGCCTTGATGGGAAGAAATCATCCTTTTGGTATATTTCTGGCTAGTCTTTTATTTGGAGCTTTATACCAAGGCGGAACGGAATTAGACTTTGAGTTTTCATCGATAACAAGGGAAATGGTTTTGCTCATTCAAGGTTTAATAATACTTTTTTCTGGAGCGTTAGCTTATATGTTAAACCCTTTGGTAGAGAGAGTTTATCTAAAGTATTATGGGAATTATAGCAATGCTTGAAAGTTTGCAACTTATAATCTCCTTACTTGACTCAACTATTAGAATTGCAACACCACTAATATTTTGTGCAATGGCTGGTATTTTTTCTGAGAGAAGTGGTATCATAGATATTGGATTAGAGGGAAAGATGCTGCTATCTGCTTTTGTAGCTGCAACAGCAACATTCTTGACAGGGTCTCCAATTTTAGGATTATTTGCTGCTATTTTAGCTTCATGTAGTGCGTCTTTAATACATGGGTTTGCCTGTATTACAAATAAAGGTGACCAAGTTATAAGTGGTTTGGCTATAAATATTTTGGCATCAGGCTTGACAATAACTTTAGGAATAGCTCTATTTTCTAGAGGTGGTCAAACTCCGCCTTTAGCATCAGAACAACGATTTATGCCTATTGAGTTTCCTTTTCTGGATCAGATGAATTATGTTCCAGTTTTGGGGGATTTATTTGTTGAAGTGATTTCAGGCCATAACATTCTAGTTTATCTCTCTGTGTTAGCTGTTTTTTTCACTTACTATGTGATTTTTAAAACTAGATTTGGTCTTCGACTAAGGGCTGTAGGAGAGAAACCTGAAGCAGTTGATACTGCTGGGATTTCGGTAATTAGAATGCGATATCAATCTATTTTAATTGCTGGAATGTTATGCGGACTTGCCGGAGCCTATTTATCGATTGCTCATGGTGCGGGATTTGGAAGAGAGATGTCTGCTGGTAAAGGTTATATCGCATTAGCAGCAATGATATTTGGTAAATGGAACCCGATTCCAACTTTATTTGCATGCCTTTTATTTGGTTTTTTAGAGGCATTAGGGGTAAGGCTGGAGGGAGTCGAGTTATTATGGATAGGGGAAGTCCCAGTGCAAGTAATGCAGGCATTACCCTATGTTCTCACTGTAGTTTTGTTAGCGGGTTTTATCGGAAAAGCAAGGGCACCAGGAGCTATAGGCGTCCCCTATAGCAAAGAAGGTTAAGTTTTTAAATTTAGTTTCATTATTATTGCATCTTCTTGAATACCCGAACTGTTTCTGTAATAGTTTTTTCGAATGCCGTGTTCTAAAAAATTTAACGAAAGATACATATTTTTTGCTGGAATGTTGTTAATTCCTACTTCAAGAATTATAAAGTCAGCTCCATAATTTTTGGAAAAGCTTATAATATTCTTAAGTAACTTTTTCCCTAACCCCCTACCTCTGAGACTTTCTGCAACGCCAATAAAGTATATTTCCACTTCGCGAACCGTAAGACCTAGTATCGCTATGCAATTTTGTTCCCTTTCGATCTTGACATTTGTAGACTTCTGAAATCGTTTAAAATCTTCCAGAGAAAACTGAATTGACTCAATGTCTACACACTTCTTATAGAGATTAAAATATTCCTCAGCTGACATCTAATGGTTTATCGAGTATTCTCGGTCTTTTATATTTGGTAAATAAAGACTGACCTGGTGATATGTATAAAGGTTTTGGTAAAAATTTTTCAGGTCTAACTATTTTTCTTGAAAATTTAAGAAGATCTCGGATAGATATCGCATTTTGTTCAATAAATTTTTTTACTTTAATAACTTTTGCTATTTCCTCTGCTCTATATCCAACAACCAATAAGTCGGAGTAATGGTCTGAAGTTTTAATATCTTCTATTTCTGAAGAGGACATAAAAATAGGTTCTTCATCTTTCAATATGCACCAGTGTATTTTATTATCTCTATATTTGAGAGAAATTAAAGCGGAATCATATATTTTTGAGAGAGCTTGAAATTTGTTCACACCTACTAGTTGAATAGGTAAAGAACAACAAATACCCTTCATAGCAGATATAGACGCCCTAATGCCGTTAAAATTTCCCGGTCCAGTACAGACCACAATTCTATTAATTTCATGTATTTCTAACTTATTTTTATTTAGAAAATCTGAGAGAAAAAAAAAATCTTATCAAAATTTGGTTGGTCTACATTTTTGTAATCAGAAAATACACCGTTAATATCAAGCCCAAATTTTATATCTGAGGTTGTAAGGTCAATAGCCAGTGTATTCATGACTCTGTTTATCAAGCTACAGGTCTAACCTCAGTCACTTCAGGAATGTAGTGCTTAAGTAGATTTTCAATGCCCATTTTTAATGTCATAGTTGATGAAGGACATCCAGCGCAAGCGCCTTGCATATGCAAGTAGACTACTCCTTCCTGAAAACTCTGGAAAGTTATATCCCCTCCATCTTGAGCAACTGCTGGTCTAACCCTAGTATCTAAAAGGTCTGTTATTTTTTTTACTATTTCACTGTTAGGCCCTTCATCGATCTCGTGCAAGGAGTCTTTATACACCTCGTTTAATATTTCCTCACCAGACTGTAAAAAGTCCATAATCGTTCCCAGTAAAGCTGGTTTTATATGTTCCCATAAGAAATCTTCTTTCTTAGTAATTGTGATGAAGTCGCTTCCCAGAAAGACACCACCTACACCTTCTACGTCAAACAGCTTTTTTGCCAAAGGTGAGGTTTCAATATTATCACCCTCACTAAAGTTGGCGGTTCCGGTACCCAAAACGGTTTGACCAGGTAAAAACTTTAGTGTTGCCGGGTTGGGGGTCTCTTCTGTTTGGATAAACATGATTTTTCTCCAGTTTTATGATCTAGAAATTAGATAATTACTGTTATAGCATTTTTCAAGTTCAAGATACAGCTTCAATTCTTTCCTTTGTCATTGAACCTGGAACGATAGTAACAGGTATAGGTAAGTTTCCACCATCTCGTGAAACTAATTGGCTAATTAATGGTCCAGGACCTTCATTCGAATTGTTTGCCCCTAAAACAAGTACCCCAACTTCCTTATCCTCTGAGATTTGATTAAGTACCTCGGTAGCTTTTTCTCCCTCTCGAATAACTAATTCAGGCTCGAGCTTTAGCTCGTCTTTCATCCAGTTTGAATATATTTTGAAATTTTCTTCAATCGTTTCTCTTGCTTCTTCTCTCATTTTTTCGGCAACGCCAAGCCAGTGTGTTTGATCTTGAGGTGTGATAATCGCAAGTACTTCGACGCCACCACCAGTTTTAGCGGCCCTGGTTGCCGCATAGTGAAGGGCATTTAAGAACTCGGGACTATTGTCCATTATTACTAAAAACTTTCTCACAGTTCCCCTATCATAAATACCACGAATTATTTTAACCTAAAAATCTAAGAAATCTTATATTTTTATTTCAAGAAACCAACTATCTCACGTGTCTTTTTTAATATCGGTTGAGAAATATCATCAGCTCTTTCCGATCCTTTTCGCAAAATTTCTACGATATATGTTTCTTCATTCAAAAGCTTTTTTATCTCTTTATTTATTGGATCAAGTTCAGAAATAAGGATATCTGATAGCTCATCTTTCAATTTTTTAAAATCTAATCCTGAAAATTGCTCCAATGTTTTTTCAATGGATTGATTGGCTAAGTTTGCATAGATCCCAAGCAAATTTTCTGCTTCTGGACGGTTAACAAGTTCTTCTTTTACGCTCGGTATTTCAAAGGGATCGGTTTTTGCTTTTTGAATTTTTTTTCTTATTGAATCGCTATCATCGGTTAGGTTTATACGAGACATCTCTGAGGCCTCTGATTTAGACATTTTCTTAGTTCCATCTCTCAAAGACATTATTCTAGTAGCTGTTCCTTCTATAATTGGCTCTGGTATTGGGAAAAAGCCTGGCGTGTTGAAGTCATTGTTAAATTTCGTAGCTATATCGCGAGTTAATTCAAGATGTTGTTTTTGGTCTTCACCCACCGGTACATGGGTGGCATGGTAAGCAAGAATGTCCGCCGCCATCAGAGTTGGGTAACAATAGAGCCCAAGAGAGGCATTTTCTCTATTCTTTCCAGCTTTCTCTTTAAATTGTGTCATACGATTTAGCCACCCAATTCTTGCTACACAATTGAATATCCATGCTAGCTCCGTATGTGTCGAGACCTGGCTTTGATTAAATATAATTGAATTTTCTTGCCGCAAGCCACAAGCTAAAAAAGCGGCGGTTACCTCGATAGTATTTTGGCGTAATTCTTTTGGATCTTGCCAATTTGTTATTGCATGAAGATCTACAAGGCAATAAATGCACATAGCATTGGCATCTTGAAGCTCTACAAATCGTTTAACAGCTCCAAGATAATTTCCTAAGTGGAGATTTCCAGTAGGCTGCACACCTGAAAAAACTAACTTACTATCCATCAAAAACGTTTCTTATATTACTTACTAAAGTCATTGAACCAAAAATTTTTATCTAATATACCGAAAAACTTTAGGCATGCAAAATAACTAATTCCTGATAGCGGTATGACCACACTTAACCAAAGAATTGTGAAGTTTTGATTAGAGAAATACTGAATTGTAACAGACTTTGTTAATATTAACAAAATTAGCATAAAACAACTGCTAAGTACAATCCGTGGTAGGGCCTGTTTAAAAGCACTGTTAAAATAAAAACCAAATTTGAAGGTATGATAGACTAGTGATATAAACACCAACCAATTTGTGATTGCGTATGCTATCGGAGGCGCTAGAAACTCGAACATTCCCAGTAGGGTATAAGCAAGACTTACGTTTAAAAAGACAGATGCCAAAGAGTAATAAAAAGGTATTCTTATATTTTTCTCTGCAAAATAAAAGTTGAGTAATAGCATTTGTAAGCTTATCGGTATTATACTCAAGCCGTAAATTGATAAAGCTTTACTAGTTTGAATGGCATCATTGACTAAAAAATTTCCTCTTTGAAACAGAGACGAGATGATTTCAGAGTTTAAATATATTAAGCCTACTGAGGCAGGCAGTGAAAAAATAAGGGACAGTTGCATAGAACGATTCAGATATGAGTTGCCTTCGACTTTTCGACCACTTTTTTTGAGTGAGCTAAGTTTTGGTAGAGTAACAACATTTAAAGCAACCCCAATGATCGCAATTGGAAGCTGAGCAAGTCTATCAGCATAAATAAGCCATACTATAGCTCCATCAAAAAGTGATGATATTTGTCTGCCCACTACAAGATTTATTTGTGAAACGCCACTTGCTAAACTAATGGGTATTGATTTCAAAAACAGTTCTTTTGAGATACCTAGATTAGGGTTCAACCCAGATAAATTTACGGAAGTAAGGTAAATACCATTCAACCTACATGCTCTGAAAACCAATACTAAATTTACAAAGCCAGAAACCAATACGGCAACGCAAAGATTATATCCGAAATCACCAGAGAAGAGGGCAGAAAAAATCAGAGAACCAATAAGAAATAAGTTTAAAACACCCTGTGTGGCGGTGCTGATGTGATAAAGGTTGAGAGCATTTAGTACTGAACTGAATAATTGTACCAGTGAGATGAATAGAATGTATGGAAATAATATCCTTCCATATAATACTGCCAATTCGAACCTTTCGTCATTTAAAAAACCAAACGCAAGTGCTTTTATTAAAGCGGGCATAAAAATCACACCCAGAATTGAAATCAAACCTAAGATTGTAAAAAGAGAAAAAAACACTATTGTCACCAGCTCGTTAGCGTTTTTCTTGCTACCTTTGACACCTACAAAAATCGGTATAAACACTTTATTAAATGAACCTTCAGCAAATATTCGCCTAAGCATATTCGGAATAGTAAATGCGAGTAAAAAAGCCTGAGCAACTGGACCTGAACCAAGATAAAGAGCCAGAAAAATATCACGCAAAAATCCTAAGATTCGGCTAAAGAGTGTCCAAAGACTAACAATTGAGAAGTTATTAATTAGAGAGGGTTTCTTTGTCATTGATCTTTTAACGCCTTGTTAAAATGTTTCTCAAGATAAAACAATAGCTCCTTCTTTAATTGCTCTAGTTTTTGTGAGGATGTAATTTTTTCGCCAAATAAATCATTCACATAAAATGTGTCTACAGCTTGCTCTCCATACGTTGCAATTACTGCAGACCTTATTGTAATTTGGCTTCGAAATAGCGTGTTTGTTATGTCATATAGAAGGCCTAATCTATCTCGAGTATCAACTTCAATCATAGTTTGTTTATGTGACCCATTGTTATCAAAAGAAATCTTTGTTGGAACCTCAAAGTACTTTTCTCGGTCTTTTATTTTATCTTGTTTCTCTAAAATTGACTTTGTAATAATCTCCCCGGACAGAGTTTTCTTAACTGTATCTAACAACTTTTTAGTTTTTCTTTCATCATATTTTTTTCCAAGATTATCTTGTATCCAAAAAATGAAATTTGCTATTCCATCTTTTGTTGTAAATGTTTTTGCATCAATAACACTAGCAGACGCAATTGCTAGTGCTCCTGCTAATCTTGAAAAAATGCCAGGATGGTCTTCCATGACAAAAATTATTTTTGTTATATCGCGCTCGTTGTCATATGAAGGTTGGACCTGCAACGGATCTTGCCCAAGCTTTTTTATCATTTCGGCTATAAGCTTTTGGGTTGGTGTATCTAAAACTAACCAATAAGCATCAAAATGGCGTGAAGTCTCTTTTTCGATGTCATTTTTTTCAAACCCTTGGAGATATCTCTTGAGCTTTTTCTTTGCTGTATCTATTCGGTCTGACCTCGTTTCAACCCTTATATCTGTTGAAACTAATTGAAGTGTTTGAAAATAAAGGCTCTCAAGTAGAGAGCTTTTCCAATTATTCCATGCATCTGAAGACACCCCCTTAATATCACATACTGTGAGTATAAATAATAGGTCTAGCGTTTCCCTATCTTGTACATATTCTTGAAAATCGATGATTGTTTTTTGGTCTGATAAATCTCTCTTTTGAGCAAAATCAGACATCATTAAATGATTTCTTACTAACCAACAAATTTTCTTACGCTCGCTTTCTTTCAGAGAAAATCTTTTGCATAACTTGGAGGCAATTTTTTCACCCTCGATAGAATGGTCGTTTTCTAGGCCCTTGCCAATATCATGAAAGAGTATTGAGAGATATAGGACTTTTCTATTAAGAGATTTTCTCGAAAATATTTTCTCAACAGCAGTGCCATAGTTTGTTGGTAATTTTTCTATCTCGGATAAAACTTTTAAGCATTGAATCGTATGTTCATCGACAGTGAACCAGTGGTACATATTAAACTGCATTAAGGCTACAATTCTCCCAAAGTCAGGGATAAAGGCCCCCAAAAACCCAACTTCATTCATTCTTCTTAGAACTCTTTCAGGATTCCCATAATCTATTAATAAGCTTAAGAACAGGTCATTTGCCTCAAAACTATTTTTGAGTTCAGAGTCTACTAAATCTAAATTTTGTGAAACTAGTCGTAATGCTTGCGGATGAATTAGTATTTTAGATTCGAGGGCACAAATGAATAGTTTTAAAATATTTATGGGTTTTTCTGTTAAAAAATTTTTATCTCTGATATTAAGTCGGCCTTTTTCGATAATTAATCCTGCTTGTAATGGCTTTAATGATCTTCCAGAAAGCCCTAGAAGTTCAGAGAGGTTTCTCTTAAAACCTTTTTTCTTTGCCAAATAGTTCTCTTCTATTGCAGTTAAGAATATTCTTGTAAGATCTCCAACATTTTTTGCCTGTAGAAAATATTTTTGCATAAATATCTCTACGCCTCTTCTCGAGTTGTCATCTTCAATATTTAGGCTTTTTGCTAAATCAGCTTGTATGTTGAAATATAATTTTTCATTAGCGTAACCTGATATTTGGTGAATTTTACACCTAATAAACCAAAGAAAATTTTCCGCTTCTGTAAATATTTCTAACTCGCTCTTCTTAAAGATCTTTTTCTCTATAAGGGAATGGATGTTATCGGTTTTATAAATATATTTTGATATCCAGTATAAGGTATGGAGATCTCGTAGCCCTCCCTTACCTTCTTTAATATTCGGCTCCAGCATATACCGCGCATTAGCATGCTTAAGGTGTCTTTCTGCTCTCTCCGAAAGCTTTCCTTCCACAAAATTTGATAGTTTTTTGGAAAAAACTTTTTTCTTTAGCGTACTCTCTAATTCTTCAAATAAGTCTTTACTCCCACACAAGTGTCTCTTTTCTAGCATTGAGGTTCGTATTGTTAAGTCATCCAAACCCAGTTTAACACAATCAGATATAGTTCTAGATGAGTGACCTACTTTAAATTTTAAATCCCAAAGTATATACAAGACAGACGCCACTACATTCTTTGCCCAACCTGTCTGGTGTTTAGTAGACAGGAACAATAAATCTATGTCGGAATAAGGGGCCATCTCACCCCTTCCATAACCTCCTATGGCAACTAACGATAAGCTTTGACTTTGATAAGGGTGAGCTAACGGATAAAATTTTTTATGTACTAGATTAAAAACAGTAGTAACCAATACATCAGTTTTTTTACAAAAAAGGCTTTTCGCTTCGTTGCCCAAAAAAGGCCATTTGTTTAGAAAATCAAAAGCGATTTGAGTCATAAGTTCATTATAAGCTCCAAGAATGGATGTTATCTTTGCTCTCGTCTTTAAATCTGGTTTATTGGGAATAGCAAGATCTAAAAGTTCCTTATTTAACTTTTCTCCGTAACTATCCAATTCGATTATGGTCTTCTTTGCTGTCTGCATAAATTAGAGTAATATTATATTTAGTTAGACTACACGAGAGAATTATTAAAAAAATTACAAAATCTAGAAAGCTTTAGACAAAAAAGTTATATCAAATTACAAGATTTAATGAATAAAGTATGAACGAATTAGTATATCCAGAAATTAAGCCAGGCTTACATCTTGTTTCACTTCCAGTGGGTTGTTTAAGCGATATCAGTTTTAGAGCACTACATATGTTAAGTAATTCTGATTACGTAGCTGGCGAAGATACACGTAATGTAAAATCACTATTTAAATTATTGAAAATCAGCAAATCAATAAAGGCTATAATTTCATATCACGATCATAGTTCATCGTATACTAGAAGGAAAATAATAGAAATAATTAAAGACGGCAAAAGTGTGGCGTTGGTGAGTGACGCGGGCACACCATTAATTTCAGATCCTGGGTATAAGTTGGTAAAGAGTGCAATTGAAGAGGGTCTTGAGGTTTTCAGTGTTCCTGGACCCTCCTCTGTGATTGCGGCATTAACAGTATCAGGCTTGCCAACAGATACATTTAGTTTTTTGGGGTTTTTACCGCACACAAAAAGCAAGAAGAAAAAATTATTAGAAACTTATTTAAAGCTGAGGTCTTCTTTAATTATTTTTGAGAGTGGCAAGAGACTGCAAAAAACGTTGGAACTAATAGTAGAAACTTGCAAACCATCCACTGAAATATGTATCTGTAGGGAGCTAACAAAATTAAATGAAGAGGTAACAAGATTTGAAGCAGAAGAAGGTATAAAAGTAACAAAAAAAATGAGATCCTTAAAAGGAGAGTTTGTAATCGTAGTGGGAAAAAATGAAGCTGGAGATTTTGACTTGAAAAACCTAGATGAACAGCTTAAAAAATTAAAAAATTCAACGAGCATGAAAGGTTCAGTGGATCTTTTAGCAGAGAAGCTAAATATCCCTAAAAAAATTATATACAAAAAAGCTTTAACGATATTTAAAGATAACGATTAACCTAGGACGGTATGCATTTATGAAACTCAAGATCGCATTTCAGATGGATCCAATATCAGAAGTCGACATTAATGGAGATACTTCGTTTAGATTGGCAGAGGAAGGTCAAAAAAGGGGTCATGAAATATACTATTTTAATCCCGAAAGCTTGGTCTATGAAAGTGGGAACATTATAGCGTATGGCCAGAAAATAGATATAGATAGGGAAGCCACCCCAGTTATCTCTCTGCAAAAAGAACGGGAAATAGATTTGTCAGAAGAGATAGATGTAATTTTCCTTAGACAAGACCCTCCTTTCGATATGCTTTATATTACTACGACTTTTTTGCTAGAAAGACTCAAAGCTAAAACTTTAGTTCTCAATGACCCCTATTGGGTGAGAAACTCTCCGGAAAAACTGTTAGTTCTTGATTTTATAGATTTAATGCCGCCAACCGTTATTACAAGAAGCCTGAAGTCAATTATTGAATTTCGGAATAGATACAAAGATATAATTCTCAAGCCTCTTTATGGAAATGGAGGGACAGGTGTATTTAGATTGGTCAAAGGTGACAAAAACTTAAATGTTTTCTTTGAAACATTTGTAAGTATCTCAAGAGAGCCAATCATCGTACAACAATTTTTGCCAGATGTGTCTAATGGAGATAAGAGAATTATTTTGGTTGATGGAGAGCCGATTGGTGCCATCAATCGTATTCCCCCTCAGGATGATATTCGATCAAATATGCATGTTGGAGGAACCCCTACAAAGTCAAACTTGACTGAAAGTGACATTGAAATATGTAATAGACTCTCACCCGTATTGAAGAA
Organism: uncultured Alphaproteobacteria bacterium; assembly: GCA_902531755.1. Lineage (GTDB taxonomy): Bacteria > Pseudomonadota > Alphaproteobacteria > Rhodobacterales > Rhodobacteraceae > CACIJG01. Next base: position 38,710 of record CACAFI010000005.1, read on the forward strand.
GAAAAATTTATTTTTTGTGGGTATAGATGTAATTGGTCAACATTTAACAGAAATAAATGTGACTTCTCCTACGGGCTTACAAGAACTAGAGCGCTTCGAAAACAAGAATTATGCTCGAAAAATTTGGGAAGGTGTTGAGAAAAAATGGAAAAGCGATCAATAGATAACAAAACCATATTTATAGCAATTATTATGATGGCTTTAGTGGTCATGCTTTCCAATGTATTGGTCCAGTTTTATCTAGGTGCTTTCTTAACTTATGGAGCTTTTACCTATCCAATAGCTTTTCTGATTAATGACGTTGTAAATAAATTAGAAGGTCCGAGAAGAGCAAGGCAAGTAATTTTTTGGGGTTTTGTCGTCGGTGTTATATGTTCCTTAATTGGTAGTCAAATAGACGGCGAGTTTGGTCCTTTGGTTACCTTAAGGATTGCTGTAGGCTCAGGTCTTGCATTCTTGATTGCGCATTTTAGTGACACATATGTCTTTCATTTTTTTAGAAAATTAAGATGGTGGGTTCCCCCTTTGGTGTCATCAACAGTGGGCTCAGCTCTTGATACATTTATATTCTTTTCAATAGCATTTTCCACAATATTTGTATTTATTGAACCGCAAAATGATATAGCGTGGGCGAACGAGGTATCAGCGCTGTTGAACTTCTTTCCCATAGACGCTCCTTTTTGGATAAGTATGGCTGTGGCTGATTTCATGGTAAAATTAGCTCTGGCATCGTTATTCTTGGTTCCATTTAGAAGGATAGTTTTATCAGCTCATCAAATAAATGCATGACATTAGCTTTGCTTCAATAGCCTTGATTTTTCTCTTTGCCAATCTCTTTTTTTCTCGGTTTGTCTCTTGTCGACTATCTTTTTTCCTTTGGCAATACCAATTAAAAGTTTAACTTTTCCTTTTTCGTTTAAGTAAAGTTTTAGAGGAACAAGCGTCATCCTTTCCCTACTTAAATTTACCCACAGTTTTTTCAGCTCCTTTTTATTGATGAGCAGTTTGCGTTTTCTTCTTTCTTCATGACCAAATATTTTTGAATTACTGTGGAGAGGTATATAACAGTTAATCAGCCACAACTCACCTTCCTCAATGCTTGCATAGCTTTCAGCAATAAGACCCCCGCTATTTCTTAGGGATTTTACTTCTGAACCGACCAAAACCACACCACATTCAAGTGTCTCACCAATCTCATAGTTGTACCTAGCTTTACGATTTTCGGCAAGTGATTTGGATAATACTTTTTTTTTACTCATCGGAAGCGGAGATTAAACCAGCAGTATGCATAGCTGATTTTATCTGGCTCTCTGTCTCAGTAGATATTGTACAAAGTGGTTCTCTCACTTCATTTTGACATTTCCTAAGTAGGCTCAGGGCGTATTTAGTCGGTGCTGGGCTTGGCTCTGCAAAAGCGGCACGGTGAAGGGGAAGCAGTTTATCCTGATATTCAAGCGCGCTTTTATAATTTCCAGCCAGCATCGCATCTTGAAAAAGTGCTGAAAGTTTTGGAGCAATATTTGCAATTACCGAAATGCAACCGACCCCACCATGCGCATTAAACCCTAGTGCGGTGGCATCTTCGCCAGACAATTGGAGAAAATCCTTTCCACACGTTTCTCTGGTGTCAGAAACCCTAGAGACATCACCAGTTGCATCTTTGACCCCTATAATTCTTGGCAATTTAGATAACTGACCCATAGTATCAGGGTTCATATCAATTATTGATCGACCTGGAATATTATAAATTATAATAGGCAAATTCGAGTTATCATGCAGTATTGTATAATGATTGAGAAGACCTTTTTGATTTGGTTTGTTGTAGTATGGGGTAACTACTAACGCTGCATCAGCTCCTACTTTTTCAGAAAACTCCATAAGTTCTATAGATTCGGCTGTACTATTGGAGCCTGCACCAGCTATTATTGGTATCCTCTTTCCTGAGAACTTTATTATTGCTTCCACAACCTCCTTATGTTCTTGATGACTAAGTGTCGGAGACTCACCAGTTGTTCCAACGGCCACTATTGCAGAACTACCTTCACTGATATGCCACTCAACTAAATTCTCGAGTGCAGAAAAATCAACTTCTCCATTTTTAAACGGAGTTATCAGTGCAGGGATGGAACCTTTGAACATTATTTTAACCTTTTCAATATTTACAATTGTAACATAATATATAGGAAACAAAAATTCGCAAGATTCATAATCTCGTTCCTAAAACTCTGAGTTTACAATGCTGGATTTTTTTCAGATAACCAAATCAATATAGGTAAAATCCTTATTATGAAAAAATTGTTTTTGCTAAGGCTGGTTTCAATTCTTGTTTTTTTTAAGGCAGGCATGGCCGAGGATTTGGAAGATTACATAAATAAACGGCATGTAGAAGTTTTAGTAGAAGCACTCAAGTATTCTGATGCAAGTATGTTTGAAGAGGCAACAAATGAAATAAAAAACACAGGTAATGAAAATTTGTTGTTGTTTATCAAATGGCTTAAATTACGTGAGGGTAAAGGAAATTTCACCGAATATTCCGAGTTTTTGAAATATCATGAACATTGGCCACAACAGCGTTTATTAAAAAAACTCGGAGAGCTTTCTATTGATGAAAGTGTTGAAAGAAGAGAAATACAAACATTTTTCAAAGTTGGTGCAGTTTGTAGAAAACTCAAAGAGGTTTCATCTCGTTTATATGATGACGACTGCCTTCCCCAGACAGCCCAAGGCTCGATAGCTCTCCTGCGGATACTAGACGCTAATACTAATAAAGAATTATTTAATGAAGTTTTAGAAAAGCTAGTTGTTAGGCAAAAAGTGACAGATAAACAATGGAACTATCTAAAAACTTATCACAAAAGTAAATTAGCTGAGACGGCTACCCTGAGATTTAAACACTTTAAGAAAACATCTGACCTAAAGGAGTTGGATAGAATTTCAATTTTTTTAGATGAAAAGGAATTGAAAATTTTAAAGGATATAACAAAGTATAAAAAAACAAAAAAACTGTCTAAAAATTTCAAGTATAAAGGACGAGACTTCAATGATGTAGGGGTAGCATATGATTATATCTCTCTTTTGAGGAGATCTAGCCAATTTGATTTGGCTCAAAAGCTTATTAGAAAAAATTCATCAAGGCATTTTGATATTCTTGAAGATGAAAGATGGCTTCAAATTAAGCAAATCTACTCTCTAAGAGCGCTAAGAGGAGGATATGCTAACAGAGCTTATGAAATAGCAAATACCAAATATAATTTTTTCGACAATCCAAACTCTCTAAGCGATTTTCTTTATCTTGAATGGTTGGCCGGTTTTATTGCTTTAGAATTCTTAAATGACTCTAAATTAGCGAAGAAACATTTCTTAAATTTCTTTACATTACTAAAAGAGTGGAAAGAAAAATCCAATTATCTAAATGAAATTGGTTATCAAAAAGATATAATTTCACATGACATCGCTAGCGCTAGAATTGGTTATTGGCTTGGAAGAACCTTTATACAATTGGGCGACAAAAAGAGTGCTCAGGAATTCTTTGCGTTATCGGCAAACTATGATTATTCCTTTTATGGTCAGCTTTCTCTCGAGAGGTTGAAGATAAACCCTAGCCCGCGTTACATCACAAAAAAAGATAGCAAAGATTTTAAGATAAATAATCAAAAAGATTTAATTGAGGTAGGTGCCAGTCTATATTTTGCGGAAAGGGGTGTTTTATCTGATTATATATTTGGACATTTGGCTAAGGACCTATCAGAGCCAGAAAAATATAAGCTTTCTCATATCCTTCATGACGCTGGATTTATAAAGGGTTCGCTGACAGTCGCGAAAAAGTCAACAGAAAAAGGAAATCCCTTATATAGTGAATTGTTCCCTACCAGTAAAGATTTTGCATTTGACCAGAATGTTGATAAGTCGCTGGTTTTATCGGTAATAAGACAAGAAAGCGAGTTTTTTAGAGCCGCAAAGTCAAGAACAGGGGCGCTTGGTTTAATGCAACTAATGCCCAATACGGCAAAAGAAGTGGCTAGAAAACTAAAAATAAAATACCAAAAGTCAAAGCTCATTACCAATGAGAATTATAATATTCGCTTAGGTTCATATTATTTGAACTACTTATTAAAAAGATACGAGGGAAGCAAAGTTCTTACCTTAGCAGCCTATAATGCCGGTCCCGCAAATTTGAAAAAATGGTTATCTAATATGGGAGACCCAAGAAAAAGAGGTGTTGACCCCCTAGTATGGATTGAATTGATACCCTATCCAGAAACAAGAAATTATATAAAGCGTGTATTGGAAGCAATTTGGATTTACGATAGTAAGCTCTCTGGATCAATTGAAAAGCCAAACTTGGCAAAAAAATATTTTGGTCATCGTTTTTAAATTTGAATAAAAGTTAAGTTGATCAAAGCAGTTATTTATTCCTTAAATTTTTTGTTTTTTAGATTTTCGGCAATGTTGTCGAGTAAGTATGAGTAAATACCAGCAAATATAACGATCGAAGAGCCTAATATGATAGGCCAGGTTATACTTTCGTTAAATATTAGAACTCCAATTATACCAGCGAAGACCAAGTGGAAATAGGCAAATGGTTGAATAACGGTTGCTTCTGCGAACTCGAATGCTTTGATAAGTGTGAAATGACCGACGATACCCAAAATACATAATATTAACATTAAGAAAATATCTGATTTTTCAATAGGTATAATATAAAATGGAGCTATAAGTGTTGAGAAGAAAGCTCCAATCAATCCTGTCCAAATTAAACTTGTATAACTACTGTCACTAAAACTTGCCATCCTAGTTAAAACTCCATACAGGGCAAATAAGAACGCTCCAATCAATGGAATAATTGAGTGCATTTGAAACACGTCTCCACCGGGTTTAACAATGATCAATACGCCTAAAAATCCTACAAGTACTATCGCTAGTTTCAGCTTTGTAAGCGCTTCTCTTAAAATAAAGTATGAAAAGATTACGACCATTAAAGGATAGCTAGAAAAAATTGCAGATGTAGCAACTAAGCCGACTATAGTGAAAGAGTATACAGTTACAAATATTTCGGCTACTAAAATACTACTTCTTAAAACCTGTAGGAGTGGTCTTTTGCTTAATAAACGGGAGCGCGATTCCTTGAATAAAAAAAAGTACAAAAAAATTCCTGCAGCTAATGCCCAAAATCTTAGTATAATGGTCAACATCACAGAGTATTTTTCAGCAAGATATCTTGAGAGACCATCTTGTGTAGCAAAAACTAAAGTAGCAATCAGCATGAGAGCTATGCCTATTCTAACGTTCTGACCAGTCAATTATGATGCCACTGAAGACATGGACAAAATGCCAAACTTATCGGTAATCCAAAACTCTCCAGAATCTGAAGCGTTAATAGTAAATTCATCGGAGACAAATATTGGGTTTAGTGCTCTAAATTTAAAAAACTGTAACCTTCCCTCAAACCTCTGATCTGCAGCACCAATCAAATTTTGAGCTAGTAATGGGCCATGAACGACTAGTGAAGGGTAGTATTCCACAGTTTTGCAATAATCCAAATCATAGTGAATTCGATGACTATTCATGGTTAAAGCAGAATATTTAAAAAGTTGATTTTCAGTATACTTCCTATTTAAACAATCCTCAGAGAGTTTGTCGTGCGGCTTGGGTACGCTCTTATCAAATTCTGTGCGGACGGGAAGATATATGAGGCTTTGCCGTTCGATCAAAAGTGTTGTTTCATCATTTTTCAATTCATTTTTTATTCCAATTATACAGAAGTCGCCTGAATTACCTCTTTTATAATTTATACTTTCAAGCGTAATAATTCTTGTTATTTCCATTCCGATCAATAGTGGCTCAAAAAAATTAATTTCACTTCCTCCCCACATTCTTCTAGGGAAGCCAGTATCCGGAATTATGTTGTTTCCTGGTTTAATGTGGCCATCTAAACCGAGAAGCTTATCTTGAGCAGTTTCCCAACAAAAAAACCAATGCCAATACTTAGGGAGAGGTTCACCTAACTTTAATTCAAGTTTATTTATTTGGAAAAAGTCCTTAGCAACGCGTGATCTTGCTATATCAACAGTATCCTTAATCACTTTTCGTTTATGTAAATTTTTTCTAATCTCTTCTTGTGTGAGCATTTTATTTGACCAAAATGATATTATCTAATGGCATTCCAGAAGCGTTATATTGAAGATTGTGCAAGAAATTTTTCTAACAATTTATTTAGTAACTCATTAGATTTTTCATCAGTAAGGTCTCCAACCTGATTAAAGGCTCTGCTTGAGTGACCAATTAAAACCTCAGGAGACTGTATTATGTTGCAGTCAAAGGGGGTAAGGCACATTCTTAGCATGTATTGAGATCTTTCTCCGCCAGATCGCCCATCGGTAGCGGAAACGATCGCTATAGTTTTTGACGTAAAAGGGTTGGGCTTTAATCTGGACATCCAATCAAAGCAATTTTTTAACGCGCCAGAGATACCCTTATTGTATTCTGGTGTTGATATTATTATTCCTGAAGCTCGGCTAAGCATATCTCCAAGTTTTAAAACACTCTCTGGCATACCCTTTTCCTTCTCCAGATCATCGTTATAAAGGGGAATATCAATATTACCGAATGAAAAATGAACGCCATCATTTATCAGTTTAATTTTTTTTTCTGTGTATTTTAATAGTTTGGTGTTTGAGGACGCTTTTCTGAGTGAGCCAGAAAGTCCAACTATTGTCGTAGATTTTATCATGCTATTTTCCGGCCACTTTGAATGTGAGTTTTGCTGTAGTGTCGCAAAGATTGGGTTGTATTTTTTATAGTGATTTATTTATAACTGAAGGTTATAAGGTTGATAATCAAATTTTTCAAATAAAAAGGAAGAGTTTTTTTGGATATTACAAAACTTCGACTTCTAGGATTCAAGAGCTTCGTAGATTCTACGGAGGTGGAAATATTGCCAGGGCTCACAGGAATAGTAGGGCCTAACGGTTGTGGTAAATCAAATATTATAGATGCATTCCAATGGTTGATGGGTGAGAGTAGACCATCTTCAATGAGGGCATCTGGAATGGAAGACGTGATCTTTGCCGGTGTAGAAGGAAGAAGCCCAAGGAACTTCGCTGAAGTTACTTTAGAAATTGATAACTCTGAGCAAAAAGCTGCTAGTGAATTCAACCGACACAAAGAAATTGAGATATCGAGAAAGATTACAAGAGAAATAGGTTCGTCCTACCGACTCAATGGGAAAGAAGTAAGAGCACGCGATGTACAGACTCTATTTGCGGATTTTTCATCAGGTTCTAATTCTTCAAGCCTTATTAAACAGGGGCAGATTACAGAGCTTTTAAACATGAAGCCTAAAGACCGAAAAAAAATTTTAGAAGAGGCGGCTGGAATTTCAGGACTTTACCATCGTCGTCATGAGGCACAATTAAAACTTAACGGAGCGGAGAGAAATCTCGAAAGACTTCAAGATTTAATTTCTCAACTTGAGGTGCAGTTGAAGACCATCGAAAAGCAAGCACGAGAGGCTGAAAGGTATGCAAAGTTATCTAAAGAAATTAGAACACTTAAAGGGCTGTTGTTACTAAAACAATATTTGAGTTTGAGATCTGATATCAACTCCGTTAATGCATCTTACACTGAAAATTTGAAAATACTATCCCGTCTAGAGACTGAAGATCGTGAGCTTGAAAAAAAAATCGATAATGAAAATGGAAACCTCTTAAAACAAAAATTAGATGTCGAGGAAAAATCAGAAGCCCATCAAAATACTCTATTAGAACGACAAGTTGTGTTGAATGAAATTAACTTATCAGAGAGAAAAGCTAACGAATTACAAAATCAATTGACACAAAGCGAAGCTGATTTGCAGAGAGAAGATCAGTTGACGGCAGATGCACAGAGTAATATGGCGGATCAAAACAACCTATTGCAGGAATTAGACGAAAAACTGAATGACGTTGATGAAAAAATTGAGAATCAAAAGGAAGCAATAGAACAAAACAACGAACGCATGCAAGCAGTAGACAACAGCTATAGCTCCCTAAGAGATAAGTTGAATGAGTTGAGTGCTGAAAAAATTCTGAATGAAAAAAGGAAAGAAGAACGTTTATCTAATCTTTCAGACTTAAATAGAAGTGTTGAAAAGCTAAATGATGCATTAGAAAAATTAAAGAGTGCTGAACAACATGAAATCAAGAAACTTGAAGACCTTATGAAGGAACAAGATAATCTTAAATCTAGATACCAAATTGACGCCAAAAATTTTTCTCAAAAAGAAAAAGATTTTCAAAAAAACCAGGAGGAGATTGCATTAGTTGATAACGAAATCAATAAGCTTAATGCCAGAAAGGCTGTAAATATTTCTGAGCTGGAGGCATCAAAAGGTCTTCTAAATGAGAATAGTGATCAAAAAACTGTTTTTGATGAACTAGAAATTGAAAATGGATTTGAGCGTTGTCTAGATGCACTATTCTTTTCAGAATTAGAATACCCAGAAATAACAAAAAGCAAAATATCTGGTTGGCAAAAGGTTGGTGATATAATCGAGAATAAAATAGAAAAGAATTTTTCTGATTTAGAAAACTTATCGTCGCGTATTAAGGGTCCTGATGTTTTAAATTATCTCTTTGAGCATGTTGGAATAGTAAATTCAACCGGAGAGGGAGATAAACTCAGTAAAATGCTTTTTCCTGGTCAACAACTTATTACAAAAGAGGGAGATCTATGGCGATGGGATGGGTTTGTAAGGTATTCGACAGGGGAAATTTCAAAAAATGCATTAAGAGTGACGAATCAAAAAAAAGTGGTCGATATACAAGGGAGCCTTAAAGAGATAGAGTCCCAACTAGATGCTTTACAAAATAAAAAGGTAATACTGGAAGAAAAAATGTCTTCACTCGGAGACTTAGAGATAGAGAGATCAAACATATCAAAAGGGGGGTCTGATCTTCAGGCCTTGGAAGGTGAAATAGCACGACATAAGAACCAGCGCGCTATCGCTAGCGACAATATCATTTCTCTGAAGAAGAAAATCGAGGAAGAGACTGCCCAGCTCAAAAAATATCAAGAGCGTGATACTTATAAAGGGGGGTTCAATGATTTAGATGCTGATGAAAATGAGCACCAATTACTCATTAGTAATTTAGAGGAACTGGATAAACAAAGAGAAGATTTAAGAAATGAAAAGGCAAATTTTGATAAACTTACTGACGATAAAAACTCTTTAAGAGATAGAAAAGAAGAAATTGATCTCAATCGATCAAAATGGAAGGCTCAGTCAGAAATTGCTATTGAAAGAAAATCAAGTATTCAAGCTAGAATAGAGAATCTAAAATTAGAGATCGAAAAAACCTCATCACTTCCAAGAGATTTGGAAAATAATAAAGAGGTTATTGATAGAAAAATGGAAGTTACCGGTAAAGAGCTTGTAGACGCTCGCGATATGTTAGCTTCATCAGAAGGTAATCTTAGAAAATTACAATCCAGAAGTAAGGAACTCATAGCAGAACTCGGACTAGAGAAAGAAAATCAAGTAAGATTAACCACAAAAAAAGAGGGATTGGCTGATAATGTTGCTGAGTTAGATAGCAGAATAAATAACGAATATAGTTTAAATTTTGATAAATTTCAGGATGAGTTTTCAAATAATCAAATGAAGGATTTTTCTCAAGCGGAAATAGAGACGAGATTAGAAAGACAAATCAGATTTAGGGATAATCTTGGGTCTGTTAACTTACGAGCTGAGCAAGACGCAAAAGATATTAGTGATGAGCTAGAAACCATCCTATCTGAGCGAAACGATGTTGTTCAAGCAATTGAGAAGTTAAACACGGCGGTAAGAAGTATCAATAAGGATGGCAGACAAAAGTTAACTGAGGCCTTTAATGAAGTAAATAAAACATTTCAAACACTCTTCACTAGACTTTTCCAAGGTGGGAAAGCAGAGCTCGCATTGGTAGATAGCACAGATCCATTAGAGGCTGGGTTAGAAATAATGTGTCAACCACCAGGAAAAAAAGTTACGACAATCTCACTTCTTTCGGGAGGTGAACAAACTTTAACAGCTCTGGCATTGATTTTTGCGGTATTTCTATCAAACCCAAGTCCTATTTGTTTAATGGATGAGGTTGATGCGCCTTTGGATGATGCAAACATTGAAAAATACTGTGATATTCTCGACTTTATGATTAACGAAACCAACACAAGATTTATTGTAATTACTCATAACATAATAACTATTACTAGAATGGATAGATTGTTTGGTGTTACCATGATGGAACCAGGGGTAAGCGAATTAGTTGGAGTAGATCTCACTCGTGCAGAGGAGTTAATTAACTGAGGTTTTTATGGAAAATGATTTCAAGAATATAGTTTCTACAGACTGGCTAGAACAACATTTAGAGGCTCCTGACATAAGAATAATAGATTCTAGCTGGTATTTTCCACAAGAGAAACGAAACGCTGAAAAAGAATTTATAGAATGTCACATTCCGGGAGCATCTTTCTTTGATATAGACAAAATAAAAGATAACGAAAGCGACTTGCCTCACATGTTGCCACCCTCGGAGATGTTCAATTCCACTGTCCGGAAACTTGGTATAGGCGATGGACATAAAGTAGTTATATACGATGGATTAGGAATGAGGTCTGCTGCTCGACTATGGTGGATGTTTAAAGTATTTGGATATGCTGATGTAGTTGTACTTGATGGAGGTTTCCCAAAGTGGGTTAAAGAAAATAGATCGATTACAGCTGATCTAACCGAAAAAGAAGTTAGACACCTGACTATCTATGAAGATAAGAGTATAGTAGCTGATAGGGATGATGTTCTGAGGGCAACTAAATTAAATCATTGTTCAATAATTGATGCGCGTTCAGAGGGGCGTTTTATGGGAACAGCGCCTGAACCAAGAAGTGGTTTGCGATCTGGATCAATAGAAAATTCAATTAATGTTCCTTATGAAACTCTACTGAATGAAGATTTTACTTTTAAAAAAAAGCAAGAGATCTTAGATATTTTTTCTAGGAAGGGTGTCGTTTTTAATAATTATATTATTACAACTTGCGGGTCAGGAGTAACTGCAGCGGTTTTATATTTAGCGTTAGACGAAATTGGCTGTTCAAAAATTTCATTATATGATGGTTCCTGGGCGGAGTGGGGAAAAATTGATTAGAAGTTTCAAATGAAACATGAAGAAGCAAGCGGAATATTAAACTACACTGTCTCATATTTATCTTTAGAAATGGAGAATATTAAGTTTTTTAAAAATGTTTCGGGTAATAATGTTATTAAATTTCTAAAAGCAATATCACCAAATACATCATATTTTTTATATCTTTATAAAGAGGTTGGTCGAAAATATGAGTGGACCGATTGGTTACGATCCGAAAAAAGCAAGTTGGAAAGCTTTTTGACTGACGATAAAGTTATTCTATATTCTCTCATTCTTCGGGGTTTACCTAAGGGCTTTTTTGTTCTCGATTATAGGAATTTACCTGTTTGTGACTTAGCCTATTTCGGGCTATTTGATGACGTAATTGGCAAAGGCATAGGTAAATTAATGATGAACAGAGTTTTTGAGGAAGTAATAGAGAAGGGTGATGCAAAAACATTAACAGTCAACACAAATACACTGGATCATAAAAGCGCCCTTCCTCTTTACCAAAAAGCTGGTTTTAATATATATAAAACAGAGACTCATAAGAGAAGTGCGTCGTCTCAATTGGAAAATAAGGAGTATCTATAAATGTTCGAACATTTAAATAGTCAACCATCAGATAAAATAATGGAGTTAATGGCTCAGTATGCTGAGGATACTAGAACAAATAAGTTAGATTTGGGTGTGGGGGTTTACAAGAATGCTGAAGGAGCAACACCAATAATGAAAGCAGTAAAAAAAAGTGAAGAGATACTGCACAGATTACAGGATAGTAAAAGTTATGTTGGCTTAATAGGCTCAATTGAATTTTCCAAAAATATAGGAGGATTAGTCTTAAATAATTCTGTAGATGAGAAAAGGCTCTCATATGCTCAAGCACCTGGAGGAACCGGGGCCTTACACCAACTTCTTCTTTTAGCAAGAGCTACTAAGAGCGTTGGTAATGTTTGGATTTCAAATCCAAGCTGGCCCAATCACCAAGCTATTTTGAAACACTTGGGCATGAATATGAGCTCCTATTTTTATTTTGATGAGATCACATGTGAAGTGAATTTTGACAAAATGTATAAAGACCTTAATGGTATGTGTGAAAATGATGTATTGTTGTTACATGGATGTTGTCACAATCCTACTGGAGCAAATTTAAGCTTGGAACAATGGGTAGAGATAACACAATTGATACAGGACAAAAATGTTTTACCTTTCATAGATCTTGCATATCAAGGCTTCGGGGACGGCTTAGCTAAAGATGTTGAGGGTCTCAATTATCTTGTAAAAAATGTATCAGAGGCAATGATTGCTGTCTCTTGCTCGAAAAATTTTGGTGTTTACAGAGATAGAGTAGGTGTAGCTATTGTAGTTTCAGACCCAGCGAAACAACATGTAGTTCTAGATAACCTTAAATCATTAAACCGTCTTACATTTTCTTTCCCTCCAGATCACGGTGCCGCAGTAGTTAATGAAATATTGCAGGATGATACGCTCAAGGTTCTGTGGAAAGACGAACTAGAAGAAATGCGTCTAAATATGTTGGATTTGAGAGAGAGACTTGCATCGGAATTACAACAAGAAACCAAATCAGAGCGTTTTAGCTTTGTGAATAAGCATAGGGGTATGTTTTCTAAGTTAGGTTTAACTTCTGACCAAGTTGAGGTTTTAAGAAAAGATCATGGAATTTATATGGTCTCCGATAGTAGAATAAATGTAGCGGGTTTACGTAAAGACGTGATAAATTATTTAGCAAGTGCGATTGCAAATATTATTTAAAGCTAACGAAGATTTGTTCCAGGACAATTATAATTAGGATTAAAGAAATGAAAACTGTAAAAGGATATCAGCCCAAGGAAGAGTTTTCCAAAAAAGCGCTAATAGATAGGACCAAATATCATGAAATGTATAAAAGGTCAGTTGAAAGTCCTGAGGCGTTTTGGGAGGAACAGGCCCGTAATCGACTGCTGTGGCAAAAAAAATTTACTAAAGTCAAGAATGTTTCATATTCCCATCCTGATGTTTCCATAAAGTGGTTTGAAGATGGTGTGCTCAATGTGTCTGAAAACTGTGTAGATAGGCATTTAGAAAACAAAAGTGAAGAAGTGGCAATCTTATGGGAGGGTGATGAGCCAGGGGTTTCTAAAAAGATTACGTACAGAGAACTCTATGAAAATGTGTGTAAGTTTGGAAACGTTTTAAAGGATCGAGGAATAAAAAAAGGGGATAGAGTAATTCTGTATATGCCAATGGTTCCAGAAGCGGCTTATGCTATGTTAGCATGTGCGAGAGTGGGCGCCATACACTCTGTTGTTTTCGCAGGTTTTTCTCCAGAAGCGCTCGCGAGTCGAATTATTGATTGTGGAGCAAAAGCGGTGATTACCGCCAATGAAGCGCCAAGAGGTGGAAAACAAACTCCTTTAAAGAAGAATGTTGATGAGGCTTTGGATATATCTGGAGATATAATCTCTCTTGTTTTGAAAAGGACTTCAACAGAAGTTAGCATGAAAGAGGGACGTGATTTCTGGTTGAATGATTTGATAGATAAAGCGAGCACTGTTTGCACTTCGGAACCTATGAATGCAGAAGACCCGCTTTTCATCCTTTATACCTCTGGCTCAACAGGCAAACCTAAGGGTGTTTTACATTCAACTGCGGGGTATATTCTGTATGCTTCAATGACACATAAATTTGTCTTTGATTATAATGATGGGGATATTTATTGGTGTACTGCCGATGTTGGTTGGGTAACTGGCCACAGCTATATTGTTTACGGGCCTTTAGCAAATGGAGCAACGACACTGATGTTTGAGGGTGTTCCTACTTATCCGGACGCATCACGATTTTGGCAAATATGTGAAAAATATAAAGTAAATCAATTTTACACCGCTCCAACAGCTATAAGGGCTTTAATGGGGTTAGGAGACGAATTTGTTAACAAGAATGATTTATCAAGCATTCGAATTCTAGGTACTGTAGGAGAGCCTATTAATCCTGAAGCATGGGAGTGGTATAATAGGGTGGTAGGTAAGAAGAATTGCCCAATAGTTGATACTTGGTGGCAAACCGAAACAGGTGGAATTCTTATTACACCTCTACCGGGAGCCACAACAACTAAGCCTGGTTCTGCAACTTTACCCTTTTTTGGTATCGAACCCGCAATTCTTGATCCAAGCTCTGGAGAAGAGATTTCTGATGAAGAGTGTGAAGGCGTATTGGTTATTAAGGATAGTTGGCCAGGACAAATGCGTACCGTCTTTGGAGATCACGATAGGTTTGTTTCGACTTATTTTAACGATTATAAAGGATATTACTTTACAGGTGATGGCTGTAGAAGAGATAAGGACGGGTATTACTGGATCACCGGAAGGGTCGATGACGTTTTAAATGTGTCAGGTCATAGAATGGGAACGGCAGAAATTGAAAGTGCTTTAGTTGCTCACCCAAAAGTCAATGAGAGTGCAGTAGTCGGCTTCCCACACCCAATTAAAGGTCAAGGGATATACGCATATGTATCTTTGATGTCCGGAGAGAAAAACTCTGATGAACTTTTGAAGGAGCTTCAGAATTGGGTTAGAAAGGAGATTGGCCCTATTGCCAAGCCTGACATTATTCAATTTTCTCCAGGTCTTCCAAAAACTAGATCGGGTAAGATAATGAGAAGGATTTTGCGAAAAATCGCCGAGGATGATTTTAGCAATTTAGGTGATACATCCACTTTAGCAGAACCTGCTGTAGTTGATGATCTGATTACTAATCGTAAGAAGCTTTAAATTGAATTAAATTAATGAGGATATCTGTGGTTAAAAATTTTTTTACTATAACTTTTTGTTTATTAGCAGTTGCTTGTCAAACAAACCAAACCAGCATTGATCAACCCAACATTACGGGAAACTACACTGGTCCAACAATCGGGAACAAGGTAAAGCTTACAGATGACGGTCAGTGTATAGCACGTAATTTGAGCTTTTTAGTTGGGCAGCCTGAATCTGCGCTCGGCGCTATGGAGTATCCAGCTAATACTAGAATCATATTCTTAGACAGAAACGAAAGTATTGAGAATACCAACCCTAAAAGATTGAGTATTATCGTCGGCAGTCAAAAGAAGATAGTTAGCGTCTATTGTGGGTAAACCCTTTAGACACTACTGCTACAATATTCTTCTATGAAGCTCTTCTTAAGAAAGGGTCTTAGTAGTTTTACGGGGTGTGTAGATAGACTTAACCGTAGAGATTGATAATCTAAAATCAATTCTTCACCTAAAGTCATATTAGGAAGATTGACGCTTTTCTCTGGTAAGTATTCTTTCTCAGAATAACCTTCAAAAAGGGCTAAAGAATTTGTTTTTTTTATAGCTTGAGCATCCCAAAGTAATAGTCTTCTGTTTTTATTAAGAGAGTGAAAGCAACTTGCTTTAATCAGCAGCTTTATAATACTTGGGCTCAGTCTAATACGATGCCATAAATCTTGGGGATCATTATAACCATTGCCTCTCTCCTTAATGACTTTATCGACATCATTTTTTGACAGTCCTTTGATCTGCCTGAACCCCAGTCGTAAACTAAGACAAGATTCGCCGTGATTTTCTAGAGAATGGTTCCATTCGCTTTTGTTTATGCATATTTCTTTAACTTTTACCCCATGATTTTTTGCATCACGTATTATTTGGGAAGCAGAGTAGAATCCCATCGGTTGAGAGTTTAGTAAAGCACAGGCAAAAACATCAGGATAATGATATTTTATCCAAGCCGATGCATATACAAGAATAGCGAAGCTTGCAGCATGACTTTCAGGAAAACCGTATTCACCAAACCCCGATATCTGAGAAAAGCACTTTGTAGCAAAATCCTTGTCATATCCATTTTTTTGCATGCCATCAATAAATTTTTTTTTAAATTTACTAACAGTACCGTTTCTCTTAAACGTCGCTAATGATTTTCTCAGTCTATCAGTATCTTTCAATGAAAATCCTGCACCTTTCATTGCAATTTGTATTGCTTGTTCTTGAAATAGTGGCACGCCAAGAGTCTTACCAAGAATTTCTTTTAGCTTTTCGGAAGGAAAAGTAACTTTTTCTTGTCCATTTCTTCTTTTTATATAGGGATGAACCATGTCCCCCTGAATTGGCCCGGGTCTGACGATTGCAACTTGTATTACCAGATCATAAAAGCATTGTGGTTTTAATCTTGGAAGGAAGTTCATTTGGGCTCTGCTTTCAACCTGAAAAACTCCTATAGTGTCTGCTTTGGAAAGCATATTAAAGACACGTGTATCTCGATGTGGAATATTGCTTAGGCTAACTTTCCGGTTATGATGGTTTTTTATTAAGTCAAAAGATTTCTTTATGCATGTCAGCATTCCAAGAGCTAGAATATCTATCTTTAATATGCCTAAAAAGTCTATGTCGTCTTTATCCCATGCTATTATACTTCTGCCTTCCATGGCAGTATTTTCAATAGATGTAATCTCATCCAAATAATCCTCAGTAATTATAAAGCCGCCTACATGCTGACCTAAGTGTCTAGGAAAGCCTATCAATTGGTCACTGAGGGTCAAAGTTTCCAATATTCTAGTGTGGTCATTCTTACCTGCTAAGTTGGTATTATTGTAATGAGGTATCTTATGTCTATCCCATCCAACAATATTTTCAGCCATCGAGGATATTATTTCTTTGCTTAACCCCATTACTTTGCCCACATCTCTTATTGCTCCTTTCGCTCTGTAGTGGATGACTGTAGCGCATAAGGCAGCTCTTCTATTGCCATACTTCCTGTAGATTTCGTCTATTATTTCCTGTCTGCGTTCATGCTCAAAATCAATGTCAATGTCAGGAGGTTCGTTTCTTTCTTCTGATATGAAGCGCTCAAATACCATCGACCCAATCTCTGGGCTAACAGATGTTACCCCTAAAGAAAAACAAACTATGGAATTAGCAGCAGAGCCACGGCCTTGACACAAAATACCTCTACTTCTTGCAAATTTCACTATGTCATACACTGTGAGAAAATAAGGAGCGTATTTGAGTTTTTTTATTAACAGAAGTTCTTTTTTTACTCCCTTTAATATTTTCACAGGAATATTTTTTGCATAATATTCATTTAATCCGTCAAAGGTTAGCTCGTTTAATATTGTATCGGGGTTCTCTCCTTTGAGTACTTCTTTAGGGTATGTATAGCCGAGTTCGTCTAAAGAAAACGAACATCTATCGCTTACAAAGTTAGTGTTGTGTATCGCTTCAGGATAATCTTTGAATATAGTTGTAAAATCATGGGATGATCTCATTCTTTGCTCTCCATTAATGCTCGATTCAACTCCCAGGTCATCTATAGTGCATTTCATTTTTATTGCAGATAAAGTATCTCTGACTTTTCGTCTGGAGCCATGATGCATTAGAGGAGTAGAAGACCCTATAACTCCGCACTTAATATTTTTTGCAAACTTATTGATTTTGTAAAAACGTATCTCATCCAAACCATCATATCTAGGCGCCATAACTATGTATATAGATCTACTACTATTATTTCTCTTGAGTATTCGGATAAACCTCAACCACTCAAGCTTCTCCGAAAGGCTATGATTTTTTTCTGAAATATGAGCTAAGAATATAATGCCCTCTTGGTTTTCGAGAATACTTTCGTAGTCAATATGGGAATAACCCTTCTTCGAATTATTTTTTCCAGTAGTTAAAATTTTACATATGTTTTTCCATCCTTGTCGTGTTTGAGCTAAGCATGTTATTTCAGTTCTATGAGTTGTGACGATAGTAACCCCTGGTATTATTTTTAGAGAAGAGCATTTACTTTTAGTATCATATTGGATTTCCTTTATAGCTCTAAGCCCTCTCACTATTCCAGAAATGGAGTTTTTGTCAGCAATTGCTATAGATTTTAATCCAAACTCTATTGCTCTTTCCACATACTCTTCAGGATGGCTGGCTCCTTCTAGGAAGCTAAAATTAGATGTTATGCAAAGCTCTGAATACGACAACGAAAAGCACTATCTTATTAAGCTATTCAAACTGCCTTATTGGAGGACAGTTGAAGGATCATATAGTGATTAAATTTAATAAAATTATCGGAATTTCTTATGTTTCCATAAATTCTATCGTGTAAACGCCTGCGCTTTTTCTGGTTCACTATAGTCTTATAGAGGATATTAAATAGTTTCATTTTCCAAGGATGGCTTGTTACTAAACCCTGTTGTATTTTGTCTATTCCAACACCAACTACATTGTAAAATTTTTGCTCTATATCTAAAGATGGAGCAACAGATTTTGTTATTTCTGTTTTTGATACAATATTTAAATCTGTATCTTTAATTAGTTTTAGCATTTCTGATAAAGGATGTCCTCCTCCTGGTCTTCTGTTGTGACTACTATTTTTAAGGTCAGAGCGGAAGCAATCCGCAACCAATATTTGTCCGTCTTTGCTTAGTAATCCTTTAGCTTTTTCCAGTGCGATTTTTGCAGAAATATATTGAAAGCTTTCTGAAAATAGACACAAGTCAAATGTCTGATTTTTCTTTGGTTTATAATCTTCAAACTTTATATTGTGAACTTTGGCTTTATTGTTTGTATTTTCTAAACATCGTTTGCTTAGTATATCGCTAGGTACAACAACAGTGACGCTATGACCTAAGGAGATTAACTTCTTTGCTATTTCTCCAGCGCCTCCACCAATATCAAGGATCTTGAGCTTTTTCTTTTTTGGAAAGTATTTGAACAGTAGCTTTGTGTACTGTTCTTGAGCTTTACCCAAATTCTCAAGACAAGGGTCTAGGTTGTCCCAAACGCCATAGTGCATGTTCTCTTTCCCAGTAACAAATTTTGCTATTGCCAAAGAAAACTCAAGCCCAAGGGCTTTAGTATCTAATGTGTTATTCTTTTGAAATTGCATCCTTATTCACAGCCTAAATTACTAACAAAAATTACCATGTACAAACCATTTATTTTCTGAGATTTTATTCTTTTCTTCAAATATCCACAACCTTGCGCTACATGTTGTTGCCACCTCCCAATAGTCGCGTAATCTAAAATTTTTGTCTTTATCCTTGTTCCACCATTCAGATGCTATTCTTTCAGGTCCACGTGCATAGAAGGTTTTATACTCTTTTCCTCTCCAACTAAATTGATTCAGATAGTCATCTTTATACAAAGTAGCATTAATGATATCCGGTGAATACAAAAGTACCGGTCTTATAAATTTACTTTTCTGCCATTGATTACCTGTTTTTCTTTTTATTTCAAATTCATCTAAAGAAAAAGTTTTCTCTGGTATGTGACTATGATGTTGCGTGAAGGATTTTACCTTATTTTTTCCTAACCTAGCTTCAATTCTGGTCATCAATAAACTTATTTTTTCTTCCTTATCTAAATATTTAGAAGTATAAACTTCGCCAGGAACATTCATAGCTATTTGTCTTTCTCTTACTTCTTCAATATGTACTCCTTCGAGGATTATTTCTTCTATATTTTTGAGACTTTTAATAGTCTTGAGTTTTTCTAGTATTACCAGCTCTATTTTGGATTTGTCTTGTGTGGGGTTGCTGAAATTTATCTCTATAAGTAGGTTGTTGTTGGGTGGAAATTTAATATTACATCTTCTAATTAGCTTCTTATTTTTTTCGAGCTTATCATATAGTTTCTTAATAAGAGTTTTAATGAATTCACTTATATCCTGAAGGGTTATTTCTTCTAAGAACAGTTCTGTTGAAAAGGAATATCTTTCTTCCCAGACAATTTTATTGAATAATTCTGTTTCTTTGCCCAAAACTTGTCGCATTCTTTTGATTATATGATTGCCAAATCTTCTATTAATAGAAGTCGAATCTATGTTTATTAGATCTCCAACTTTATAGATACCAAATAAATTTAATAGATTTACATCGGTACTTTCTAGGTTCAACGCTTCCACTGGTAAGGAAATAAGAGCTTTTTCTGTTTTATCATTATCAATTATTTTAGACCTATATATAGGGTCATTAACAGAATAGCTTGTATTAAAGATAGATAATTTCTTTTGAGAATTTTGGGTGTCCCTATCACTAGGAATTTTAATCCTTGTAGCTCTACTTTGATCATTGATTGTTTTTCTCAGATTTACTCTTGGTTGTTTTTGATTAGAATTATTTTGGAATCTTGTTATTGCCCAAGCAGCTCCTTGAGTTCCCGCAATCCCTATAATGCTGAGTATATTAACTTTAGAAAAATGAGTTGTTAGTTGATGTATAAAGTCTTTCTCTTTCCCAGTGAATTTCTCGCATCCTGTTATATCAAGCATCAAGCTATCATAGCCATCTAATCTTATAAGAGGTGTGAATTGATATGTGAAACTAAAAAGTTTAATTAGTTTTTTTTTAAGATCCGAATGTTGAACTGTTTTACTAATCACATGAGGATTTAATGTCAGAGTTTCCTTAATAGACATTCCAGCACATATATTTAGCCTCTTTGCTAATTCATTTGCGCATATTATTTTCTCCCCTTTAGAAAAAGAAATAACTAGAGGTAATGAATCTAACAGGGGATCCTTAGATAATATCGTCTCTAATGGTAATTGTGGAAACCAAATGGAAGCGAATCTATTTTTTAACTTTATTTTGTTCATGTTTTGTTCTTTTTAATCGTAAACGAATAAAAAGTCCAACTCAATTTTGTACTTTTGCGTATAGCAGATAGTAAATTATTTTACCTATCTTTTGTAAACATACCCTGATAGGATCTCCGTTAATATTTTTGTGATAGAAAATAATGATCAAAAAAAAATATTTTTTAAAGCATTAATAGAATTTGATTTGTATGATGCTAGAAATAGTATAGTAAAAAGAACACTATGATATCCAAAAAAAATAAATTTGATTACGATGAGTTGATATCATGTGCTACGGGTGAACTGTTTGGAATAGGTAATCCTCAACTTCCAATGCCCCCTATGCTAATGATTGATCGGGTAACAGATATATCCGATAATGGTGGTGAGCATAATAAAGGACATGTGATAGCAGAGTTCGATATAAATCCAAAATTATGGTTTTTTGAATGTCATTTTGAGGGAGATCCTGTAATGCCAGGATGTCTGGGTTTAGATGCATTATGGCAACTAACTGGATTTAATCTAGGATGGAGAGAAATGAAAGGTAGAGGCAGAGCTCTAGGTGTTGGTGAGGTAAAGTTCACAGGAATGGTAACCCCAGATATAAAACTTGTGAGATATGAAGTAAATTTTACAAGAGTAATTGATAGGAAGTTAAAACTAGGCATGGCTAATGGAACTATGTATGCAGATAATGAAAAAATATATTCAGCTGAAAATATGAAGGTAGGCTTGTTTCAGAACTGATTATATTTCTATAGGAGAAAAGTACGATTATGCGCCGAGCAGTTATTACAGGTTTAGGAATTGTTTCATGTATCGGTATTGATAAGAAAGCAGTAGAAGAGAGTCTTAGAAAAGGTACTTCTGGTATAAGCAAAAGTTTAGATTATGAGGAACATGGATTCAGAAGTAGAGTTCATGGAAAACCAGATCTAAATATAGAGGATTTTATAGATAAAAGGCAGCTAAGATTTATGGGAGATGGTGCAGCCTTTAACTTTATAGCAATGCAACAAGCTATCGAAGATAGCGGGCTAGAGGAAAAAGAAGTTTCTAATGAAAGAACAGGACTTATTGTTGGATCAGGAGGACCTTCAACAAAAAACTTATTTGCTGCGCATAAAACTGTAATAGAAAAAGGTAGTCCTAAAAGGATGGGACCATTTATGGTTACACGGGGGATGTCATCTACAAACTCAGCTTGTATAGCAACTCCTTTCAAAATAAAGGGCGTTAACTATTCTATAACCTCAGCTTGTTCAACTTCTGCCCATTGTATAGGAAACGCGGTTGAACAAATACAGCTAAACAAGCAAGACGTAGTATTTGCAGGTGGAGGAGAAGAATTAGACTGGACACTCTCCTGTCTTTTTGATGCCATGGGTGCAATGTCAAGTAAATATAATGATACTCCAGAAAACGCTTCAAGAGCTTTTGACAGAGATAGAGATGGTTTTGTTATTGCAGGTGGGGGGGGAGTTGTTGTCGTAGAGGAGTTAAGCCATGCTATTGCCAGAGGAGCAAAAATATATGCAGAAGTCACAGGTTATGGCGCAACCTCAGATGGTTACGACATGGTAGCACCATCAGGTGAAGGAGCTGAGAGATCGATGAGACTAGCTTTGGCCTCTTTAAAGGGAAGAAGGGTAAATTACATTAATGCGCACGGTACATCAACTCCGGCTGGGGATGTCACCGAGATACAAGCGGTTAGAAAAGTATTCGGTGAAGAAAAACAACCCTTGGTTGCTTCTACGAAATCACTTACTGGTCATAGTCTTGGTGCGGCAGGTGTTCAAGAAGCTATTTATTCACTGATTATGATGGAAAATAACTTTATATCTGCGAGTGCCAATGTTTTTAATTTGGATGAAGAAATCAATTCTAATGAAGTGGCTAGTGAATTGGTAGAAGGTATTGAATTAGATACTGTTTTATCAAATAGCTTTGGGTTTGGAGGTACTAATGCCTCAATAGCCTTAAGTAAGTATTCTGGATAACTTCTTTGTCTGGCCTCATGAAAAATAAAAAAGGTCTGGTTATGGGTATAGCCAACCAAAAGTCTATTGCATGGGGAATAGCTGAAGTATTAAGTAGTGAGGGGGCATCTTTAGCTTTAACTTATCAGGGTGACAACTT
>CACAFI010000006.1 GCA_902531755.1 uncultured Alphaproteobacteria bacterium
TTCTACTTTTTCTTTATGGTTTGCTGAGCCAAGCCTTGAAAACACATTTTGGGTTTTATTAGCCTATACAATTGGCTTCATCGCTGCCGATTTTTCGACAGTTTTCACTAACGCGATGATGCCAAGCCTTGAAAAACCGGAAAAGATTGGAAAGCTATCAGGAGCAGGCTGGGGGCTAGGTTATTTAGGCGGATTAGTCTCCCTTATCATCATGTTGGGCTTATTCGTTGAGCAAGAGAGCGGCTTAACACTACTCGGTAACAATCCAGCACTCGGATTAGACTCTGATGAAAGAGAGGGTACTAGAATTGTCGGGCCATTAACGGCTCTTTGGTACATTATTTTTATGATACCATTTTTTATCTTTGTCCCGGACGTAAAAATGACGACGCCATCTCGACTAGATGTATTAAAAGCAATTAAAAATCTATTCTTGAACATTGTTAACCTTAGAAACCAACCATCTTTAGGTTGGTTTTTAGTAGCCTCAATGTTCTATAGAGATGCTATGAATGGAATCTTTTTCTTCGGTGGAATTTATGCGGCGGGCGTTCTGGAGATGAATACAGTGCAACTGGGTGTTTTTGGGATTTTGGCCGCAGCGACCGGTACAATTGGTGCGTATTGGGGCGGTGCTTTAGATAGTAAATATGGCTCTAAATTTTGTATCAGCTTTATGCTTGGAGGTCTTGTTATTGTGACTCTGGTTATATTCGGTTTAAGTAGATCGGAATTCTATGGATTTCCACTAGATCCAAAATCTAATACACCGGACATAATTTTTTATATAGCCGGAGGCTTACTTGGATTTGTAAGTGGACCAATTCAGTCCGCGTCTCGTACATTATTAATTTTCTTAGCTGACGAAAAACAAATAACTGAAAGCTTCGGTCTCTATGCGCTGGTAGGAAGAGCAACTGCGTTTTTGGCACCAGCTCTTATTACTTGGTTTACTTTGGCTAGTGGGTCGCAGCAAGTTGGCCTAGTGCCAATTATTATTTTACTGTTTATAGGGTGGTATTTACTACGTTTTGTAAATGTTAACAACACAGTTTAATGAAATACACCATTTTAATCATTCTAATTCTTTTTTGGATGGTTCCAACAGTTAAAGCTGATGTTAAAAGTTGGACGTTAGAACAAGTTGGTTTTTTAAATATTGATAGAAATGAGAAAAATTATGGCGGCTTCTCTGGACTTATTGTTCAGGATGAGGGCTCTGAGGCTTTAATTTTAACTGATAAATCATTTTTTTTTGTTCTTAAACTTCAACGTAATGATGATGATATTTTAACGGGTTACTCAGTGATTAGAAAAGGCCGGATTCTGTCAAGCAAGGGCGAAAATTTAAATGGTCGGAATACCGATAGCGAATCAATTGTTATCAGTAAAAACAATAATTATTATATTTCATTTGAGTCAAATCACAGAATAATGATGCATACAAACGTTGAGGGCAAAGGTGTCTTTATTCCTAAACATCCAATGTTTAGAAAACTTTCTGTAAATAAAGGTATAGAGGCTCTCGCAATTGATAATGAAGATCGTTTGATAGCGATACCAGAAAAACCTCCTTTAGGCATATCCGACATCCCTATATTTAGATTACAACATAATAAATGGGAGATTATCAAATATCTTAAAATAAAGGACGATTTTATGGTAACTGATGCAGAGTTTTTACCTCAGGGACTTTTATTAATTCTCGAACGGAAATTCTCGTGGACCCAAGGCTTTAAGACGAGATTTAGGTTAATTTCTTTAAATAAATTTGATAACAAGAAACCTATTACAGTTTTTACGTCAACCGCTAATCAATTTGACAATTTAGAGGGCATGGCCTTATGGAAAGATAAAAAAGGTGAAATGCGTATTTTAACAGTATCCGATGATAACTTTCATCCCTTGCAGCAAAGTGAAATAAGAGAATTTTTTTTAAAATATGAATAAATTGAAGGAAAAACTATGAAGAATGAAGATCTAGAAAACGTAATCGAAACCTCCTGGGAGAGCAGAGACGAAATAAATGAAAAAACAGTTGGGATAACTAAAGAGGCTGTAGAACAAACTTTAAATCTACTCGGTAACGGTAGTTTGAGAGTTGCAGAAAAAAAGGCTTCAGGTGAGTGGGTTGTAAATCAATGGACAAAAAAAGCAGTTCTATTGAGTTTTAGGCTTAGGGGAATGGAATTGCAAAAAGGTGGGCCACAAAATTCAACCTGGTGGGATAAAGTGGATACCAAATTTAAAGACTGGGGTGAAACAGAATGGCGAAAACAAAATTTCCGAGCCGTTCCAAATACTGTTGTTAGAGCGTCGGCCTTCATTGGCGAAAATGTTGTTTTAATGCCCTCATTTGTAAATCTTGGTGCGTACGTCGATAGTGGGACAATGGTCGATACTTGGGCAACAGTTGGATCTTGTGCTCAGATAGGAAAAAATGTACATCTCTCAGGTGGAGTTGGAATAGGAGGAGTATTAGAACCAATGCAAGCATCACCCACAATTATCGAAGACAACTGCTTTATTGGGGCAAGGTCAGAAATTGTAGAAGGCTGCATTGTCAGAGAGGGGGCTGTAGTCGGTATGGGTGTTTTTATTGGTAAATCTACAAAAATCTTTAATAGAGAAACTGGTGAAACGACGTATGGAGAAATACCTCCTTACTCTGTAGTTGTCTCAGGTTCTATTCCATCTAAAGGAGGAGTAAACCTTTATTGCGCAGTAATAGTCAAGCAGGTGGATGAAAAAACAAGAAGTAAAACCTCTATAAATGATTTATTACGAGACTGAGCATGACTAAATTGATAGATGATCCAATATTTTTGACAAAAAAACTTATTGGTTTTAGGTCAATTACTCCAGACGATGGCGGGTCTCTGGAATTTATTGCGTCATTTGTTGAGCAACTAGGTTTCCAAACAAGACTTTTTTCTACCAAAGGCGTAAAGAACCTTTTTGCGAGGTGGTCTCCAAAGTCAGGTTTCAAGAGAACCCTAGCCTTTAATGGTCACGTAGATGTAGTGCCACCAGGAAAAGAAAGTTTATGGAATAGCGATCCATTCAGTGGAGATATTAAGGACGCTAGAATTTTTGGGAGAGGTTCGGTAGATATGAAATCTGCTATAGCAGCGTTTCTTGTTGCTCTTAAAGAAATCATCGTAGAAGAAGATGTCAATTGCTCTTTCGTACTTTTAATCACTAGTGACGAGGAAGGTAATGCTGAATACGGTACCAAAGAATTGTTGAAGTGGCTTGTCAAAAATGATGAGGTTATTAACGAATGTATTGTTGGTGAGCCTACTTCGTCCAAATTGGTAGGGGATACTATAAAAATTGGAAGACGCGGTTCGTTAAGCGGGTTCATCCTTTGTAAAGGAAAGCAGGGTCATATAGCTTATCCTGAAAAGGCAGTTAACCCAGTCGAAGATCTAATTGATTTTCTTAGCAAATTAAAATCTCTTAAGCTAGACGATGGTAGTAAATTTTTTGAGCCCTCTAGTTTGAACATCTCAACGATAGACACAAATAATAAAGCATTGAACGTTATACCAGAGAATTCTTACGCTAATTTCAACGTGCGTTTTAATGATCAGCATTCATGTTCATCGCTGACAAAAAAAATAGACTCGCTTGCATCCAAACATAATGAAGAATCTAATGCCACTCTGGAAATTAAGTATAAATGTTCTGGTGAAAGCTTTTTGACTGAGCCAGGTCAACTTTCAGATCTGTTAACTACTTCAATAAAGGAAACAGCAGGTGTAGATTGTAAACTTTCTACTGGAGGCGGGACATCAGATGCTCGATTTATAAGGGACTACTGCCCTGTCGTAGAATTTGGTCTAGTTGGTGATACAATGCATCAAATTAATGAAAATACAAAGGTTGATGATATTGTCATGCTGAAACAGATTTATAAAAATTTTTTGAAAAACTACAATAAGAAAGTTTAAAAATGATTGGAAAACTGAACCACATCGCCATAGCAACACCCAAATTAGATGAGACGATAAAAACCTATAAAAATATGCTAGGAGTAAAAATTAGCGCTCCAATGGATCAAATAGATCATGGCGTTAAGGTGGTATTTATTGAATTACCAAATACCAAGATAGAATTGCTAGAGCCACTAGGAGAAAAGAGCCCGATAGAAAACTTTCTTGAAAAGAATAAAAAAGGTGGAATACACCACATTTGTTTTGAAGTAGAGGACATAAGTAGTGCTATTTTGAGCCTAGAAAAAGATGGAGCAACTGTGTTAGGCGATGGAAAAGCTAAAATAGGCGCGCATGGTAATCCTGTAATTTTTCTGCACCCCAAGGATTTTAATGGCACTCTCATAGAGTTAGAGGAAGTCTAATAATGACAATAACATCTGCAATAGTTTTATTATCTGTATACTGGTTTATTACTCTATTCATTGTTCTACCAATAAATGTTACCACTCAAACCGATGAGAGGGATGTTATTGAAGGAACTGCACCTTCATCACCTATAAACCCTAATCTTAAGCGCAAGTTCTCTATTACTACCATAATTTCTATTATTCTTTGGATACCAACCTGTTTTATAATCAATCTATTCTATTGACTGAACTTACAGATCGTGATCGATTACCTTTAATTTTAGTTCATCTAACTGTTCTGTGGTTGGATTTCTGGGGGATCCGAGCATTGGGTCCTCTGCTTTTTGGTTCATAGGGAACATTATAACTTCCCTTATATTATCTTCCTTAGCCAAAAGCATTACTATCCTATCAATGCCAGCAGCACATCCTC
Source organism: uncultured Alphaproteobacteria bacterium (assembly GCA_902531755.1). Taxonomy (GTDB): domain Bacteria; phylum Pseudomonadota; class Alphaproteobacteria; order Rhodobacterales; family Rhodobacteraceae; genus CACIJG01. The sequence goes on from CACAFI010000006.1 coordinate 4,782, forward strand.
CATGAGGAGGAGCACCATATTTTAAGGCATTTACTAAACCTGAAAACTGACTCTCAACTTCCTCTTTTGAATAGCCTGCAATTTCAAAAGCCTTAAACAAGTTCTCTAGTTTATGATTTCTAATCGCACCCGACAAAATCTCATACCCATTACACGATAAATCATACTGCATCCCCAATACACTCAACGGATCAATATCTTTATTCAATAAATCGACCTTAGGCATCGAAAAAGGGTTATGAGAAAACTCGATTTTTCCTGTCTCTGTATCTCTTTCATACATTGGAAAGTCAGTGATCCAACAAAACTCATAAGAATTTGAATTTGTAATGCCTAACTCCAGCCCGACGATATCCCTAGACTCGCTGGCAATAGAATTAAAATGGGCAGGTACACCCCCCAAGAAAAACGCTGCATCTCCTTTATCGAGACCGAGAAAATCTCTTAATTTTTCTGTCTTTTCCTCACCTAAGTTTTTTGCTATTGGTCCCGCTGCTTCTAACTTATCACTATCATCTGACCGCCAAAAGATATATCCCATACCCGGTAGTCCTTGCTCTTGCGCAAACTTGTTCATTCTATCACAAAATTTCCTACTGCCTCCACCTTTTGCCGGTATTGCTTTGATCTGTGTTCCGTCTTTCGTCAAAATATCAGCAAAAATTTTAAATCCTGAAGAAACAAAAAACTTGGAAACATCCATCATTTTTATGGGATTTCTTAAATCTGGTTTATCGGTACCATACCACTCCATAGATTGACCAAAGCTCATAATAGGAAAGTTATTGTTGACCGTATAGGAATCCGAAAAATTTTCAAAGAGTTTGACAAATACTTTTTCTACTAATTGAAATACATCGTGTTCCTCAACAAAAGACATTTCTATATCTAGCTGATAAAAGTCAGTGGGAGATCTATCCGATCTAGGGTCTTCATCTCGAAAGCATGGTGCGATCTGGAAATATTTATCGAAACCCCCAACCATTATCAGCTGTTTGTAGATTTGAGGAGCTTGCGGTAGCGCGTAAAACTTTCCCGGATGTAATCTTGATGGAATTAAAAAATCTCGTGCTCCTTCTGGCGAAGATGATGATATTATTGGCGTTTGAAATTCATTAAAACCGTTCTCCCACATCTCTTTTCGTATAAACTCGATTATATTTGATCTCAATATTATATTCTGATGTATTCCGTCTCTCCTTAAATCAAGGAAACGGTACTTTAGTCTTGTTTCTTCTGGATATGGAAGATCTCCAAAAACAGGTAACGGAAGTTCCTCCGAAGCCCCTAAGATATTTATTTTTGATATGAAAACCTCAATCTCCCCTGTAGGCAATTTTTCATTTATTAAAGAGCTATCTCTCTTTCTCACAATTCCTTCAATTGATATACACCATTCTGCTCTAACATTTTCCACATCTTTAAAAACGGGACTATCGGGATCAGCTAAAACCTGGGTAAGACCAAAATGATCTCTGAGGTCAATGAAAAGCACTCCTCCATGATCACGTACTCTATGTACCCAACCAGAGAGCTTTACGGCTTCTCCATCGTTTACCGCTCGTAATTCATTACAGTTGTGTGATCTGTACAAATGCATCTATTCTACCTATTCAATAACCAAAAACTTATTGATTTTATTAGTGACAGTTTTAAAAAGGGTTATGTTTATAAATTCTTGTACACTTATAGTTTCACGAATTAAAGAAAAAATTTAAATGCCAAAACGAATTGATATTAAATCAGTTTTGATTATCGGTGCGGGACCCATAGTTATAGGTCAGGCTTGCGAGTTTGATTATAGCGGTGCTCAGGCATGTAAGGCACTAAAAGAAGAAGGTCTTAAAGTTATTCTAGTTAATTCAAATCCTGCCACAATTATGACAGATCCAGAGCTTGCCGATGTTACCTATATAGAGCCAATAAATTCAGACGTAATTGAGAAAATAATTAAGATAGAAAAACCAGATGCTATTTTACCAACGATGGGTGGACAAACAGCACTTAATATTGCGATCGAATTAGATAAAGCAGGAACGCTAAAGAGACACAACGTTGCGCTTATCGGAGCTAATAGAGATGCAATCGAGAAAGCGGAAGATCGAAAACTTTTCAAACAGTCCATGGAAAAAATTGGAATAAAGAGTCCAAAATCAGAAATTGCTAATTCATTAGATCAAGCTGTGAAAGCGTTAGATGCAATTGGCTTGCCTGCTGTTATCCGTCCAGGTTTTACTCTAGGAGGTAAAGGCGGAGGAGTTGCATATAACGAAAATGACTTCAGAGAAATCTGTATCAATGGTTTAGACGCATCTCCAGCCAATCAAATTCTTATTGATCAAAGCCTTATAGGTTGGAAAGAGTTTGAGATGGAAGTAATAAGAGATAAAAATGATAATGCTATTATCGTCTGCTCAATTGAAAACTTCGACCCTATGGGAGTTCATACAGGCGATAGCATCACCATAGCGCCAGCGATGACACTTACCGATAAAGAGTTTCAGAAAATGCGTAACTACTCTTTAGAAGTTTTAAAAGAGATTGGTGTTGAAACCGGAGGGTCTAATGTGCAATGGGCATTAAATCCACAAACTGGAGAAATGCTGATTATTGAAATGAACCCAAGGGTCTCTAGATCGTCTGCCCTTGCGTCGAAAGCAACAGGATTCCCAATAGCTAAAGTTGCGGCAAAACTAGCCATTGGCTACACGCTTGATGAGTTGCAAAATGATATAACAAAAACTACTCCCGCGAGTTTCGAACCAACGATCGATTATGTTGTTACAAAAATACCTCGTTTTGCATTTGAAAAATTTCCATCGGTATCAAATGAACTTGGTACGTCAATGAAATCAGTTGGAGAGGTTATGGCTATTGGGGCAACGTTCCAGGAAAGTCTGCAAAAAGCTTTAAACTCTCTTGAAAATAAAACTACTGGGCTTACAATTATTCATAGCAATATGGATAAACCTGCGCTTTACAAAAAATTATCCGCAAGTACTCCTGACAAAATCTTTCTTATTGGGCAGGCTTTCAGAATTGGTCTCACCACCGAAGAAATCTACGAAATAACGCGAATTGACAAATGGTTTTTAAGTCAAATTGAGGAACTTGTTCTATTTGAAAAAAGTATTTCAGACTCTGGTCCAGATATTTGTCAGGATGTCTTGAGCGAAGCAAAGTCTAGAGGGTTTAGCGATGAAATAATAGCTGAATTGTCGTCTAATTCTTTGGATAATATTCAAGATAAGAGACAAAAGTATGGTATATTTCCGGTTTATAAGCGAATTGATACCTGCGGTGGCGAGTTCCAATCTGATGCCGCATACTTATACTCTACCTATGACTTATCGACTTTTACTACCCAAATATGTGAAGCTCAACCGTCCAATAAAGACAAAGTAATAATCCTTGGCAGTGGCCCCAACAGAATCGGTCAAGGTATTGAGTTCGATTACTGTTGCTGTCATGCTTGTTTCTCACTCAGCGAAGAAGGTATTGAAACTATTATGATTAATTGTAATCCCGAAACTGTCTCTACCGACTTCGATACCTCTGAAAAACTTTACTTCGAACCTTTAAACCTTGAGTCGGTTATCAATATAATTGAAAAAGAAAAGAAAAAGGGCAATTTGATTGGAGTAATTGTGCAGTATGGAGGACAGACACCGCTCAAATTAGCTGATGATCTTAACGCAAGAGATGTTAAAATTTTAGGGACAACATCCAAATCTATAGAAATATCAGAAGATCGAAAACTCTTCAAAGAGGTTATTGAGAAGTTAAATCTGAAACAACCCGAAAATGCAACGGTAAGTGAAAAATCAAATGCCATAAAGGCTGCTGAGTCTCTCTGTTATCCAATAATTGCTCGACCCTCATTTGTCTTAGGTGGTAGCTCAATGGAGATAATTCATAACTCAATACAATTAAAAAAATATTTAGAGTCGAACATAGAAATTAGCAATAAAACACCGCTTTTGTTAGACAGTTACTTGGGTTCTGCGATAGAAGTTGATGTAGACGTAATTAGCGATGGAGAAGATTGTTTTGTTGCTGGGATTATGGAGCATATCGAAGAAGCAGGTGTTCATTCTGGAGACAGTGCTTGCTCTTTGCCACCACACTCTCTTGGCAAGGACATAATTGAGAGGATAGAATTTCAATCTTCTATTCTTGCCAAAGAATTAGACGTAGTGGGGTTAATGAATATTCAATTTGCAGTAAAAGATAATGATATATATATATTAGAGGTAAATCCACGGGCAAGCAGAACAATTCCGTTCATATCTAAAACAACAGGAATACCACTAGCTAATCTAGCTGCAAAATTAATGATAGGTCTAAAACTATCCAATTTATCTTTTCACAGAAAAGACTTGAATTATGTAGCCGTTAAGGAAGCTGTCTTACCCTTTGATAGGCTACCCGGTAGCGATACCGTTTTAACCCCTGAAATGCGTTCAACTGGAGAAGTCATGGGTATTGCGAAAAGCTTCGAGGGAGCCTTTTTCAAATCGCAGATTTCTGCAGGTATGCAGTTTCCTAAATCTGGTACTGTATTTTTATCAATTAGAGATAAAGATAAAACTAAAGAGATGGGCGACGCATGTAAAATTCTTGAGCAGATTGGTTTTAAAATTATTGCAACAAAGGGGACAAAATCCTTTTTAGATGGGGAGGGAGTTGCCAGCGCACCTGTAAAGAAAGTCTTTGAAGGAAGGCCAAATATTGTAGATTTACTGAAAGATAAAAAGATAGATATTGTTATGAACACTACTGAGGGCAAACAATCGCTTGAAGATAGCAAAGACATTCGATATTTAGCTTTGAATAATAAGATCCCGTACTACACTACAGCTCGAGGAATTGTTGCTACAATACACAGCCTTAAAGAAAATATCGGGGGTAAGATATCGGTAAAGGCCATACAAGAATATCATTCCCAGCTTATAACTGGTTAATAACCTGTTTTTCATTAAAAAATGCTATTAAATTTTCAACTGCCAGCATTCCCATTTTAGTTCTTGTTTCATGAGTAGCCGATCCGATATGAGGATAGAGGGTCACATTTGATAACTGCCTCAGTTCAAGGGGAACATTTGGTTCATTAAGAAAGACATCTAGCCCAGCACCGGCAATTTTTTTCTTTTCCAGCAAATCTATAAGTGCCATTTGGTCAATAACATCTCCCCTTGATGTATTTATTAAAAATGATGAGCACCTTATTTTCTTCATTCTACTCTTAGAAATGAAGTTCTTATTCCCTTCATCGCTTGAGAGATGCAAAGAAATTACATCACTTTCTTTCAGCAAGGCATCTAAGTCAAAACGAACACTTGCCTCAAACGTAAGATCCTTAACTGGGGAACGATTATGGTAAAGGACTTTCATACCAAATACCTCATGAGCACGCTTTGCGAAAGCTTTACCGATTCTTCCCATTCCTACAATTCCAAGAATTTTTCCGCGAACATCTACTCCCAGATTCTCTGTTAACGAAAAACCTTTCCATTCACCCTGTCGCAACATTTTTTCTACTAGAAATGCATTTCGTGTAACAGATAAAAGTAAAAGTGTAGCTACATCCACAGTAGCTTCTGTTAATACGTCGGGAGTGTTTGTGACAATAACATTATTTTCCTTGGCTGATTGTAAATCTATATGATCCACGCCTACGCCAATATTTGCGATAATTTTCACTTTTTTCTTAGGTAGAGTAAGAAGTTCATCTGTAATAATATCTGTTACAGTACAAACTATTCCGTCGGCATTTTCCATTGCTTTTCTTAATATATCGGTACTAAATACTTGATCTTCACGATTGAATGAAACTTGAAAATATTCTTTTAGCTTTGATTCTACTTCATCAGGTATGTCTCTAGTTACAATAATTTTTGGTTTCATTTAATTGGTCTCTCTTAATGAACCCTATTACCAATATTAGCTTTATCCTCAGGTGCGATTAAAATAATATCACCAACATTTTTCCCATCAACACCAAGTACCAAGACTTCTGAAATAAATGGTCCAACTTGTTTAGGCTGGAGATTTGTCACAGCTATTACTAACTTTCCTATAAGCATTTGAGTTGTATAGAGAGATGTAATCTGAGCAGATGAAGTCTTAATCCCCAGTGCTTCCCCAAAATTTATCCATAGTTTATATGCTGGTTTTTTAGCTTCCCTAAAAATTTCAGCTTTAACGATCTCTCCCACTCTCAATTCTGTGTCAAAAAAATCCTGCATTCCCAAAAGTATCAAAATTTTAGATTTAAAGCATTAATTAAAAGTTTAAACTTTACTTAATTCTTTTGATCTTTGCGCTGCAGCTTTTATTGCTGCTGAGAAAATTTTTGGCAGACCATTGTCCTTATTCATCATAACGGCCAATGCTTCATGAGTCGTTCCACCAGGACTGGTTACGTTTTCCCTCAATTTTTGGGGCTCCAATGATGAATTGACTATTAAGCTTCCGGCACCATCTATTGTATGCTTTACCAATTTAAAAGCTTCATCGTAAGAAAGACCCAAATTTATGCCAACCTCTATCATCAACTCAGCAATCAGAAAAATATAGGCTGGGCCCGAACCTGAAATTGCAGTAACAGCATCAAATTTACTCTCCTCAGAAAATTTTACTGTTTCCCCAAAAGCCTCTAATAATATAGCCAAATTCTTTGACTGTTTTGGGTCAACCCTTTCATTTTCTTTAATTGCTGTAACCCCTTTTAGTACCTCTGCGGGTAGGTTAGGCATTATCCTTACAATTGACTCATCTTTGCCAATTATACCTTCGAGCCTATTAATTTTAATCCCCGCAAGCATTGAAACAAAAGTAACGTTTTTTTTTGAAAGCGTTTTTAATTTTAATTCAATTTGATTGAGAGACTGCGGTTTTACTCCTATAAAGCAATAATCAAATGATACATCTGCTTTGGTATTTATATTCAGCCCATGTTTCTTTTTATCGAGTAGCCACTTAGAGGGTTTGGGATCATCCACGTAAATATTTTGGGAAGATATTGATTTTTTTAACCATGCATCCAAGATTGCGGACGCCATCTTGCCACAACCAATAATTTTAATCTGTTTATTAATTTTCTTTGTTGCTGTCACTTATATTTACCTAAGCGTGACCTGCTATTTTTCCAAAAGCTGCTGACATAGCATCTTTTGGCATTACTTCTCCCCAGCAACTCTTTTGGAAGGTCGGATAAAATTTTTCAGTTGTTTCAATGGACGACTTTATCCAATCTCTAAGTTCTGTATTGGAAATAATTAATTCATCAGAAAATAATATGTTTGTGTTGTAATTCATTAATTGCTCACCATAATCGTATGTAAAGCTTCCATCGATATCACTACAATTCACTAAATTTATAGTCTCATAGAGTTTTACTAGCCTTTTTCTTGGTGGCATCATCTCAAAAGTACAAATCGTTTTAAAGAGGTTTCGTGATACGTCCCACCTTGCAATGACAGTATACTTTTTCCAACCTCCATCTATTGAAACGATTATCTCGTTATCTTCTTCTCTAACAAATTTCCAATTCTCTTCATGAGCTATTATTTCAAGGGCATCTATTGGATGCGTTTCATCTAAAAATATAATTGACTTTGCTCTTGCCATAGGGGTACTGCTCCTCTTTTTTCTGTTAGTATACCCACAAAATTTAGAAATCTCTACTACAATTAGGCATTTTTGTCTCATATGTACTATATCTTGTAAATATCAGCTTTTTAAATTTTTCTTTCTTTTTACAGGTGGCTTACTTTTATTCCTTAATTCTTCCACACTTAGCTTAAGTGCTTCAAACTCTTCTCTGGTTACAAAATCTCTGTCAGCCAACCAACCATCTAACCAGGTCTTGAAAACATTCTCTGCTTCGTTTTTAGCGGAATGTGCTGCACCAAACGCATCCGCCATAACCTTAGACAAATTATCAATAAATGGGTTTTTAAATTGCATCGATTATCCTTTTACTTTTTTAAATTTAGCGTTAAACAAAAATATAATTGGAATTAATTTTTTTGGAGGAAAAAATCTTTCAATATCCGAATATAAATGAGACCGCCTTTTCTATAAATTTATTAGGATTTCAACTGAATGTCCAATGGTATGGTTTATCGTATATAGCCGGTATACTTTTCGCCTGGTTTTTGATGGTAAGGCTTGTTGAAAATAAAAATCTATGGTTTGCAAACAAGAGTATTATTGAAAGAAGCGAAGTTGACGATCTCATAACTTATATGATATTAGGAATTATTGTAGGAGGTCGATTTGGATATTGTCTATTCTACGCACCCAGCTATTACTTCGATAATCCAATTAGAATTATCTATATATGGGAAGGAGGCATGTCATTTCACGGAGGCTTCTTAGGCGTGTTAATCTCGGGCATTCTATTTGGTCTAAGAAAGAAAATTAGCCTATTATCTTTAGGTGATTTGATTGCATTTGCATCACCACCAGGATTATTTTTCGGCAGAATTGCAAATTTTATTAATGGTGAGCTCTGGGGCAAACCAACAACCTCAACATTTGGGATCCAGTTTACAAAAGGTCAGGGGCAATTTTGTCCAAACCAAAATGAAATTCCCTGCTTCAGGTATCCGTCACAATTGTATGAAGCGTTCTTTGAGGGTATCATTTTAATGCTAATTTTTTATTATCTTGTTTTTGTCTCTAAAGTGCTTAGAAAACCAGGAATGATTTTTGGCTCCTTTTTGCTAGGATACGGTGTTATAAGGTTTGCAATTGAGTTTCTAAGAGAACCAGATGCTTTTTTTATTACAAATGAAAATCCGTATGGATATGTAGTTGAGCTTTTCCCAGGCATCGGAATATCAATGGGACAACTTCTCACCGTCCCAATGATTATTTTTGGACTTTTAATGATTCTTTTGGTGAGAAAACGAAATTTTGATGAAAATTGAAAATAAGATAAAAGATTTAATTAGAAAAAGTGGACCGATAAGCCTGTCAACATATATGGAGATGTGCTTGTGGGACGATGAGAATGGGTATTACACTTCCAATGAAGTTTTAGGTGAAAAGGGAGACTTCATTACTTCTCCAGAAATCTCTCAAACGTTTGGTGAGCTTATAGGGCTGTGGGCATTGAGTTTTTACCAGCAGTTCATAAATAAAAAACATTTATGTATAACAGAGCTCGGATCTGGGAGAGGAACATTGCTAAAGGACGCCATTAAAACTATTTGTAAGGTTACCAATAATAAAATTGAACCTGCCATAACAATTTTAGAAAAATCCGAGAGACTAATAAGTCTACAGAAAGAAAATCTCAAAAATAAAAATGTAAAGTGGATATCAGATATCAAAGGTTTGAGTTTAGAGCCACAGATAATTATTGCGAATGAATTTTTTGATGCCCTTCCTATAAACCAATACGTGAGAAATAACGAGGGCTGGTATGAAAAAAAAGTAACAACAAAAAATGGTAAACTCTGTTTTATGCTAGATAATAAAATCTGGGTGCCTAGTGACAGTGTTTTCTTAGATTTCAAGATAGGGGATACATTAGAGTATTCTGAAGAGGCTATCTCGATTTTTTCAAATATTTGCAATCATCTAATTCAATGTGATGGTATTTTGCTAGTCGTCGATTATGGAAACATTTCAGGTATCGGGGATACCCTTCAAGCCGTAAACAAACATAAATTTAAAAGCGTTTTGGAAAAACCGGGACAAAGTGATTTAAGTTCACACGTTAATTTCAAGCTCCTGAAAGAAATAGCTGTTAAAAAAAATTTGTATGTTTCCCCAGTTAGAGAACAACGAAATTTTCTGCTCGAACTTGGGATAAAGGAACGCTTAAAAAGCTTAACCAAAAATGTCAGCTCATCGGTCGCAGAAACAGTCAACTCGGAAGTAAAGAGACTAATTGATCCTGATGAAATGGGTTCCCTTTTTAAGGTTATTGCGATAACAAAAACTAAAAGACATCTAGAAGGTCTGAACTGATATGGTAAATATGTTTAAAAGTAAAAACTTGAAATCTGTAAGGCATGGTTTTTTTGGTAGATCTGGTGGAGTCTCCACAGGCATATACTCAAGCTTAAACTTGTCAGAAAAAACAACCGATAGCAAAGCCAATATTTATGCAAACAGGTCGTTAGTCATGGATGAGCTTGATATTTCAAGTCAAAAAGTTTTCTTTCCAAACCAACAGCATACAAGCAATGTAGTATTTATTGATAAAAAAACTGACTTTGACAAAGTAAATTATAAGCCAGTAGATGCTGTCATAACCAATCTTAAGGGTATTGGGGTCGGAATACTAACTGCTGATTGCTCTCCTATTTTGGCTTATGAAAGTGAAAGCGGATTCATATTAGCTATTCACGCAGGTTGGAAAGGGGCTCTTGCTGGAGTCTGTGAAAATTCCTTAAATTCTCTTAAAGATCTTGGTGTCGATATAAAAAAAATTTCCGTTGCAATTGGTCCAACAATTTCTACCAAATGCTATGAAGTAAAATTAGACTTTGTTGAAGGCTTTTTAAAGACTGATCCATCCTTTGAAAACTTTTTTATCAAAAAAGATGATAATTATTTCTTTGATCTTACTTCATTTATCGAAAGTAGATTTAATCTGTTTGGAGTTTATGATATAAATAATATCGGTTTGTGTACTTACAAAAATCCTGAATTATTTTTTTCAAATAGAAGGGCCTATCATAAATCCGAGAGAGACTTCGGTAGAATGGCTTCAATAATTAGTTTGTAACCTACCAAAAAGCATTGAGGATAATATGTCTCTAAAAAAAAATAAACTTTTAATAATTGGTTCAGGTCCAGCAGGCTACACAGCTGCTGTATATGCTTCGCGCGCTATGTTATCACCAATCCTCTTTCAGGGAATACAGCCAGGTGGACAGCTTACGATAACTACAGAGGTTGAGAATTGGCCAGGAGAAAAAGAAATACTTGGACCAGACTTAATGAAAAATATGGAAGATCATGCTCGTAATCTAGGATGCGAAATAATTTCCGAACATGTTTCAAAAGTTAATTTTACAGCACGACCCTTCTTTGTTGAGACGGATAGTGGTAAGCAATATTTGACGGAATCAGTAATTTTAGCAACAGGAGCACAAGCAAATTGGCTTGGCCTAGATAATGAAGAAAAATATAAAGGTTTCGGAGTTTCAGCATGTGCAACCTGTGACGGTTTTTTCTATAAAGACAAAATGGTTGCTGTAATAGGAGGGGGAAATATGGCCGTTGAAGAGGCAATTTTTCTTACGAAATTTGCTTCTAAAGTTTATTTGATCCATAGAAGAGATAAGTTAAGAGCTGAAAAAATCTTACAAAAACGTCTCTTTGAGAATAAAAAAATACAAATCATATGGAATAAGGAAGTAACAGACGTATTGGGAAAAGATAACCCTTTAGGAGTAACTGGAATTCAGATAAAAGATACTTTAAGCAAAGAATTATCTGAAATCAATTGCTCAGGAGTGTTCGTAGCAATAGGTCACTCTCCAGCATCAGATCTTGTTAGAGACCAACTTAAGACCTTTGATAGTGGCTATGTGTCTACTGTTCCGGGAACTACAAAAACTTCTATTCCTGGAGTTTTTGCTGCTGGAGATTTAGTGGATAATGTTTATAGGCAAGCAGTAACCTCGGCCGCAATGGGGTGTATGGCCGCTTTAGATGCAGAGAAATATCTGAGTGAAATCAATAATGGAAATTGAAAAAAACACCCAAGTATCCGTAGTAATGGGAAGTCAATCAGATTGGCTGACAATGAAGGTTGCATGCGATTTATTGGAAAAGCTTGATGTTTCTTTTGAAAAAAAAATTGTATCTGCTCATAGAACTCCAGATAGATTGTACGAGTACGCTAATTCACTAAGGAAACGAAAAATAAAAGTTGTAATTGCTGGCGCTGGAGGCGCCGCACATTTACCAGGAATGATTGCCTCAAAAACTGATATACCTGTAATTGGAGTACCTATAAGCGCGACCGATCTTAAAGGAGTTGACAGTCTTTATTCAATAGTACAGATGCCGAGAGGTTACCCAGTTGCGACTATGGCTATTGGTTCCCCAGGCGCTTTCAATGCTGCCATCTTTGCCATACAGGTTTTAGCAGTTTCAGATAAGGTCGTTAGCCAGAAAATTCAAGATTGGCGCCTTGATACAACAAACCGAGTAAAAGATGAGCCCGAATAAGACTATCGGAATTCTTGGTGGAGGGCAATTGGCAAAAATGCTTGCCGCAGCCGCAGCCGACTTAGGTTTTAATATAAATATATACTGTCCCGATAGAGATTGTCCTGCGGCACAAGTAGCTAACAAAATGGTATTAGGTAACTATGATGACGATAAAAATCTAGTCGCTTTTGTTAAAAATGTAGATGTACTAACCTATGAATTTGAAAACATAGACATAAAAGCATTAGAAGAATTAGAGCCGCTTGTGGACATAAGACCTTCTATAAAAGCTCTCAAAATCTCTCAGGATCGCTACACTGAAAAAAGTTATCTTAATTCGCTAGGGATTAAAACTACACAATTTTATAGAATTGATGAGGTTTCTGATATTGAAAAGCTATTTATTAAACTCAAGAAATCCATGCTAATAAAGACACGTAGGCTAGGTTACGATGGTAAGGGACAAGTTTTAATCAAAACTCAAGTTGATATTAAAGAACATTTTCTTAGAAAGAAACTTTCTCCATGCATAGCTGAGGAATTAATTACTTTTGATAGGGAATTATCCGTAATAATAGTCCGTGATAAAGAGGGAAATATTAAGACTTTTGAGCCAGGAGAAAATGTACATGAACATGGAATTCTAGTAACTACGACTTTACCCTCTTCAATGAGTGAAGCACTCAAAAATGACGCTACTATGATTGCAAAAAAAATAGTGGACGATCTAGGCTATATCGGGGTTATGGGAGTAGAATTTTTTTTAAAAGAACATGAACTTTATGTTAATGAAATCGCTCCGAGGGTACATAACTCTGGGCATTGGACAATGGATGGTAGCTACTCCAGCCAATTCCAGCAACACATCAGGGCGATTATGGACTTGCCTCTACTATCAACCGAGAGGCATTCCGACATTGTTATGTATAATCTAATTGGAAAAGTGACTAGCAATCTCGTGAACAATGAGTTAGCAAAAATATATATCTATGGAAAAAAACACTCTCGTCCTGGAAGAAAAATGGGGCACGTCAACTTAATAAAAAAAAAGGGGAGTTAAACTCCCCTTTTTAGAAACTGGACATTTTAACTACATCATGCCGCCCATGCCGCCCATGCCGCCCATGCCGCCCATGTCGGGCATTGCTGGAGCTGCTGACTTAGGTTCTGGTTTATCGGCAACCATTGCCTCAGTTGTTATAAGTAGCCCCGCCACTGACGAGGCATCTTCAAGAGCAGTACGCACGACCTTTGCAGGATCTATTACTCCAAACTTGAACATGTCACCGTACTCCTCAGTCTGAGCGTTGAAACCATGCGACATATCAGATGACTCTCGTATCTTCCCAGCAACAACAGAACCATCTACACCCGCATTTTCTGCAATTTGTCGTAACGGCGCTTCTAAGGCTCTAGCGACTATCTTTACACCAGCGTCCTGATCAGGGTTCTCGGTCTTAACTTTATCAAGCTTCTTTGCAGCCTGTACTAAAGCAGTACCTCCACCTACAATCACGCCTTCTTGTACAGCCGCTCTGGTTGCGTTAAGAGCATCATCTACTCTATCTTTTCTCTCTTTCACTTCAACCTCGGTTGCGCCCCCTACTCTAATTACGGCGACCCCACCTGCAAGCTTCGCTAGTCGCTCTTGAAGCTTTTCTTTGTCATAATCGGATGTCGTTTCCTCTATCTGCGCTTTGATCTGAGCTACCCTTGCTTCAATCTCAGACTTATCGCCTGCACCATCAACAATGGTAGTGTCGTCTTTGTTGATCGAGATTTTTTTCGCTGTGCCGAGCATATCCATCGTCACATTTTCTAGCTTCATCCCTAGATCTTCTGATATCAACTGCCCTCCCGTCAAGATTGCAATATCTTGGAGCATAGCTTTCCTTCTATCACCAAACCCTGGGGCCTTTACAGCGGCAATTTTCAAGCCACCTCGAAGTTTATTTACAACCAGAGTCGCTAATGCTTCGCCCTCCACATCTTCTGCAATGATCAATAAAGGCTTTCCTGACTGGATAACGGTCTCAAGAAGTGGAACCATCGGCTGGAGAGAAGAGAGCTTCTTCTCATGCAAAAGAACCAAACAATCTTCCAGTTCTGTAATCATTTTGTCTGCATTTGTAATGAAATAAGGGGAAAGATAACCTCTGTCAAATTGCATTCCTTCAACTACGTCGGTCTCGGTTTCAAGACCTTTGTTTTCTTCTACAGTTATAACACCCTCGTTTCCAACTTTCTGCATTGCGTCCGCTATTTGCTCACCTATCTCTGCTTCGCCATTAGCCGAAATAGTACCTACTTGAGCAACCTCGGCCGAATCCTTAACTGGTCTAGACATACCTTTTATCTCTTCAACCACTTTGGTTACGGCAGCGTCTATACCTCTCTTGAGATCCATAGGATTCATTCCTGCCGCAACCGATTTAAGCCCCTCTCGCACAATCGCCTGAGATAAAATCGTTGCTGTAGTTGTCCCATCACCTGCCGTGTCGTTGGTTTTTGAGGCTACCTCTTTAACCATTTGAGCTCCCATGTTTTCGAATTTATCTTCAAGCTCAATTTCTTTAGCGACCGTAACACCGTCTTTCGTAATTCTTGGAGCGCCAAAAGACTTGTCTAAAACGACATTTCTTCCCTTTGGTCCAAGAGTTACTTTGACTGCGTTAGCGAGTATGTCTACACCCTTTAACATTCTTGTACGTGCGTCTATTTCAAATTTTACTTCTTTTGCTGCCATTTTTTGGCTCCTCAATTAGTGTTGTTAAAAAAAATTTTAGGAAATTATACCCAGAATATCACTTTCCTTCATAATGAGTAACTCCTCACCATCTATTTTCACTTCAGTCCCGGACCATTTACCGAATAAGATCTTGTCGCCTGATTTCAATTCCATCGGAATCAACTTACCAGCATCATCTCTAGCACCAGCTCCAACTGAAACAACCTCACCTTCTGCAGGTTTCTCTTGTGCTGAGTCAGGAATTATCAGCCCACCAGATGTTTTATCTTCACTATCAACTCTACGAACCACAACACGGTCGTGCAAAGGTTTAAAAGCCATTAAGAATCTCCTCATAAAAAATATAAATCAAAGGTTATAGCCTCTAGGAAAGAGACTTCCCCACCTAGCGATCTTATTTATGCGAGATTTCGTGCTTGTCAATATCTCTGAGCAATTTTTTTCCATTTTTTTTTAAATTTTAGACATTTGAGGTTCTTGCATTTTTTATTTTTATATTTTATCACCTCAAAAGATGAAACTAGGAAACTAATTTGGGTGTTTGATTCCTTTGACCAATTTAATAAACAGCTTCTCTGAGATATCAAACAAATACACTGCAGTAATTTGTGACTTGTGGGGATGTTTGCATAATGGCATGAAAAGTTTCCCGAAGGCTCTAAGTGCTCTTGAAGATTTCAAAGATTCAAATGGAAAAGTTGTTTTGGTAACAAATGCCCCCAGACCAATTGCAAACGTTGAGTATCAAATAGCAAGTCTTGGTATTAAAGAACGTCACTATGACATGCTTTTAACGTCTGGCGAGCTTACATCTCTTTATATTAACAAAATTTGTGAAAACAATTTAAGTGTTTTCCATATTGGCGGAAAACGACATCACAGTATCTACAAGGATATGATCCATCAAAAGAAAATCTCAATTGAATTAGACAATATTGCATGCGCAGATTTAATTGTATGCACCGAACCATTTGATCCACCAAGAGATCAACTCTCTGATTATGAGAACATACTAGGGGAAGGAATCGATAGGGAATTGACTTTTTTGTGTGCTAACCCCGATTTGGTAGTTGATGTGGGTGAGACAAGAGAAATGTGTGCTGGAGCACTAGCATCAATGTATGAGAAAATGGGAGGAAAGGTAATTTACTTTGGTAAACCACACAATAATATCTACCAAAGGGTATATTCTTTTTTAAACAAAGTTAGTAAACCCAGATCAGAATCAATCCTATGCATAGGAGATGGACTTAACACGGATATTAGAGGAGCTAACAATGAAAAACTTGACTCACTACTAGTGGTTGGGGGCTTATTGAAAAAAAAACATTTAATTGAAACAAAAAATAAAACCATCATCCATGAAAGAAAATTAAATCAAACCATAGAAGATAACGAAGTGCACGTAGACTATGCCATCAAATTTTTCCAATAAATAAGCACATTTTTTTTTGATCATATAGGACGTTTCGCCATTCAAATATTATGAAAAACATTATACAAAAAGGAACAATATGCTTTGAGGACTTGGAAATAGGAATGAGCAGAATGATTGAACGTCAAATTACGCAGAATGATATATTACTATTCTCACAAGTCTCTGGTGATCAAAACCCGGTGCACTTAGATGCAGCCTATGCACAACAAACAATATTTGGAAAACGCGTTGCACACGGTATGCTTACTGCAAGCTTAATTTCGGCAGTGATTGCAGAACAGTTGCCTGGACATGGGACTGTGTATTTGAGTCAAACGCTAAAATTCATCAGACCGGTACTCCCTGGTCAATTAGTAACAACCTCAGTTTCAGTAACCCATATAGAATACTCAAATCGACGTGTTACATTAGATTGTAAGTGTAAAGTAGATGAAAAGGTAGTATTAGCAGGAGAAGCGCTTGTCTTGGCACCCAGAAGAAAATTTGACTAGGAATCAGAATGTTAACTTTTAAAAACATAGAAAATATTCCAAAAGAAGAAAGGGGCTACTCTGTCGCTATAGGTAACTTTGACGGTATGCACTTGGGCCACCAGTCAGTAATTGAGATTGCAAGGGAAAAGAGTGGTAACTCTTCTGTAGGCGTGGTCACATTTGAACCACACCCAAGACAATATTTTCAAAAAAATCATCCTATTTTTAGGCTAATGAAATCAGAAACACGTCAAAGGTTTTTGGGCTCTTTCGGGATTGATGCTCTTTTTGAATTGCCCTTTAATTCATCATTAGCAAGCTTAACCCCAGAAGATTTTATAGAGACTGTACTACTAGAAAAACTAAGTGTAAAAAATGTTGTGGTCGGTCCAGATTTCAGATTTGGAAAAAACAGAGAGGGTTCTGTGAATTTATTAAAGAGCTATAAAGAAAAGAACAAGCTCGATTTGCATGTCGCTAATCCTTTTATGATTGAAGGTAAAGTTGTATCTTCGAGCGCATTGCGGAAAAAGCTAGTTGAAGGTTCGATTATTGAAGTCACAAAAATGCTGTCACGTTATTATGAAATTGAAGGGGTGGTAGAAAAGGGGTTTCAGAGAGGCAGAAATCTCGGCTTTCCAACAATAAATATTGGGTTAAGAAATACGATTGTTCCCAAACATGGCGTCTATGCAGTATTTATTAAAATTTTATCTCAAGATAAGGAAAGAACTTTAAAGGGTGCAGCATCAATAGGTTCAAGACCAACCTATGGAGACCATGAGCCAAATATTGAGGTTTTCATATTTGATTTTGATGAAAATTTATATGGAGAACATGTTTGTATTTCACTAGTTAAATTTATAAGGCCCGAACTAAAGTTTAACTCTGAAAAGGAATTGATTTTACAAATGAAAGCAGATTGTGAAACTACAGAAAATCTTCTAGATAATGACTAATTTAAGAAAGTCTTTCTGGGAGAAATATTCTCTTGATCAGTTAAATCAAGATGAATGGGAGGCTTTATGTGATGGTTGTGCTAAGTGTTGTTTGGTGAAAATAATTGATAAGAAAAAAATTTTTGTTACAAACATATCATGCTCAAAGCTTGAACTAGTTAGTTGTAGGTGTAGTGATTACTTGAATAGAGAAAAAAATGTAAAAGACTGCTTAAAACTTACTAAAGACAACGTACACAAAAATTCTAAATTTCTTCCTTCGAGTTGTAGTTATAAATTAATAGGTGAAGGAAAACCTCTGCCTCAATGGCACTATCTAATAAGTAAAGACAAGGAGAGTGTCCATAGGGTAAATCAATCAATCAAAGATGGCTATATTTCGGAAACATCAGTCGATCAAGAAAACTATGAAGATCATATAGTAGCAGAAATTACTGGAAAATGAATATAAATCAGCCTAGAAAAATTTGTAAAAAAGACGAAAGAAAGGTTATCCTTTTTCTTTCATAAAAATAAAAAACGTATAGGATTACTCAATAGAAAAGAGTCGCAAAAAATGATCTCAAACGGCAAACTAAAAATCATATCTGGAAATTCCAATCTCTCACTAGCAAAAAGTATTTGTAAGAGAATTGGGTTATTGTTTGGTACTAAAGTAAAGCCGGTAAAAGCTCGAGTAGAACGTTTTAGCGACCAGGAAGTTTTTGTAGAAGTTTTCGAGAATGTTCGTGGTGAAGATATGTTCATAGTTCAGTCAACTTCTAATCCTGCAAATGATAATCTAATGGAGCTACTTATAATTTCTGATGCGCTTAAGAGATCCAGCGCAAGTAGAGTTACAGCAATAATCCCATATTTTGGGTATGCAAGACAGGATAGAAGGACAAAAGCTAGAACTCCCATTAGCGCAAAGTTAGTAGCAAATTTGCTTGCACAAGCAGGTATTAATAGAGTGCTTACATTAGACCTGCACGCAGCCCAAATTCAAGGTTTCTTCGATATTCCAGTGGATAATCTCTATGCATCACCTATATTTGCCATTGATATAAGACATAACTTTTCAAAAAACAAAGATATTACGATAGTTTCACCTGATGTCGGAGGAGTATCACGTGCAAGAGAGCTCGCCGAAAAGATCGACGTCGATTTAGCAGTAGTGGATAAAAGAAGAAGTGCTCCCGGAGAAATAAACTCTATGACTATTATTGGGGAAGTTTCAAATAAAACCTGCATTCTAGTTGATGATATTTGTGATACAGCTGGTACTTTAATTAAATCTGCTGAACTTCTCATAGAAAAGGGCGCTAAAGAAGTTCATGCATATATTACTCACGGAGTTCTTTCCGGGGAAGCAATAGAAAGGATTTCTAAGTCCAACCTTAGCTCGATGGTCATAACGGATACCATTGAACCAACTGAAGTTGTAACGAAGTGCCATAAAATTCGTATAATTACTGCCGCACCTCTTTTGGCCCATGCTATGTTGAATATATCTAACGAAAGCTCTGTCTCGTCGCTATTCAGTGAAGAGTCTTTGAAACCTATCTACGAAGGACTTTATTCGAACTGAGGCAAAACATCTAAGATAGAAATCGTCTTATAAAGATTAGAGAAGCAAAAAATAAACATCCAGCGAACAAAAATGGAGCACCTGGATTATAAATAAGTGAATCCTTAGAAGCACCAATGCTAAAGATGTAGCTCATTGAAATTGGACCGATAACAGAAGTAAATCCGACTATACTGTTTAAAACTCCTTGTAGCAGACCTTGATCTTTTTCGGATATTTTATTTGACATAAATGCTTTTAAAGTTGGGTTAACCATTTCAGATAAAGCCGCAATGGGTATTATGGCAAATACTAGGATTTCTACCCGTACAAGACCAAATGAAACTAGAGCTATAATTCCACATGTTAAAGAAAAAAATGTTAATTTTTTCGTTGAAAGTTTATCAAAAAACTTCAATCGTATTACAAATGCTTGAACAATAAATAGTAAGAAGCCATAGCATGCTAGAGTAAACCCAATCATTCCTGAAGACCATCCAAACACTTCTCTTCCCCAAAAACTCCATATCGCTGGATAAACCGTATTTGCGAAAGCTATAAGAAAGAAGCAAAAAAATAATCCTTTAAATAGGCGTATTTTAAATACAAAAGACATGTTAAAAAACGGATTAAGCTTTTTGATTCTGAAATTATTTTCAGTCCTTAACTTAAGAGTTTCTGGAAGAAGAAATAAGCATAGAAAAAAGTTTAGAAAAGATAAAAGCGCTGATAGAAAAAATGGAGCTCTGACACTGATCTCACCCATCAACCCTCCTATAATTGGTCCCAATATAAAACCTAATCCGAAAGCTGCTCCTATAATAGCGAAGTTCTTTTTTTTATCTTTTGTATCTGAGATATCTGCTAAATAGGCCGTACCCGTCGCTATAGTTCCTCCCGCAATGCCTCCAACTATCCTTCCAATAAACAGGATCAAAATGGTTTCAGCAAATCCCATCACCAAATAATCGATTCCTAATAATAATGATGCTGTAAGCAATACAGGGCGTCTGCCAAAAATATCTGATAATGTACCAATCGTTGGTGAAAAAACAAATTGCGCAAAAGCATAAGATGAAGATAAAAGACCTCCCCAAAAAGCAGCACTAGCATTTTTATCTATACCGACCTCTTTCAAAAGATCTGGTATTATAGGAAATATAATTCCAATGCCGATAATATCGAGTAATACAACACTGAAAATGAGCGCAATTCGTATATCTTTAAACAAGTATAGTTCTCATTTTCCTTATAGAGAATTAGAAAGATTAAGCTTGTTTTAATGCCTCTTCAAGGTCATTTTTCCTTAATCCTAAATCATCTTTATTTACAATATCTCCAGCAGACAATTTGTCATCGATTTCATGAATAAGGGTAGTTATATCTTCCTTTACAATTTTATCGCCTGCAATAGCTGAGTCTACTAGTACCGATACCACGTTATTAGAAACCTCTATTATGCCTCCTGAAACAAAATATCTTTGTTTTTTACTAGTTCCTTCAGAAAACTCTAAAAAACCAGGGCGTATACTACTAATGCAAGGCGCATGATTTGAAAGGACTAAAAAGTCACCAATCATTCCTGGCACTAAAACACTTTCGACTTCGCCTTCAAAGACTTTACTTTCTGCCGATATTATAGAGAGCTCGAATTTACTTGTCATTGTTATTACCTTTAAGACTTTATGCTACATCAGCAGCTGTCTTCTCTGCTTTCTCTATAACTTCATCAATGCCCCCAACCATATAAAATGCTGATTCTGGGAGATGATCAAATTCTCCTGCAACAACTCTCTTAAAGCTGTCAATAGTTACGTCGAGTGGAACTTGTTTGCCATCAGAACCGGTAAACACCTTCGCAACATCAAATGGTTGCGACAAAAATCTCTGTATTTTTCGTGCTCTAGCAACAGTTAATTTATCATCTTCAGATAATTCATCCATACCCAATATTGCAATAATATCCTGTAAGGATTTGTACCTTTGAAGAATTCCTTGTACATCCCTAGCAACATTATAATGATCTTCACCTACTATCTGAGGATCTAGTATCCTGCTTGTAGAATCAAGTGGGTCTACAGCTGGATATATACCAATTTCAGAAATTGCTCTGCTCAAAACCGTTGTTGCATCTAAATGAGCAAAGGACGTTGCCGGAGCGGGGTCCGTGAGATCATCAGCTGGAACATAAATTGCCTGAACTGACGTGATAGATCCTGATTTAGTTGATGTTATTCTTTCTTGTAATGCTCCCATGTCAGTCGCTAATGTAGGTTGATAACCCACAGCAGACGGTATTCTACCTAGAAGTGCGGATACCTCTGAACCTGCTTGAGTGAAACGGAAGATGTTATCCACAAAAAATAAAACATCAGTTCCTGATTGATCCCTGAATTGCTCGGCAAGTGTAAGACCTGTTAAACCAACTCTCGCTCTAGCGCCTGGAGGTTCGTTCATTTGTCCGTAAACAAGAGCAACCTTAGACTCATCAAGCTTTTCTGGATTTATAACCCCTGACTCAATCATTTCGTGATATAGGTCGTTACCTTCCCTAGTCCTTTCTCCAACTCCTGCAAAAACTGAAAAGCCTGAGTGTACTTTCGCTATATTATTTATTAATTCCATAATCAAAACGGTCTTTCCAACACCAGCTCCACCAAAAAGCCCTATTTTTCCACCTTTAGAATATGGGCACAGCAGATCGATAACCTTTATACCTGTAACTAGGATCTCTGTTTCAGTTGCTTGAGCAGAGAACTCTGGAGCATCCTGGTGTATTGGCCTTGTTTCCTTCTGACTAACTTTTCCTTTCTCATCGACCGGGTCACCAACAACATTCAATATTCTACCAAGAGTTGCATTACCCACAGGTACGCTTATAGGGCTACCTTTGTCAGACACTGTTGAGCCTCTGACAAGACCCTCTGTACTATCCATAGCTATGGTCCTTACTGAATTTTCACCTAGGTGCTGTGCAACCTCTAAGATCAATCTTGATCCATTATTATCTGTCTCGAGAGCATTTAAAATTGCTGGTAAGTGGCTTTCAAACTTTACGTCTACAACAGCTCCAATAACCTGAGTTATAACTCCTAATTCCTTTGACATCTTAAACTCCTGTTTTTTTAATTTAAAGTGCTTCAGCACCAGAAATGATTTCAATTAATTCGTTTGTAATAGCCGCTTGTCTTGATCGATTAAAATCTATGGTTAACTTGTCGATCATTTCACCTGCATTTCGGGTTGCATTATCCATGGCTGCCATCCTTGATCCTTGTTCAGAGGCTGCATTTTCTTGGAGCACTGAGAAAATTGATGTTGCAATGCTTTTCGGTATTACTTCATTCAAGATTTCATCTTCGTCAGGCTCGAAATTAAAGCTAACATTAGTAGCATCAACTTCTTTTTCATTAAATGAAACAGGTAACAATTTATACGAACTCGGTATTTGAGAAATAACGGAGGCAAACTTATTATAAAAAATCTCCGCAACCTCGTATTCACCAACTTCAAACCTTGAGATAATATCTGTTGATATCTTTCTAGCTGTTTCTATTGTGATGTTTTTTTCGCCACTAAGATCTACATGGCCAATAAACAGGCTCTCAAATTCTCTGTTTAGTTGCTCTCTCCCCTTCTTCCCTATTGTTAGTATCTTTATCTCTTTGCTCTGACTTGTAAGCTCGGCTATTCTTGATTTTGCTAGCTTCACTATTGAAGAATTAAATCCACCACATAAACCTCTCTCAGCAGTTGCCACTATAAGTAGAAACTTTTTACTGTTTCTGCCGTCTCCCAAAAACTTGTTGTCTGCAGCGATGTTTTTAGCACTTGATGCTAGATTTGAAACTATAGCTCGCATTTTTTCGGCATAAGGCCTACCTTTCTCAGCTGTCTCTTGTGCTTTTCTAAGTTTAGCTGCTGCAACCATCTGCATAGCTTTAGTAATTTTTCTAGTGGACTTTACACTATCAATTCGGATCTTTAGGTCTTTTAAGCTTGGCATTTCGTTGTTTTAACTAAACCTGTGTATTTAAAAAATTATCTAAGAGTGATTTGATTTTGCTTTCAATTTCACCTTCTATTTTTTGGTCATTACTAGTCAGCTCGTCTACCACAGCTTTTCCTTCTGATCTTAAGTAATTCACTAGATTTTTCTCGAAACTTGTAACCTCAATAACAGGCGTTTTATCTAAATAACCTTTTGTTCCCGCATAGATCACAATAACTTGCTCTGCGTTAGTTAAAGGAGAGTATTGAGGCTGCTTTAGTAATTCTGTTAGCCTAGCTCCTCTATTCAATAGTGCTTGCGTGCTTGCGTCCAAATCAGAACCGAATTGTGCAAAGGCTGCCATCTCTCTGTACTGTGCTAACTCAAGTTTTATTGAGCCAGCTACTGATTTCATCGACTTTGTTTGCGCCGATGACCCTACTCTAGAGACAGAGAGCCCAGTATTAACAGCAGGACGGATACCTTGATAAAATAATTCTGTTTCCAAAAATATTTGACCATCTGTGATTGAGATCACGTTAGTAGGAATAAATGCAGACACATCTCCTCCCTGAGTTTCAATTATTGGCAAAGCCGTTAATGAACCTGATCCATTATCTTCATTCAGCTTCGCAGATCTTTCGAGCAATCGAGAGTGTAAATAGAAAACGTCTCCTGGGTAAGCTTCTCTACCAGGTGGTCTTCTTAAAAGAAGCGACATTTGTCTATATGCAACGGCTTGTTTCGAAAGATCGTCATATATAATCAGTGCGTGTTTGCCATTATCACGAAAATACTCTGCCATGGCTGTTGCTGAATACGGTGCCAAAAACTGCATTGGAGCCGGGTCAGAGGCGGTCGCTGCGACTACAATAGAATAATCAATAGCCCCTGTTTCTTCTAATTTTTTAACAAGCTGTGCTACTGTTGATCTTTTTTGTCCTATCGCCACATAAACGCAATACAGTTTCTTACTTTCATCGGCTCCAGACGCATCATTATAACTTTTTTGGTTTAAGATGGCATCAATTGCTACAGCTGTTTTACCGGTCTGCCTGTCTCCTATTATTAACTCCCTCTGCCCTCTACCTATAGGTATCAAAGAATCAACAGATTTAAGCCCTGTTGCCATCGGTTCGTGCACTGATTTTCGAGGAATAATCCCTGGGGCTTTAACGTCGGCTACAGATCTTAGTTTAGATTTCATAGGACCTTTCCCATCGACTGGATTACCAAGTCCATCAACAACTCTGCCTAGCAATTCCATCCCCACTGGCACATCCACAATCGAACTGGTTCTCTTTACAAGATCCCCTTCTTTTATATCTCTATCTGAACCAAATATAACGACACCGACATTATCTATCTCTAAATTTAGTGCCATTCCCATTGTACCACCTGGGAACTCAACCATCTCACCAGCTTGGACTTTGTCTAAACCGTAAACGCGTGCTATCCCATCTCCGACAGATAAAACTTTTCCAACCTCCGCCACTTCTGTATCATCGCCAAAATTTTTTATCTGTTCCTTTAAGATCTTTGAGATCTCAGATGCTTGAATGTTCATAGTAATCAACCTCTTTTCAAAATATTTTTCATACTGTCAAGTTTTGAATTAATACTTGAGTTAAACAAAAATGATCCAACTTTAAGCTCAAGTCCAGCAATTATGTTAGGATCGTTTTCTGCCTCAAGTCTCACTACACGCTTTGTGATCTTTTCTATAGATTTCTTAATTTCTTCTATTTTTACATTGCCCACTTTCTTTGCAGTTCTAATATGGACTATAAGTTCGTTTTTACTCGCAGAACAAAGTTTTAAGAAGTCCTCACTAAAATTCACCAAGTCATAACCTCGCCCTTTTCTTATCATTAGACAAATCGTGTTGTGTAAGTGGTCAGGCAAATTTAATTTTTTACTGACGTTCTTAAACACATTTTCCTGATCGCTCGAGGAAAAGGTTGGATTTCTCAAGAAAGTATTAAATCCGTTATCTGAATTAAGAATCTCTAAAAGATTAAGCACATGCTTTTCCACCTCATTACTAGTTTTTACTTCCTGAGATAAAGAAAATAAGGCTTGCGCATACCTTGCTGATGGCTTTGAGTTTATCTCACTAATTTCTTGCAAACGGTTCACCTTGTATTGATTGTGATAAGCTAGATATCATAAAAATGAGTTCATCCTCTAAATAACAGAGCATATCAAATATGACAAGTTGTTGGTTGCTCTTTTTTAATTTTTTTTTACAATTTTTTTACCTCAAGATCTATACATAGTAGAGACAGGGACCTCAACTGGCCTGAAATATCGCCCTGCCTTGGAGGACTTTACATTTTTCACCGCGTAAATATCTTTTCTTGCCTCTACAACAAGAAGACCTCCAAGAAAGAAACTGTTCAATTTTTTACCCACTTTTTCCCAAAGTAATAAAGATTTAAGCCAATATCCTTTTTTTGCGGGAAAACCATATAAGCTCGGGGTTATACTGTCGATTTGAAATTGATTTTTTCTAAGCAATGCTGTCAGTTGCGAGATCGAATAAGGCTTCCCATACCCAAAGGGAGTACTATCAGACCTTGCCCAAAAACCTGTCCTATTTGGTACGAGGATAACGAGTTTTCCGCTATCTTTTAATACACGGAGTACCTCTTGTAGCAAAAGATCTTGATTATCACTTACTTCTAAACCATGTGATATTAAAATTAAATCTGCTGCAGATGTATTTACTGGCCAAGAGACTTCATCAACCAGAGCAGCAACATTCTTAGACTTGTCGGGCCATGAAACAACACCTTGCTCACTTGGCATCAACAAAAGAAAATTTTTGTGCTCGCTATCTTTTATTTTGTTCTCGAGAAACGGGCATGCAAAACCAAAACCAATTGTTAAAGAGCCTATGTTAGTATTAATTTTCTTATCTAAAATTCTGTTTATTAATCCCTTTGTAGTTCTTCCCAGTTCAGTACCACTGTAAAACGCTTTCAATTCAATAACATCCAATCTCATTGTTAATATTCCAATATTGCTAAACCTATTAAATTGTTGCTAGTATATTGCGCTATAGATAAGAAAGGATCCTTTAAATATGTCTTTAATTGAAATTATTCCCTGCCTCTCAGATAATTATGCCTATATTATAAGAGATCACCAAACAAACAAGAATATTTTGGTTGATGCACCTGAGTATGCTCCGATAGAGAGGTATCTAGACGAAAAAGCCCTAAGCCTGGATTTTATACTAATAACCCATCATCATAGTGACCACATAGATGGAATAAACCATTTGAAACTTAAATACGGACCAAAGGTTATTGGTGCTAAGAGAGATAAGCATAGGCTTCCACCATTAGACATCGAGGTGGAAGAGGGGAAAGAATTAAGTATCGGATCAAAAAAATTTAATATTTATGACGTTGATGGGCACACAGTAGGACACATTGCTTACGCCTTGTTAGAAGACAAAGCTCTATTTACTGGTGACTCATTAATGGTTATGGGTTGTGGGCGATTATTCGAAGGCACGCCAAAAGATATGTGGGAAAGTCTGAAAAAACTTAAACAACTGCCTGAAGACATCAAGATTTATTCAGGACACGAGTATACAAAATCAAACATTGAATTTGCCTTAACCGTAGATCCGCAAAACGAAAAATTAAAAGTTAGGAGAATGACAGAACTGGAAAGGATTGAGAGCGGCACCCCTACAGTTCCATCTACATTAAGAGAGGAATTAGATACAAATCCTTTTTTAAGAGAAAGCGAGTCTTCAATAGTAGATCATATGGACACAGCGAACCTTGATCCAGTCTCTAGATTTGCGAAAATAAGAGCTCTTAAGGATAACTTTTAATAATTTTTTAGGATTTTGGTTTTAATAGGTATATATATAGTTATGGTCTTAAATAGAAAGGATACCAATGCCCTCATTTTCAAGCTCTCTAGAAAAAAGTATTCATAGTGCTTTAAAGCTGGCCAACGAAAGAAATCATGAGCTTGCGACATTAGAGCACCTGTTGCTCGCACTGCTTGATGAAAAAGACGCATCAAACGTTTTAATTGCATGTAACGTGAACATAGACTTGCTAAGAAACAATATCGAGAAACATCTGAATAATGAATTAGGGAGTTTAGTCACCGAGGTTGAAGGTAGTGAAGCCGTTCCAACGACAGGTTTCCAAAGAGTAATTCAACGAGCTGCAATTCACGTACAAAGTTCAGGGAGAAACGAAGTAACAGGAGCGAACGTTCTGGTAGCAATTTTTGCAGAAAGAGAAAGCCACGCAGCGTTTTTTCTTCAAGAACAAGAAATGACACGGTATGACGCCGTAAATTTTATTGCACATGGGGTTTCGAAAAATCCGGACTATGAGGAGACAAAAGAGATTGAGGACAAAGATCAAAACGATGTGTCTGAAAATGCTAACAACAATCCTGAAAAAGAAACCGCCCTATCAAAATACTGTGTAAACCTGAATGAGAAATCTAAAAAGGGTGATATAGACCCGTTAATCGGAAGAAATTTAGAAGTTGAAAGATGTATCCAGATCCTATGTAGAAGAAGGAAAAATAACCCAATACTTGTGGGAGATCCTGGTGTTGGTAAAACAGCTATTGCAGAGGGACTAGCACGAAAGGTTATTTCTGATCAAACTCCAGATATTCTGAAGGAATCGACCATTTACTCTTTAGATATGGGGGCTCTACTAGCTGGCACACGCTACAGAGGTGATTTTGAAGAGCGTTTAAAGTTAGTTATGAAAGAATTGGAAAAGGACCCGAAGGCAGTTTTATTTATTGATGAAATACATACTGTTATCGGAGCAGGTGCTACCTCTGGAGGCGCTATGGACGCTTCAAATCTATTGAAACCCTCTCTCCAAAGCGGCACACTCAGATGTATGGGGTCAACTACCTACAAGGAATTCAGAAACCATTTTGAGAAAGATAGAGCTTTAGCAAGGCGCTTTCAAAAAATTGATGTGGTTGAACCATCTACAGAAGACAGCATTAAAATATTGAACGGGCTAAAACAATATTTTGAAGAGCACCATAAAATAAAATACTCAAGTGAATGTTTGAAAATCGCAGTGGAACTTGCAAATAAATATATTCATGACAGAAAACTTCCTGATAAAGCTATTGATGTTATTGATGAAGCAGGCGCAGCTCAAAGCCTATTACCGCCTAGTAAAAAAAAGAAAGTAATAGGAGTAAAAGAAATTGAAGAGATAATCTCTAAAATTGCGCGCATACCATCAAAACGCATTTCAAAAAATGACTCAGAAGTATTAAAAGATTTAGAAAAATCACTTAAAAGGGTTGTCTTTGGTCAAGATACTGCAATTGAAATGCTTGCTTCTTCCATAAAACTATCTAGAGCAGGTTTGCGTGAACCAGAGAAACCAATTGGCTGCTACCTGTTCGCTGGGCCTACCGGTGTTGGTAAAACAGAAGTATGTAAGCAGTTGGCTGATGTTTTAGGTATCTCTATGCTGAGATTCGATATGTCTGAGTATATGGAAAAGCATTCTGTTTCTCGACTTATAGGAGCTCCTCCAGGTTATGTGGGTTTCGATCAAGGCGGGTTACTTACCGATGGAGTTGATCAACAACCTTACTGCGTTCTTTTACTAGACGAGATAGAAAAAGCTCATCCAGACGTGTTTAACATTTTACTGCAGGTGATGGATCATGGGAAACTTACAGATCATAATGGCAAATCGGTTGACTTTAGAAATGTGATCCTTGTCATGACGTCAAATGCAGGCGCGAGTGAGCAAGCGAAAGAAGCAATCGGATTTAATCGAACCAAAAGAGAGGGGGAAGCAGACGCGGCAATTGTAAAGATGTTTACCCCAGAGTTTAGGAATAGATTAGATTCAGTAATTACATTTAATTCACTATCACTCGATATAATAATGCAAGTTGTTGAAAAGTTTATTTTGCAACTCGAAGGCCAACTTATCGATAGAAATGTAACCATTGAGTTTTCTGAAGATACATTGAAATGGTTAGCCGATGAAGGCTATGACGAGAAAATGGGGGCAAGACCTATATCAAGAAAGATACAGGAAAGCATTAAAAAGCCAATGTCCGAAGCGTTACTTTTCGGAGACCTGAAGAAAGGTGGTATAGTCAAATTATCTGTTAATAAAAACAAGCTTGATTTAGACTTTAAACCCTTAAGCGAAAGACAATCTAAAAAGATCAAAGCTAAAATTCTCTCGTGATTATCTCTCTGTTAATTTGAACTCTATTCGCCTATTTTTAGCGAGCGCTTCTTTTGTGTCAGAAAAGGAAATTGGCTGGTGCTCCCCAAACCCTGCCGCAGACATTCTTTTTGGGTCTATTGCATGGATATTGATCATATACTTAACAACAGAAAGCGACCTAGCTTGGCTTAGTTCCCAATTATCCTTAAAAATACTGTTCTGACCGACAGGTGTCTTATCCGTATGACCGTCTACTCTGAGAACCCAATTTATATCGTCAGGAATCTTCTGTGAAATATCTTTAAGTACATTTGATATTGTATCTAATTGAAGTTTACCTGCCACCCCTAGTTCAGCGGAACCCCTATCAAACAGAACCTCAGAAGAAAAAACAAATCTATCACCAACAATGTCAATACCCTCAATGTCTCCAAGGATCTTTTTTAATCTCCCAAAAAAGACAGATCTATATTCGCGGAGGTTCTTTGTTTCATTTTCTAATCTCTTTCGCTCCTTCTCTTCTAGCTGAGCTCTTATTTTTTGCTCAGATGCAACTTTTGCTAAGGCAGCATTTAATTTTGCTCCTAATGACTGAATTTCTACATTGTTGGAAAAATCTTTTTCGATTGTTGCATCCAATATCCCTGTTAATTCCTTTAATCTTTCTTTAAGGGAATTTGTTTGAAGCGTTAGATTAGTAACCTCTTCCATTGAGGCTTTGGTTTTTTCTTCCTCAACGCTCAATCTTAGCCTAGCTTCCCTCAGCGCTAAATCCTTTTCCTTCAAAATATTATCATTCCCCAGTAGTTTTTTCTCAAATTTATCAGCCTGTTCTTTTAAGATCCTTTGAGCTTCTTTTGAGGCGGCTAGGAGTTTTAGTGTTTCTAGCGCTTTTTTTCTCTCTTCTTCAATGGTTAGGGTTATTAAAGCTAATTCTTCTTTATTCTCCATAAGATTTTCTTGAAGATTACGTATTGCATACTGTTCCATGACCCGCTGTTTCTCTGCATCAGTCAAGTCTTTAGTAAGGGATTCCATTTTTTCTTTGACCATACTGAGTTCGGACTCCGTTTCCTCAGTTAAATTTTCTAGAGACTTATTTTCCAATTTAAGTTTTTCTACTAATTGCTTCAAAGCTTCATTAGAAGCTGCCATGATTTGTTCTTTAGAAATCTTCCGACTTATGGTATTTCTTGCGGCAGCCAAAGCCAACTCCGCAGCTTCTCTATTTGAAATCTCTTTGGATGTTTTTTCTCTCTCAAGTTTTAGATTTTCACTAAGCTCTAAACGTTTAGCTATCAAAGATGCAACTTGAGATTTAAAGTCTGTTATTTTTGTTTCTGCAACTTTCATATCATTTCGTAATTTTGTAAGTAAATTAATTTTTTCTTGCAACTCAGATTCCCGCGCCGTTAACTGCGCCTTCTGCTCATTTGATAAAGTTTGCAAATTTGACTTTTCATCTCTCAACATCCCTAATTCATTTTTTAAATACTCAAGGTTATTTCCTAATTGCGAAAGCTCTGTTTGCTGCTCATCGAGCTCGATTTTTTGAGAAGAGATCGTATCTCTTAATACTGATTGGACTATCATAAATATTGACAAAATGAACATTAAGATAAGCAATATGGCTGTCATAGCATCTACAAATCCAGGCCATATATTTGCAGTAAATCGCTCTCCACTCCTCCTGGTAAGCATAATTAACCCTTGCTACTGTTCCTTGCCAAATCAATTATCGCCTTACTGAGTTGAGCTAGATCGGATCTTAGTTCTGAAAGGGTATCTTGACGCGCATTAGCCAATTCATCAACCAATCTTGAAAGTTGTAATTCGATATTCCTAAGACGCGTCAAGTTCTCTAAATCTCTAGTACTTCTCTCCCCAAACTGCCCTTTAATTAAAGTATTCAGATCTTGTTGAGAAGAAATCAAACTTTCAATTGAAGCTTTATCGAAGACCTCATTGCTAGTTACCGTTTTTGAACTTATGACCTTAGAACCCGCTAGCTCTTGGATGGCTTTGGACAGGCTATTTATTTGATCATTTGTTGTAGAACTATTTTCGATCGATTTTTCAAACATTTCTCCAAGTTCCGATATTTGTGCCCCGATGGCCGATATTACTGGACTTATTTTACCATTGTTGGTCGAGTCTTCGACGTTTTCAGTTTCCCCAA
Organism: uncultured Alphaproteobacteria bacterium; assembly: GCA_902531755.1. Classification (GTDB taxonomy): domain Bacteria; phylum Pseudomonadota; class Alphaproteobacteria; order Rhodobacterales; family Rhodobacteraceae; genus CACIJG01. The sequence continues at coordinate 36,521 of CACAFI010000006.1, forward strand.
AAATACCTATACTAGTAAAAGATGAAAGCCATTCTTCTAATTGCATATAGAATCTGTTTTGACCATGGTTTGCGAACAGTTCTAAAAGACCTACCACTAAACTACCAGCCAAACCGAGAAGAGATGAGGCGAATGCGGTGCCCATGCCACCAAGTTGACCTTCTAAACCCTCCATTAAATTATCAAAAACCTCTATCCCAGTTTGCCCTTCTTTGGGCACTAAACTTTTTATGGTATTGACGACTTCAGGAACAGTAATCGCTAGACCATAAAAGGTCCCTAGAAGACCTAAAAAAATAAGCAAATTAATCACATATCGAGTTAGATCTCTTGCCTCATTCAATCTGGTTGCCACCGAATCCAGTATCGAGTTTAAAGAACTTGAAGTTAAGATAGTTTTAGATTTCTTCCCCTTCAATAAAGATGCTAGAGGTATCAACAACCTAGGAGGGTCTGAAAACTCATGACCCGGTCTATCGAGCGCAAAATTTTCGACCCAGTTGACTGCTGCGATTATCACAAATATCTGCCAAAAACAACAAAGTATCCCAAAAAAGAAAACTGTTAAAATTACCCCATTTAAATATGGTGAAGACAAGAAAATAGGTGCAACGGAGGGAAACATTAAATAACTCCCAACCATTACTAGCAATAATGAAATCAGCATCAATACGACTTGTTGTATAGGCTGGCTGAACCCTTGTGTTTCAGCTCTTATTAATTTGAGTGAGTATTTTTTCTTTGCCAATATTTATCCAAAAATTTATTAAGATCATATTAATTGTTCGTAGCGACTTAAAAAAGCATTACCATTGAGAAAATAAATCGAAGTCCATGTATACCAAATTTTTATGAAAAAAAAAATATATACCTTTACATTAAGTCTATTTGTGGTCTTGTTTTTAATATACTTTGTATGGGCCTTGGCTGCAAATATTCAAAAAGAAGCACTGAAACGGCATTTAAGTGAAGAATGGTTCGTAAAGTTGCCCGATAAAAACATTAAAACCAAGGGATTTCCTTTTAAATTTGGAATAAAGATATCGAATTTTCAATCCCCATTAAAGAATACTCAACTTATGTTGGAATTCTTTAATTTAGATGTTGTTAGATTAATTTATAACATCTCTGATGTTATTCTTTTTATAGATAGACCAAAGATAACCAGCATGGTTTCTCCAAAATTCAATAGCTCATCAAATAAAATGAAGATCAGCATATCTGACACACCTTTTTCTGGTAGATTTAGGTTAATCACCGAACAAGAAGATTGGCAAATAACCGGCGACAAAAACTTTAAAGGGTTTGAAGCCAAGAAAGTAATTTTTGCACTGAAGGATGCCAATGAAATGAAATTAGATTTTTATTTTGAAGCGAATGATTTAGTTTTTAGTTCTTTGGATAAAATTCAGAAAACGGATAGTGAAAAGCCAAATAAATTAATGATTAAAGGTACAATTTTAAATAGTGCTACAAACAACCGAGAAATCCTTTATGACGCTATCACGCTCGAATTTATAATGTTAGAACAACTAGATATGAATATTGGTTTTTTAAAGCTAAGTTGTAATGATATGGTTAAGATAAACTTTTTCGATTTGACTACTGAAGGTGATTTTGATTGTCTTTTAAGACTTAGCTTTAAGGATATCTCAAAAGTAAAAAATGAAAATCAATCAATTCAGAGCATTATAGATTTGATTAACTTAATTTTTATTATGCAAAACCCAACAAACACTTCTGAACCAAGAGAAATTCCTGTTAAGTTTAATTTAAATAAAGGGTCATTTTTTATAAACTCTATTCCAGTTTACCAGTTTCCAACAAGATACTAACTATTCTCTCCCAAAATTTGGTGTGCCTGTATCTTGACCAGCAGCTACTATACCCTTCCTAATGCTTCTAGTTCTTTCAAAATATTTTAATAAATATTCACCATCTTTTTTTCGTATAGCGCGCTGTAACGAAAATAGTTCCTCAGTAAATCGACCTAATACTTCCAAATGCGCATCTTGATTATTTAAAAAAATATCTCTCCACATTACAGGGTCAGACGCGGCAATTCTGGTAAAGTCTCTAAAACCCGCTGCTGAATAATTAATTATTTCTGACTTTGTGACAGCTTCCAAGTCATCAACAACCCCTACCATGGTATATGCAATTAGATGAGGCGCATGAGATGTAACAGCTAAAACAAGGTCATGATGCTCAGCTGTCATAATCTTAGTTTGCATACCTAAAAACTTCCAAAAAGTCTCTACACTTTTCAATGCTTTCTTATTGGTTTTTTTCGTAGGTGTCAGTATACACCAGCGGCCTTCAAATAGTCCGGCATAACCTGCATCTGGTCCCGATCTTTCCGTTCCAGCTATTGGGTGAGAGGGAACAAATTTACCGCGTGCGTCCTCTATATGAGACTCTAACTCTTCAATAACAGATAGCTTTACTGATCCAACATCTGTGATTGTTGTACCCGGATTTATGAACCTTCTTAATTTCTGTATTACAGCTTGCATTTGACCAACAGGCACGCAGAGTATTATAAGCTTGGAACCACTTACCGTTCTCTCAATACTACTTTCAATTTCGCATAAACCGATCTTCTTTGCCCTAGTTCTTACTCCTTTATCCTTATCGTATCCTACTATTTGAATTGCTGGATCTTTTTGTCTTATAGTAAGGCATATTGAAGAAGCAATTAAACCTAGTCCAATAATGGATATTTTCTTAAACTCGGTCATTATTATCAAAATACTTTGCTAGGGTTTGATATAGCCTTTCACATGTTTCTTTATTCCCAATAGAAAGCCTAAGGCACTTTGGAAGGCCATAAGAACCAACCTTTCTTAAAATAAATCCGTTTTCCTTTAAGAACGAATCAATAGTATTGGCTTGCTCTTCGCTTACAAATCTTACGAGCAAAAAATTTGCAAACGATTGATCTATCTTTAATCCAAGATCAAGCAATTTATTTCGGAGCATATCTCTATTTACTCTATTTAGCTCCCTCTGCTCATTAACGAAATTTACATCTGCAATGCTTAATTCTGCCATTTTTAAACCCAAAGATGAAACGTTAAAAGGTGATCGGACTGAATTCAAAACATCTATTATATCTCTGGCACCATAGCCCCACCCAACTCGCAACCCGCCAAGCCCGAATATTTTAGAGAAGGTTCTTGTCACAAACACATTTGCAAACTTTTCTACTAGTGAAATTCCTCCATCAAAAGAATCCACATATTCTGAGTAAGCACCGTCCAAAACAAGTAAGATATTGTCAGGAATTTTATTTAGTAGCTGTTCTATTTCAATCTCTGAAATCATAGTGCCCGTTGGATTATTTGGGTTTGCCAAAAAAATTATCTTTGTATTAGATGTGATAGCTGCACATATTCTATCTATAGACGCTGTACGGTTGGTCTCTTTAACCTGTACGGGGGTCGCACCAGTGGCTAATGCAGATAACTTATACATTAAAAATCCATGCTCTGTGTAAATAACCTCATCATTTCTCTCACAGAAACAACGACATAATAATTGAATAATCTCGTCAGATCCAGCTCCACAAATAACTCTATTAGGATCGATATTATGTACCTCCCCTATTTTGTTTCTAAGCGCAAAGTGATTGCTATCTGGATACTCGAAAATATTTTTGGAATAGTCTGCGAACTGGTTTAGTACCTCATTACATGGGCCATTCATGTTCTCATTCGCGCTCAACTTCACTACATTTTCTTTGCCCTGAATTGCGCTTTCTCCACTTTCATACAAAGGAATATTATAGAAATAGGAAAGGGGGTTGATATTAGCTTTAAAATTTTCCATCACTCATTTTTAAAAATAGTTCTTCTGAACTAATAGAAATTATATGGATCAATGTCCACACTAAAGTATACATTATTTGGGACTAAGATATTTTTCAGCCAGTCGCGCACTTCAATCTGCGATATTTTTGTCATTTTATTCGACTTTATAAGTAGCCTTACTCTAGTTTTATTTTTGATTCTTGAAATTGGTGCAACAGCAGGGCCAAAAATCTCAAAATCTTGTAAATTGAGTGAGTAAAATTGATTTTTCAGTTTAATACCGAAATCCATTAGGGTATTTTCATTTTTCCCTGATAATATCAGTGAAATTAATTTTCCATGAGGCGGAACGTTGGCCTCTATCCTTTGCTCCAACTCAGCGTTTAGAAATTTTTCTCCATGATCCTCCAGTAATGCTTGTAAAACAGGATGTCGAGGCATCCAGGTTTGAATTAATGCTTTCCCGTCAGAGGCATACCGGCCTGCTCTTCCTACAACCTGTTTGATTACCTGATAACTTTTTTCCATCACCCTATGATCCCCAGCATTTAGACCCATATCCGCATCAATTACGGCAACAAGCTTCAAATGCGGGAAATTATACCCTTTAGATATCAATTGAGTGCCTATGATGATATCAATTTCTCCTGACTTTATTTTGTCCATATCTTCAACATTTTTTTCTCCCTTCGAAAAACTATCTGAAGAAAAAATCTTTGACGAAGCATCGGGAAATAATTTGGAAATCTCATCTCTAATTCTTTCAACCCCTGGACCAATAGGTATAAAGTTATCAGCCGATTTACATTTAACACACTCTGTTTTTTCTGGAGCTTTGTACCCGCATATATGGCAAAGGTAACAATTTTTTTTCTTATGATAAACAAGCTTTGTGCTACAGTTTTTACACTCTAAAGAGATCCTACATGCCGTGCAAAATACAATCGGCGCATAACCCCTTCTATTTAAAAAAATAAGAACTTGCTCTTTTTTTTCTAAACTAATCTTTATCTGATCAATCATTGGAACAGATATCCAGCTATTTTTTGGGGTTTCTTCAACGTTCATATCAATTAAAGTCACTCTCGGTTCATAAACTTCGCCAAAACGTTTAAGAAGATCAACTTTATGGTACTTGCCTAATCTACAATTATGCCACGTCTCGATACTGGGAGTAGCAGAAGATAAAATGATTTGCGATTTCAAAGTTGAAGCTCTTAAAACCGCGAGATCTCTTGCATTATATATGGGCGCTTCCTCTTGCTTATAGGAAGCATCATGTTCTTCGTCGACAATGATAAGGCTTAAATTTTTGAAGGGTAAAAATAGTGCTGATCTAGCTCCTACCACAAGCTTTATATGACCGTTTACCACATTCTTAAACACTCTTCTTCTTTCGTTTAAAGTTAGTTGTGAGTGCCATTCACCCGATAATGCTCCGTATCTTTTCATAATACGCTGCTGAAAATCGACAGTTAAAGAAATTTCGGGCAACAAAATTAGAACTTGCTCTCCCTTTTCTATGCGCTCGCTTGCAAGATTCAAATAAACCTCGGTTTTACCAGAACCTGTAACACCAAATAATAGCCATGTCCGAAACTCATTCTTCATATAACTTATTCTTAGTTGTGACACCGCTCTTCTTTGTTCACTATTTAATATTATCGGCTTATTAAATATTCTTTCTTGGGTGTATTTATTTTCGACAAATTTCGATAACACTCCTTTTTTTTCCAAGCTTTTTATGACTGAAAAGCTAATGCCTAGATCTTTCTTTATTTTGTTGTATTGAGCAATGCTCTGAGGTTGCTCTTTGATATAGGTAACAAGTTCTTTTTGACGCGGAGTAATGTGGAAATGATCAGAGTTATTTAGCTTATAACTAATAGACACTTTTTGATCTTTATGAAAGTTTAGACTTTGGACAGCCATTTTTAGGAAGGATTGTATTGGGGATATTGTGTAGGCATGTGCCCTTTTCAAAAAAGAAATAAATTCGGGCTCTAATTTTATATTGTTAATAGTTCCGATGATCTGCTTAAGTCGTCTATGATCAAATTTGGTGTCTCCAGCACTCCAAACAACGCCTATGACTACTTTCGAACCTAAGGGCACTTCAACCAAACTACCAATTTCAATGCTATCATCTAGGGTACTGTAGTCCAAAACTGGAAGCTTTGGGTTTGTGAAAATTACACCAAACTGTTTTTCAAATGCCATTTATCTGAGTTTACACTTTTTCTCTTCCTTTGAAATAAATCACCATATACACTAAAGTCCAGGTAAATATATTAATTCGGATAAAATTTCATGCAGCTTTTTTTGGACGGTTCTGACATCGATAAGATACGTAAATTCAGTGATCTCGGTCTTATAGACGGGGTAACAACTAACCCATCAATCATATTGAAGTCAGGAAAAAACATGATCGAGATTATATCTGAATTGGCCGATATAGTTTCGGGATCCGTAAGTGCTGAAGTATCAGCACTTGACTCAGAAAAGATGGTAGAGGAAGGCGTAAAGCTTTCCAAGATAGCAGAGAATATTACTGTTAAACTGCCCATTACTTGGGATGGGTTAGGGGCATGTAATACTTTATCCAAAAAAGGTATAAGCGTGAATATGACACTTTGTTTTTCCGCGTCTCAGGCTCTTTTAGCTGCAAAAGCCGGTGCCGATTATGTCAGCCCTTTTATTGGCCGTTTAGATGATTTAAATCTAGAGGGAGTGGATTTGATTTCGGATATAAAATTAATTTACTCAAACTATAAATTTTCGACCAAAATTCTGGCAGCGTCTATACGAACTATCAATCATGTAAAACAATGTGCTCACTTAGGAGCAGATGTCGCAACAATTCCAATAGATATTTTTGAAAGGCTTGTAAAACATCCACTAACTGATTCAGGTTTGACCCAATTTACAGCTGACTGGGAAAAAACTGGTCAATCTATAATTTGAAAAATATATGAATAAAATCGAATTAGTTTCTGAAGAACGACAAAAAATATTAGAAAATCCAGACTTAATTTTACTGGACAAGGAATTATTGCTTGCACTTTTAAAGAACTCAGATTTTCCTGACGAAGAAAATCTGGTAGATATACGAAATGTTTTTCTAAAAAAACTTGGAGAGAAAGTAGAAAAGTTAAAAAATACCAATAGTCAAATAATTCAACATGCTTACGAAAATCAATTAGGAATAAGTAAAATACATAAATGTTGCTTGGAGACTATTGAAACAAAGGATATAAACGCCTTTTTTAAATTTTTATATTTAAAGGCCGCAGAAATATTACGGGTAGATTTTATAAAAATAGTTTTAAGTGATAATACATTCTCTAATACCAACATTGAAAACTGTATCTTCAAATCTGATGAAGAAATCACTATATTTGCTAGGAAAGTTGGAATAACGAAAGGAAAAACCGTTCGTCTAAAAAGTGTAATCAACGATACAAAAAGCGAAGATGAAAGAATAATAACCAGACAAGAGAGCACAAAATCTGAAGCAATTATTTCCCTCTTAGTTAATAACAATGTAGAGGGTCTTGTTTTTTTTGAATCAGCTGAAAAATCTACATTTTCAGTTGATCAGTCAACAGACTATCTAGAGTTTTTTGCTCAGGTAATATCCAAGCACTTGCAAAGTTTATTAAACAGATGAAGATAGAGCTAAATGTCTTAATAAAAGAGTGGGCATCATATAACATAAATTTGAGAAACCTTTCTGACAACACAGTTAAAGCATATTCACTGGACTTAAAGGATTTTCTTTATTTTTCATTTCAAGATTCCAAAACTGTTTTAAAATCTGATCTATCAAATATAAGCTCCCATACAATTAGGTTATGGATTTTAAGTCTTCGAAATAGGTCCGTAAAAGCTTCATCACTTTCTAGAAAAATATCTAGCTTGAAAAACTTTTTCCACTGGCTGGAGAACTCCCATAATATTTTCAACTCAGCTATTTCAAAATTAGACTCACCTAAAAAGGATAAAAAACTTCCAAGGCCAATAACGATTATTGAAATCAAAAGACTATTTAACGCCTTTGAAAACAAAAAAGAAAAGCAGTGGATAATATCCAGAAACCAAGCCATTTTTCTTTTATTATATACTTGTGGTCTGAGGATTTCAGAAGCAATAGATTTAAAAACTAATGCACTGCCTTTCAATACAAGTATCTTGGTTAAAGGCAAAGGAAAAAAAGAACGGATGGTGCCGATACTTAATATTACTAACCAAGCAATTGAAAACTACAAAAAAAAATGTCCTTACCCTATTTCTAGTAGCGAATATGTTTTTCTAAGCATTAGAGGAAAAAGAATGTCGCCTAGATCTTTTCAGAAGGCTCTGGAAAGGGCGAGAAATTCGATTGGTCTTCCTTCATCCACCACACCACACTCCTTAAGACACTCCTATGCTACTCACTTATTGAATGCTGGTACTGACTTGCGAAGCATCCAAAAGCTTCTTGGTCACTCTGCATTGAGTAGCACACAAATATATACTCAGGTAGAACAAAAGAGGTTACTACAAGTTTATAAATCAACTCATCCAAGAGAAAGAGCAAATTAATGAGTCATATAAACTTTTTATTAACCGCTTGCTGACAACGGTCGCACAAGTCACTCTCGTTCTTATCAAGGGGCAAGTTAAGTGTCCAGCATCGTTGGCACTTTTTCCCTTCGGCAGTTTTACAAACTACTCCAACATCAGGAACATCATCAAGCATAAAGCAGTAATCAGCAATACTAGTTGTGGTTAATTCAACTTTTATACCCGATGTTATACATACTTCACTCATATCCACTGACTTTATTATTTCAAAAAGCTCTTTGTCTTTGATATAGATGACAGGAGAAGCTTCTAAACTTGAGCCCATTAACTTGTCTTGTCTTAGCACTTCTATAGCCCCAGTTACAACACGTCTGACGTTTCTAATTTTATCCCAATGCTTTACATGTTTAGGATTAAGCCAGTCTTTCTCGTTACTAGGAATATCCAGTAAGTGTACCGAATTATCTGCTTCAGGAAATCTCTCTAAATATACTTCTTCCATTGTAAATGGTAAAATTGGAGAGAACCATGTTGTCAATCTGAAAAACAATATATTAAGAACTTTGAGAGTCGCTCTTCTTTTTAAACTATTCTCTGGATCACAATATAAAACATCCTTTCTAATGTCGAAATAGAATGATGAAAGATCTTGGGTGCAGAATTGGAAATAAGTTTGAAACACCGATTGAAAAGAATAATTTTGGTAAGAGGCTCTTATTTTTTTATCGACTTCACAGACTCTATGAAGAATATACTTTTCAATATCAGGAAGTTCATTATATGCAATATCTTCTTCATCAGAATATTTACCTAAATTACCCAGTAAAAACCTTACCGTGTTCCTTAGTTTTCGATAACTATCAGTCACACCTTTAAGAATTTCATCTCCTATCCTTAAGTCTACCGTGTAGTCACTTTGGGCAACCCATAATCTAAGTATATCTGCTCCAAACTGCTTTATTACCTGTTGAGGACTCACTGTATTGCCAAGTGACTTCGACATCTTGAAACCCTTCTCATCAAGAATGAATCCATGAGTTAAAACTCCTAGGTATGGGGCTCGGCCCTGTGTTCCACACGATTGCAGGAGAGAAGAATGAAAAAAACCTCGATGCTGATCTGTACCCTCAAGATATAGGTCAGCGGGCCACTTCCCATCTGATCTATCTCGGAGAACGTAGGCATGGGTCGATCCTGAGTCAAACCAGACATCTAAAATATCCATTACTTGTTCATACTCATCGGGAGGATGAAATCCTTCTAAAAATCGTTCCTTTGCGCCTTTTTGGAACCATGCATCTGCACCTTCTTTTTTAAGTATGTGGACCAGTCTTTCATTTAGTTTTTTATCCTTGAGAATAAAATCCTCATGGTCAGGGCTCAATCCCTTTTTTATAAAACAGGTTAGTGGAACACCCCATGCTCTTTGTCTAGATAAAACCCAATCCGGCCTTGTCGATACCATGCTGTGAAGGCGATTCCTACCACTTTTGGGGATCCATTCTACCAAATTATCTATCGAATGAAGTGCTCTTTCTCGTATTGTTGCACCAAATTCATCTTCACCATCTTTGAGAACCTTATCTATATTTACGAACCATTGAGGAGTGTTTCTGAAAATAACTGGGGCTCTAGATCGCCAGCTATGGGGATATGAGTGTTCCAAAATACCTCTAGCAATCAGTTTTTTTGCTTCTATTAATTTTTGAATTACTGCCTTATTTCCTTCTCCTTCTTTTCCCTTTTTGTTGAATATTTGCAGACCCTTAAAAAATGGGACAGTGGTTGCAAAGCTACTATCATCTTCAATATTATTTGTCATACGAGACAACCATCCGCGCTTAAGGAAAACTTCAAAGTCTTCAGCCCCATGACTTGGGGCTATATGTACAAAACCAGTCCCAACTTCGTCTGTAACGTGATCTGCTTCGACTAAAGGAACGGTGTAATTCCAAAAGTTTTCAGCATATTCAAGCTTTGAAAATGGATGGCTTAAAATTGTATTGTCTAGATCTTTGGAGCACAATTTTCGTATTTTTTTATACTTTGTAGCTCTAGATTTTATCATTGTCTCTTCTGCAAGCTTATCAGCAAGTATTATAGTGTCTTTTGGCTTAGCCCAGCTTTCATCTTCAACTTCCTCTATCTCATAAAGCCCGTATTTTATTGATTTGTTGAAAGCTACTGCTTTATTTGAAGGTATGGTCCAGGGTGTCGTGGTCCATATTATTACATCGGAACCCTGTAAATCACCTGAGACTACACTGAACCTAACCCAGATAGTCGTGCTCCGGTGATCTCTATACTCAATCTCCGCCTCGGCAAGGGCCGTTTTCTCAACTGGAGACCACATGACTGGTTTGGATCCCCTGTAAACAACCCCCTTCATAACCAATTTTATAAACTCTTCAGAGATTACCGCTTCACTAGTATAGTCCATAGTTGAGTATGGATTATCCCAATCACCCGTTACTCCTAATCTTTTAAATTCTTCTTTTTGAACTTCTATCCAATGACTTGCAAAATCTCTACAGTCTTCACGAAGCTTATTTATAGGTACGGCTTCTTTCGACTTACCTTTTTCTCTATATTTCTCTTCGATTTTCCATTCAATGGGCAATCCATGACAATCCCACCCAGGAACGTAAATGCTGTTATTTCCCAAGACTTGTTGACTCCTTACTACAAAATCTTTCAGAATTTTATTCAACGCATGCCCGATATGTAGGTTGCCATTTGCATAGGGGGGACCGTCATGAAGAACAAAATCTTTCCTATTGCTTGAGTCGCTTCTTAGTTTTTTGTAAATATTTAATTTTTCCCAACGGCCTAGCCATTCTTTCTCCCTTTCAGGTAGATTGGCTCTCATTGGAAAATTTGTATTCGGTAAGAATAAGGTTTCTTTATAATCTTTATCGTTTGATGACATGCTATTATTAAACTTTTTATAGTTATTTAGTGGAAAAATAGTTTATATACAATTAAATATTTTTCTCGGAAATTTCGTTTTTCGTCAATAGGACAGTTTTATAAACTAATTATATGTATAGGTATGCTCTAACTATAGAATACGATGGTTCACCATTTCATGGCTGGCAGGTGCAAAACAATATAACCACAGTACAAGGAGTAATATTTGAGGCAATAAAAAACCTCGATAAAAATTGTGAAAATTTTGTTGGGGCGGGAAGAACGGATGCAGGCGTACATGCTATCGGCCAGGTTGCACACATTGACTTAGAAACTAAACGCGATTGTGAGACTGTACAAAAGGCCATAAATTATTATCTTAACAGTTATCCGATTTCGATATTAAGTGCTAAGTATGTTAGTAAAGAATTTCATGCACGCTTTTCTGCGTTAAAGCGACATTATACATATAAGATTTTTTTCAGAAAAACAGATTTAACTTTTGAGAGAAACCAATATTGGCATGTGAGACATAGCTTAAATATTGCAAATATGGAGTTTGCCGCAAATTACCTTATTGGCGAGCATGATTTTTCAACTTTTCGATCCTCAATTTGTCAAGCATCTAGTCCTATAAAAACAATAGATACAATTAATATCCATTCCAAAGAAATGAGAGACGGAGTTGTTTATCAATTAGATTTTTCAGCAAGATCCTTCCTGCATCATCAGGTTAGAAGCATTGTAGGTTGTTTAGAAAAAGTTGGCTGTGGAAAGTGGAAACCCAAAAAGATACAGGAAATACTATTGTCTAAAGAGCGAAGTCATTGTGCTGCTTTGGCTCCGTCGCGCGGACTGTACCTAACTGAAATCGAGTATTAAACCTTATGAACTGAATAGAAAATTCATAATATCACCATCTTTAACTGAATAGTCTTTTCCTTCACTTCTTACCTTTCCTAATTCTTTTGCTTTCAACCAACCGCCAGCTAATAAGAAATCGGTATAACTTACCGTTTCCGCTCTTATAAAACCTTTTTTAAAGTCCGTATGTATCTTAGCAGCAGCATCCGGAGCAAAAATAGAATCAGGAATTGTCCATGCTCTAGTCTCCTTTGGGCCAGAAGTAAAAAATGTACATAATCCCAAAAGACCGTATCCGGTCTGTATTAGTTTTTCCAGTCCAGTGGAATTCATTCCCATTTCAAACAAAAACTCTTTTAGCTCTTTTTCATCAGATATTTCGCTAAGCTCTTGCTCAATAGAAATCGAAATATTTAGAGTTGGTGCCTCCAAGGTTTTTGCTAAAGCCTCTACTTTTTCCGAGTATACATTCCCTCCCTTTATACTATTTTCATCAACATTACAGATAAACAATATAGGTTTCGAGGTTAAGAATTGAGATGAATTTAACATATTTAATTCTTCTTCGAAAAAAGTTCCTTGTCTTATCGGTATTCCACTTTCTAAGAGTTCTAAAACTTTCTCTAGAAATGTGAGGCTCAGAATTTCATCATTTTTCTTCCCGCTTCTTTTTTTAAAGTTTTCTATTCGCCTTGTTACGCTTTCCAAATCTGCTAATAAAAGCTCAGTATTAATAATATCTATATCAGCTTCTGGATCTATTTTATTGTTTACATGTGTTACATTTTCGTCCTCAAAACATCTTGTCACGTGTGCCAAAGCATCACATTCTCTTATATTTGCCAAAAACTTATTTCCCAAACCCTCACCTTTTGAAGCCCCCTTCACCAAACCGGCAATATCTATAAACGTCATTTTTGTTGGTATTGTTTCTTTAGACGCAGAAATTTTTGAAAGCGCTAAAAGCCTTTTGTCTGGAACCATAACCTCACCAATATTTGGGTCTATTGTACAGAATGGGAAATTTGCTGCTTGTGCACCTTTTGATTTCGTTAGAGCATTAAATAAGGTTGACTTTCCCACGTTAGGAAGACCAATTATTCCTGTCTTAAAACCCATTTTATTTATTCCCTTATACAGTTAATTAATATAAAAAAAACTTAACTAATTTTATTTTGTAGTCTAAAAAGAACAGGGTTTGTGAATAATTTAAATGAAGTAATAATGTCAAGACTTAATAAAAAATTTCACCAGTTGACTATTGAGGATAGAAAAGCGTTCATACCGTTTATAATGGCAGGATTCCCAAATATCATTTACTCAAAAAAACTACTGAATAAATTACCAGAGCTTGGGGCAGATATTATCGAAATAGGTATGCCATTTACTGACCCAATGGCTGATGGAAAAATTATTCAAGATGCAGGACATACATCGTTAGAGGCTGGGTTTAAATTTGAAAGCTTATACCAGATGATTGAGGATTTTAGAAAAAATGATCAGGATACCCCTATAATTTTGATGGGTTATTACAACCCTATACACAAGTTTGGATCAGAAAATTTCGTTAAAAAAATCAAGAATCTTGGAGTCGATGGGCTAATAATAGTAGACTTACCTCCTGAAGAAGATAGTGAATTATGTGTCTATTGTTTGAATAATGACGTTCATTTTATTAGATTGCTTACCCCCACTAGTGATAACAAGCGCCTACCGGCACTCTTAAAAAATTCAAGTGGCTTTCTTTATTATGTATCAGTGGCTGGCGTTACTGGAACTAAAGTTCCAGTAAAACAAATCGTTTCAAGCGAGATAGAAAGAATAAAAGGATACACCGATTTGCCTGTATGTGTTGGTTTTGGCATAAAATCTCCAGAAGATGCAAAAGCAATTTCTCTAGCAGCCGATGGAGTTGTAGTCGGTTCAGCAATTATCGAAAAAATTCAAAAGGGTGGGACGGAGCGTGATGTATCTGACTTTATAAGTAGCCTATCAAAATCCGTTCACTTAGATTAAAAAAATTTTGACCTTCAGACTGAAGTAATATATTAACTTCCTATTAGATTTTATTAAGGATTACCAAGATGGCAGATAATTTGTCTTTATCAGCAACTGTAAGAGAAAGCATTGGAAAAGGAGCTGCAAGAGAAGCCAGGAGAAACAACCTTGTGCCTGGCGTTGTTTATGGAGGATCTGAGGAGCCTTTAAATATTAACGTGAAGTTCAATGAATTATTAAAAAAGCTTAATGCAGGTAGGTTTATGTCAACGTTGATTAACCTGACAGTAGAGGGAAAGTCAATGCAAGTAATCTGTAGAGACATTCAGAAACATATTGTCAAAGACCTTCCCACTCATCTTGATTTTATGCGCTTGTCAAGAACCGCTCGCATTAAATTGTTTATACCCGTTGTTTTTAATAACCAAGATATATGCAAAGGAATAAAGCGAGGAGGCGTTTTGACTGTTGTAAGGCCTGAAGTGGAACTACTGGTAAATGCTATGGAAATCCCATCAGCCCTAGAGGTAGATATAGAAGACTTTGAGGTTGGTGATACGATTACTATATCAAACATCATTCTTCCTTCTGGTACTGAGACTACAATAAAAGGCAGAGATTTTGTTATTGCAAATATCCAAGCTCCAAGTGGATTGAAGTCAAGTGAAAATGAGAGTACCGACTCTGATGATTCGGCTACTGACACAGGAGAAGAAGAAAAAGAAGAAACTACTCCAGAATAATTTGAGTAACCTTACCTGTGAAGTTAATAGTTGGTCTTGGAAACCCTGGTTCAGAGTATCTGAATAATAGGCACAATTTAGGATTTATCGCATTAGATAGTTTATCCACATACTATCAATTTGAAGCCTGGAAAAGTAAACTTTATGGAATGTTCACAACTAAATTGTTTGCTTCTGAAAAAATTATTTTAGTAAAACCGCAAACCTATATGAATCTCTCCGGCTTTTGTGTGGCAAAGTTTAAGCATTTTTTCAAAGTAAGTGAAGATGACATATTTGTTATCTACGATGATATTGATTTAGGTTTTGGAGATATGAAATTAAAACAGGGTGGTGGTGATGCGGGACACAAGGGGGTAAGATCTATATCTCAGCATTTGGGAACCAAAAACTTTAACAGGATACGCATGGGTATAGGTCGTCCCAGAGAAAAAGAAGAAGTCTCCTCTTTTGTCTTGTCAAATTTTTCAAAAGCTGAGAGAGATAAAAATCAAATTTTAATTAAGAACCTCTGTCAAGATTTTGAAAAAATAATTCAAAAAAAGACAATTTAGCCAACCAGAGAAACCTCTAATCTTTCAGCTATCGTGAAAATGTCTTTATCTCCCCTTCCACACATATTCAGTAGAATAAGTTTATCTTTAGGCAGCGTAGGAGCAATTTTCATAACGTGAGCCAATGCATGACTAGGTTCCAAAGCTGGAATGATTCCTTCTAGCTTACAGCATAGTTTAAATGCATCTAGAGCTTCAGAATCAGTTACAGAAACATAGTTTACTCTTCCAAGATCATTAAGCCATGCATGTTCTGGGCCTATACCAGGATAATCAAGACCAGCGGAAATAGAATGCCCCTCAATTATTTGTCCCTCGGGGTCTTGCAATAAATAAGTTTTGTTTCCATGAAGCACACCAGGAGAACCTCCGGTCAATGAAGCTGCATGCTTCATTCTACTATCTATACCTTCTCCGCCGGCCTCAACTCCAATTATATCAATATCTTCGTCGTCCAAAAATTCATGGAAAAGTCCAATAGCATTTGAACCACCCCCTATACAAGCTACTATTGTATCTGGTTTTTTCCCTTCCATTTTTTCAAGTTGAAGTCTAGCTTCTCGTCCAATTATGGATTGAAAATCTCTTACCATTTTAGGGTAGGGATGAGGGCCGGCAACTGTCCCTATACAATAGAAAGTATCATCTACATTTGAAACCCAATCTCTTAAGGCTTCATTCATTGCATCCTTGAGTGTTCCTCTACCAGATGTCACCGACCTCACCTCAGCTCCTAGTAATTTCATCCGAAAAACATTCGGGGCTTGCCTCTTAACATCAGTTTCGCCCATAAAGACAATACATTCTAAACCAAATCTGGCGCAAACTGTTGCTGTTGCTACACCATGCTGACCAGCACCTGTTTCAGCGATAATCCTTTTTTTTCCCATTCGCTTCGCTAATAAGATTTGTCCAATAACATTGTTAATTTTATGTGCACCCGTATGATTCAATTCATCCCGCTTAAAATATATCTTCGGCCCATTCAGATAAGAAGTAAGTCTTTCAGCGAAGTACATTGGGCTTGGTCTACCAACATAATTGTTTAACAATTCCTCATATTCTTTCCAGAAGTCATCGTCTTTCTTAAGCTCTTCATAACTTCTCTCTAATTCAATAATCAGAGGCATAAGTGTTTCTGAAACGAATCGACCTCCATAATCTCCA
Source organism: uncultured Alphaproteobacteria bacterium (assembly GCA_902531755.1). Taxonomy (GTDB): domain Bacteria; phylum Pseudomonadota; class Alphaproteobacteria; order Rhodobacterales; family Rhodobacteraceae; genus CACIJG01. Next base: position 53,135 of record CACAFI010000006.1, read on the forward strand.
AAGCGGCCCTTTGCATCAGGTCCATTACGAAAACTATTTGAACCCGTATCTTTAAATAAATTCTCCATTAACCCTTCCAATAAATTCTTTCATTTTGTCAAAGCTTTTTTTACCTGGCTTAGTTTCCACTCCAGTTGAAACATCCAACATTTTAGCTCCTGATATCTTCATGGCATCTATAACATTATTTGCATTCAGTCCTCCAGCTAAAAACCAAGGTTTGTTGAAATTAAATCCCTCAATAATATTCCAGTTAAAGCTAATTCCTCTTCCTCCTTTTAAATGCCGATTTTGTTCGGCTTTTGAATCTAGCAGTATGTAATCTACAGAATGTTCATAACTCCTAATATTATGGAGATCACTCCTCTTTTCAACTCCAATGGCTTTTATCAGAGGCATATTTGTTAACTTCGCTATCTCATCGACTCTCTCCGGTGATTCTTCCCCATGAAGCTGTATGTAATCCACTTTGGATCTCAAAAGTAGTCTAGCTAGAAAATCATCTGAAGGGTCAACGACCAAAGCTACTGACTTCATAGGCTTACGAACTATCCTTGAAAGTGACTCCAATTTTTTTAAGTTAATGAACCGCTTTGATTTTTCTACGAGCACGAACCCAACAAAATTAACTCCAAGTTGTTGTGCGGCCTTAAGGTCTTTTTCGGATGTAATACCACAGATTTTAATTAAATATTTCATCAATCAATCTAAAAGGTTAAATATCTTTTCCTCTTCTGTTAAAAACTTTTCTTTGCTTTTCTCTAATTCTTTTTTCATCTTCAAAAGCTTTCTATTATTTTCGTTATACGCTTTTCGTATCTTGAAATTTCTCAAATATTCAATGAATATACCAATAATTACTCCTGTAAATATTGCTAATGTGGTCAACAAATAAACTGGCAAATATACACTTTTTTCGGTATTTGGACCCAGTAGCTCAGGAACATTTATCCTAACCATGTCACTATTGTCTAAAGAAAATAAAGTGAATAGAATTAATCCAACGATACCAAGAGTATAGCGCCAAAGCTTCATAAATTAAGCTTCGTTCAGTTTCTGCCTTAGACCCTTACCACACTTAAAAAAAGGAACTGTTTTTTTGTCTACATCTACATTAGAACCAGTTTTTGGATTTCTCGCTCTCCTGGCTTTCCTGTCTTTTGTCGAGAATGCACCGAACCCTCGTAATTCTACTCTGTTGCCATTTTCTAACGCTATTATGATCTCGTCAAAAATAGTACCGACGATTTTTTCTACATCTCTATAGTATAAGTGTGGGTTGTCCTCTGCCAGCTTTTTTATCAAATCTGATTTAATCATTTTTCACCTATTAGAGTAATCCTGTTTAGTATACAAAAATTATATCAATCAGAAAAGAATTGAATATAGACGAAACCCAGTATTTGATAAAAAGTTTTTTCCTAAGTTAGATATGTCGCCTTCACGGAAAATTAGATCAAATAATGACGAGCTTTCTTTACTAGAAACCCAATCTACAAGTGGAAGCTCTTTAATACCCAGTTTTTCTTCTAAATATTTAACCGCTTCTCTCTCGCCTCCGATAAAATCCACCAAACCTAATTTTTTAGCCTCTCTACCGGTGAAAACTCCCCCCTGCGATACTTTTTCCATATTAATATCTGATAGCTTTCTTTTTTCAGCAACCAATTCTTTAAACCATAAAAAAGTCTCATCTATTATTTGTTTATGTTCTCTTATGGCTTTAGCGCTTGGTTGTTCAAATAAATTGATTGATGCTTTTAGATCCGAAGATCTAAGAGTATTTATATCAATTCCAATATTTTTTAGAAGCTTTGACAAATTCGGGTATTGCAGTATTACTCCTATAGATCCGGTTAACGTATTTGACCGTGAGATTATTTGGTCAGTCGCTGCAGCGATTAGGTATCCACCAGAGGTAGCAGTTTCACCTAGCACGGACACAGATGGCTTCTCTTGACTTAGCTGAGATAAAGCCACAAATATAGACTCAGCTCCGACAACAGATCCGCCTGGACTATTAATATGAACAACCACAGCCTTAACATTTGGGTCTAGCCCTAGATCGTAAATAAGCCCATTTAAATTAAAATCATCAAAAATTGGGCCATGAATTTTTATTCTTGCTATATGAGGGCTTTTTCTTTCAAAGTCGAAAAAACCATTTAGCGCAGTAAGTATAGCGAAAACTAAGAAGACAAGAAAAAGTGCAAATAAAAAACCCTTTCTCCTAGCCCTTTTTTTTGCCTGTTCGAAAATCTCTGCCTCAACGGACATCTATTAACTTTTTTTATCTTGATCTTTAAGCGCAGCACCAAGTATATCACCTAAAGAGGCACCAGAATCTGTTGAACCATATTGTTCAACCGCTTCTTTCTCTTCTGCTAGCTCTAAAGCTTTAATTGATAGATTAAATTTTCTTGAAGATTTATCCACGTTCACTACCCTAGCATCAACCTTATCACCTTCAGAAAACCTTTCTGGTCTCTGTTCGTTTCTATCTCTTGAAAGATCAGAACGTTTAATAAAACCTTTAACCCCGTCACAATCAACTTCTATACCAGCTTCATCCACCTTTGACACCACCACGGTAAGGGTACTACCTTTTTTTATTGCTTTGGATACCTCATCAAAAGGATCTCTTTCTAATGCCTTTATGGATAGTGAGATTCTTTCTTTTTCAACATCTATATCTGTTACCTTAGCTTTTACGAGATCTCCTTTTTTATGATCTTTGAGTGCTTCTTCTCCTGTTTTTTCCCAATCCAAATCTGAAAGATGTATCATTCCATCTATATCATTACCCAAACCAACAAATAACCCGAATTCAGTTATATTTTTTATTTCAACTTCAAGGACGGATCCCACTGTATTGGTCTCCGCAAAATTCTCCCAAGGATTTCCTTGAATTTGCTTAAGCCCTAAACTCACTCTTCTCTTCTCCTTATCGAGTTCAAGAACCATAACCTCAACTTCCTGACTTGTGGACAATATCTTTCCTGGATGTACGTTCTTTTTTGTCCAAGACATTTCTGAGACATGAACAAGCCCCTCTACTCCGGCTTC
>CACAFI010000007.1 GCA_902531755.1 uncultured Alphaproteobacteria bacterium
CTCTTTTATCTTTACCTTTAAGTGGTCTTCTTTCTTTCTTAAGTGATACCCCGACTATTATAGTAGCGACACTATTTACTTTTGTTTTCTTCACTTTTGACGACTTTACAAAATACTGGGTACATAGATGGATGCATAAGTGGCCCGTTTTGTGGGCTCTCCATAAAGTTCATCATTCTGCTGAGACCTTGAATCCAATCACAGTTTACAGAACACATCCTCTTGAGGGAATTCTATTTTCATTACGAGGAGCATTTTCCCAAGGTGCAGTGATTTCCACGTTCTTTTTCATTTTTGGTGATAAGGTAGATTTAGTAACTATTTTAGGAGTCAACTTTTTAGTATTTTCTTTTCATGTTGCGGGATCAAATTTAAGACACTCCCATATAGACATCAAATATTGGGTTTGGTTAGAAAAAATTCTCATTTCACCGGCTCAACATCAGCTTCATCATTCATTGGATGTAAGACATTACGATAAAAATTTTGGAGCCGCTTTGGCGATCTGGGATTGGATTTTTGGATCGCTTCATCACTCTGAGGATATTGATAATCTAATACTGGGAGTTGAAGATAATAACTTCAATCCTAAATCAATAACGGAATTATATTTGAAACCATTGAAAGAAATTTCAGACATAGCCTCAGAAAGTCTCTCTAGTTTCAAATCGCTGAGTAAAATTTTTAAAATATAAAAGGAGCACTTCTAATGAAATTCTATCCTTTATCAATTGTTACGTTTTTATTTCTTTCGTTTACTACCGTAATTGGTGCTGAGGTTAATATTTATTCTCACCGCCAACCCTTTCTAATCAATCCTTTTTTGGAAAAGTTCACTGAGGAAACGGGAATAAAGACCAACGTAGTATATGCAACAAAAGGTTTGGCTCAACGGTTAAAAGCGGAGGGCAAGAATAGTCCTGCTGATGTCATTTTGACCGTAGATATTGGGCGCTTATATATTTATGATGATCTTGATCTCCTCGCATCAGTTAATTCGGATATCTTAGATAGGAACATTCCTCAGAATCTAAAAAGCCCCGAAAACAAGTGGTTTGCCTTATCAAAAAGATCGCGAATTATAGTTACATCCAAGGACAGAGTAAAAGAAGGACAAATTACAAAAATTGAGGACTTAGCCAACGAACAATGGAAAGGCAGGGTGTGTTCCCGACCAGGAAGCCATGTATATAATAGAGCCCTAATGGCTTCGCTTATTTTATCTTTGGGAGAGAAAGCAGCAGAGGACTGGGCGAAAAAATTTGTAGGTAATCTAGCTAGAAGGCCCCAAGGAAATGATAGAGCGCAAGTAAAGGCGATTTTTGAAGGCCAGTGCGATATATCAATCATAAATAACTACTATTTTGGAAAATTAAAATACTCTGATGATCCAAGCCAAAGGGAATGGGCAAAAAGTGTTCGCTTAATTTTTCCGAATCAAGGTGCAGAGGATAGGGGAGCACACGTAAATATATCTGGTGGAGGAGTCGCTAAATATTCAAAAAATAAGAAAGAAGCGGTGGCCTTATTAGAGTTTTTATCAAAGCCGACCTCTCAAAAAATGTATGGAGAGATTAATTTTGAATACCCGGTGAACCTAAATGTCGAAACTACTGAAGAACTGAAAAGTTGGGGAAGTTTTAAGTCTGACAGTTTACCTATCATCTCAATTGCCCTAAAAGCTTATGAAGCTCAAAAAATTATAGATAAAGTGGGTTGGTAAAATTTTAAGTAATTCTGCAATAGTTCAATCGAACTTTTGGGCTAAAAATAAGGGTATACTGAGAAATTCTCCAGCTGTTTTTCTATCTATTCTTTTAATTGGTCCTATATTCAGTTTAATTCTGACAGCTTTCGAAGGTAACCAAGAACTATGGGGTCACCTTGTAAACACGGTATTGCCTATATACGTAGTGAATACTTTATTGCTATTCATAGGAGTATTAATTCTATCGGCGGGTTTAGGTATTTCAACGGCCTGGATCGTTACTTATTACTCTTTTTTTGGTAAAAAAGTAATAGAGTGGGCTTTAATACTACCTTTAGCTTGTCCGGCCTATATTATTGCTTATGTCTATACGGATTTCTTAGAGTACGCAGGACCGGTACAAGGACTTATAAGGCAAACCTTTGGTTTTAATTCACCAGCTAGCTATTATTTTCCCGAAATAAGATCGGTAATGGGAGCTATTTTTGTAATGGGTTTTGTACTCTACCCATATGTATATATTTTAGCACGAACAGGTTTTAATAACTCTCCTAGAAGCTTATATGAAACTGCAAGGATTTATGGTCGAAATAAATTTCTGGCAGTTGGCTTGCCCTTATGCAGGCCATATATTGTAGCAGGTCTTGCCCTTGTTGCAATGGAAGTACTGTCAGACTTTGGAACAGTTGAATATTTCTCTGTTCAAACACTCACTCTGGGAATGTTTAATGTTTGGATTGGGATGAACAGTATATCTGCAGCATCCCAAATAGCGATAGTGACCTTTGTTTTTATAATCATCTTGCTTGTCCTGGAAAGAAAGGCGAGATCTAGCCAAAAATATAATGATACCTCTAAGAGACTGAATAATATTTCACCAAAAGAGTTGAGTTTGAAAAAAGCACTATTTGCAACTGGATTTTGTTTAGTCCCAATTTTAGTTGGTTTTATAGTTCCGATAATTATACTGATAAATAATGTCTTTATGGGTCTGAAACCTGATAGTTTTTTTGCGATTTTCCCTGTGCTGCTAAATACTATATTTGTAGCTTTTACCGCCACATTAATAATTATATTGCTTGCTTTTTTCTCAGCTTCTAGCGCTTATTTTTGTAAGAGTCGAGCTTTAGTAATTATCTATAACGTTGCTGCTACAGGATATGCTTTGCCTGGAACTATGCTTGCTATAGGTGTAGTCATTTTTTTTGGATTTTTGAATAATTTTACAGGAAATTTAGTCTTTTTAGGAGGAACCATTTATGGAGTTATATTTGCATTAACAGTAAGGTTTTATGCTATTCCCTATGGTGGAATGATTTCAGGATACTCTAGAATACCCTCAAATTTATTTGATGCGTCAAAAAGTTTGGGTTATTCCACAACGTCGACATCATTTAAGATTACACTACCCCTGATAAGGACATCGATAATAGCTGCTGCGATTTTGACCTTTGTAGATATAGTTAAAGAGCTGCCAATGACATTGATACTAAGACCCTTTAACTTTGAAACTTTAGCAACTTATACATACCAATTTGCACATGACGAATTAATGATCGAGGCATCATTGCCAGCATTCTTCATTATACTTACCGGACTTATTCCAATTTTGTTACTTCAAAATCAATTGAATACCTTCTTTCATTCAAAAAATTGAACGGCGAGATATAGGAGTATCGAAAACATCAAAATATATAATAATATGATATTCACTTTGTTATTAGATCCAATAAACTGTAGCTTTTCTAAAGTTTGTTTATGTTCTCTGAGGGTTTGCTTATCTTTATTTGGTTTTTGTTTCTTTAAATCTTTGCTTGCATAGTATACATCGACTATAAATGGGTTGCCTTTCGAAATGGAACCCACAGATCCAAAGTAATCAGGCATCTCTGTATAATTGGAAACGTTCGCTTTTTCATATAAGAGTTTGTAGGCTTGACCATCGGTTATAAAGCCATTTTCAGTATATATCCCCGTAGGTTTTTCCGCATATATACCTTTCATATTACCTAGGTTACATCTGACAATAATAGCCTCAAACTCAGTATGATAAATCTTGCTAAGTAGATCTCTGAAGGTATCATCATCCAGATATACCTCTAAATAAAATTCTTCCCCAAAATTGTAATCTAGATTGTCGCTTGCTTTGCCACAAGTCAGAGAAAAAAAACCGCTACCCTTCAAATTATCAAAGTTTAAATCTCTCTGAGTATAACTTCCGAGAACTGTTTTTCCTGTGCCAGATATTTGTTCGCTATCTCTTTTTAAACAATGGATGGCGACGTTTACCTTATCCGAATATTCCCTTGAACCAAGTATTGAAAAGGAATCTTTATTTTTTTTGTAGATATTACTTAGAATTATACCCGTGCCAACAATTTGCTCGACTTCACTAAATCCAGTAGATTTTTTTTTGCTTATATTATAGATATCACCGTGCTTATATGACTTAGAGTATTCTGGCGATACAATTTTAAGCTCAATAGTACCATCTTGAACTGGAAAAAATTTTACAAGCTTTTCTATTTCATCAAAATCATTTCTTTTTTCAACTAAGTACTCCGTTTCTTCTTTTGGCAGATTGAATGAATTTTGTTGTCGTACAAAAATTACTTCATTTGGGTATGTTGAATTTCTATTTATCATAGTGCTGATAATAATCGAAAATGTGGAGAAAAAACCAATATTTTTATAAAAGGCATATAAAAAAATGATTATTTGTTACGAGCACACTTATATTCCTTGGGACAAGCACCTTTATTTTCAATTACAATAGTTACCTCAGGTGGGTCCATCCTAGATCCTGCTTTCACATAAGTACACATTCTCTGAGTTGGGTCATCATCATTCCATTTCCAGTTTTTAAACCTGCATGTAACGGGGGTGGTGTTCGACAGTGAGGCTCTTCTACGGCATTTAATTTTTTCTCTTCCCATTATTGTTTGTGGCCACTTTAGCCTCATTGTATCCCAAAGTGTACAATGTGGTTCTTTCTTATTTTCATACATGCGTCCCTCTGCCAGGGAGGTGGTGGGAAATATCAAAAGGATGAATAAAAAAAACAGTTTTTTCATTATTTTTGTGTTTCTCTTTTAGATATTGGTTGATTATAAAATCGACAGCCGTATCTGTAAGTTTAGAAGTTTTGAATTTTATTTATTTTTAGTGTACCATAAATTCAATAAAGGCTTTAATTTTTTGGATCAAAAAAGAAAAATTCAAAAAAGGGGGAGAAATGGCTGAAGTTTTTGAGGACTCCTATTCTGCGGAAGCACTAGCAAATATGGAGAACTATATAATTGGTTTTGGTAATTTAATAAAAGATGTTGGTTCTAGTGAAGGGTTCAAGAATGTACTTTTCGGTATGAGGGTAATGATAGATGGAAAACCTAAACGCATAGCTGATTTAAGCAAGATTTATGCTGGTAAAGCACCTAGAACACTCGAACTTCTTGTATTTAGTAGAGAACACATTCAACTTATAGTTTCTGAGATTAAGACGCATGATCTTAAAAATGTAAAGGCAGACACACAGCAGCAACTAATTACTGTTACCATACCTAAGCCAACGCTAGACGACTTAACGGCTATGGAGGATCAAATAGCAACTATGAGCCGATCTGCAATAAGCAGTTTGACAAAAATAAGAGGAAATACCTCACAGAGGCTAAAAGCCGCATTAGAAAATGAATTCATCGATGGCGCTACAATGCATAAATCGAGAAACAAAGTAGATGCTGTATATGATACGTATGTAAAGCTAGTAAAACTTCATTCTTTAAAGAAAAGAAAAACTATTTTAGGTAGTTATTTCGAGCCAAAAGATGCAGAAGAAAGAATGCTTTTACCTGAATTGACAAAACTAAAGCCTTTACCCGAGCCAAAGTAATAGTCTAGTATGGTGCTTTAATTATTGTTGCAGTAAGAAATGTCAAAAACAGGCGGCCAATTAATTGCCGAAAGTCTTGATAGAAATCAGGTTAAAAATGTATTTTGTGTACCCGGTGAAAGCTATTTGGGAGCATTAGACGCTCTTTTCGACAAAAAGAAAAGTATAAAAGTTATCAATGCACGCCATGAAGCCGGGGCAGCTAATATGGCCGAAAGCTACGGTAAACTAACCGGGAAACCAGGGGTTGCCTTGGTCACAAGAGGGCCTGGAGCCTGTCATGCCTCTGTAGGTGTACATATTGCTCATCAGGACAGTACACCAATGATCTTGATAGTAGGGGATGTCGCAAGAAATGTCAGAGATAGAGAGGCATTTCAAGAAGTAGACTTCAAGAACTTTTTTGGTCCAATATCAAAGTGGGTAGCAGAAATTAGTGATCCAGATAGGGTTCCGGAGTACATGAATAGGGCTTTCAGTCTGGCAACTTCCGGAAGGCCTGGACCAGTAGTGTTAGTTACCCCAGAAGATATGCTTTCTCAAATTTCGAAAGTAAAATCTCCTGTTTTAAGTCGAGTTATTAAAGGTGAAATGCCCTCGAAGGGATTAAGCGCTATAATTGAAAGTTTAAAAAAATCAAAAAAACCCCTTTTTATAATTGGTGGCTCGGGTTGGACAAATAAGTCATGTTCTAAATTTCATAATTTTGTAAATGAAAATAATATTCCAGTAGCAACGTCTTTTCGCAGGCAAGATTTATTTGACCATAAAAACGAGAACTATGCAGGAAGCTTTGGTACATCAGTATCACCAAAACTTATAGACAGCACCAAAAACAGCGACCTTATTATTGTTTTAGGAGCTAGGCTAGGTGAAATGACAACTCAAGGATATAGCATAATAAGTCCTCGAGATAACTCGAAAAATATAATTCATATTCATGTAGACTCGAATGAATTGAATAAGGTTTATAACGCTAATGTATGCATAAACGTTGGAGTAAATGAGTGCTGCGATAAGCTAGAGGATCTAAATCTGGATAATTCCAAACGATGGCAAGGATGGAGAAATGAACTTAATAAAAACTACTTAGAGGACTCCAAACCACAAAATAATAAAAATGTTAATAATTTAAGTAAAATTTTTGAAATAGTTGAAAAAAAATTCCCCCAAGATTCTATCGTGACTCTTGACGCTGGAAATAACGCTGCTTGGCCACAAAGATTTTTAAGCTTTGGAGGGAGCCGAAGACAAATTGCTTCTACTTGTGGTTCCATGGGATATGCCATTCCAGCAGCGGTCTCTTCAGCGCTGTTAAATCCGGAAAAAGCTGTCCTTTGTTGTGTAGGTGATGGAGGTTTTATGATGTCTAGTCAGGAAATCTCAACTGCAGTTCATTATGGAGCAAAAATAATCATTATTCTTATTAATAACAGCAGTTATGCAACAATAAGAATGCATCAGGAGAGAGATTATCCAGGACGGAAAATAGCTACAGATTTGAAAAACCCCGACTTTGTTAAGCTATGTAAGGCAATTGGGGCAAATGCCTATAGAGTAAAGGGGGTAAAAGATTTTACTCAAATTTTTGCCAAGGCGCTTAAGTCAAAAAAAGTAAATGTTATTGAAATACCAATTTCCATTAATCAATTATCCCATAGGTATAATCTTAAGTAGCTTTCAGAGCTTTATTTAGTTCAACTCTAGTCGGACTTGACTGAGCTGTTCCTTTTTTCAAAACACTGAGACCTGCTGCAGCACAAGAAAATTCTACCGATTGTCTCAAATCTTTTCCAAAAGACAATGCGCTTGCCAAAGCACCATTGAAACAATCGCCAGCACCTGTCGTATCAACTACTTTTCCAAAATTATTGCCAGGGCAAAACGAAATTTTCTCTCCATCAAAAAATGCAGCACCTTTTTTCCCAAGTGTAATAATCACTTTTTCAACTCCCAGGTCTCGAATTTTATTTACAGCCTTTTCAACGTCTCTTTTTCCTTTTAATGAGATATCTGTTATTTGCTCAGCTTCTGTTTCATTGGGAGTAATAATTTCACAAAACTGGTAAGCTTTCTTACTAATTTTTCCGAATGGGGCTGGGTTAAAAATTGTAATCATACCCAATTCTCTGGCTTCTTTTAAAACTGCAAATGTAGTATCAGATGACTGTTCAAATTGAGTTAAAAAAATGTCTCCTTTTTTCATTTTTGATTTTTGTGAATAGAAGTCATCTATACAAAGATGGGCTGATGCTCCAGGATCAACAATTACACTATTTTCACCAGTTTTATCATCAATAAATATTCCTGCCATACCGGTAGGTAAATTGTTGTCAATTTTTGTACTTGTAATTAGCTTTTCTTTTCTCCAAATATCATTTGCATAGTTATTAAAATTATCATCTCCTAATCGAGTTATTAATGTGGTGGTCGCTCCTAGTTTTCTAGCTGATATTGCTTGATTTGAGGCTTTGCCGCCAGGGCCTATGTTCGAACTTTTTGCAATAATGGTTTCTCCAGGTTTTACTTTCTTATCAACATAGAAAGATAAATCCACCGCGAAAATTCCAAAAACAAAAATATGTTTATTTTTTTGTGTCATTGAATTCTTTTCTCAATTGTTCATTTTGTTGATTAAATTTAGGAGCTTTTTTTTCTGAATTCTCCCAAACAAGGGGCGGAGAGGGAATAGTTAAACTGTCATCTAACGAATTTCTTACGGTTATTTTTTTCAAAGCCAAATGCCTTTCTAAATCTTTGACGGAATTTAATCTTCCATACGCAATTGACGCTTCATCAAGCCTATTTTTAAGAGTTTCATCAGTAAGTGATAACAATGTCGTCTGAATTTTTTTATCTAATAAATCTCTGTTCTTTACTCTTAGTGTATTGCTAGAAAACTTATTTTCTTTTAACAGGGTGGGTGTTTTAAGAACCTCTACACAAAATCTTTTCCACTCCAATTCGTTCTGAATCGAAATGATGAAGCTAGTATTTTCCGAGCACAGGAAAGCGCCATAAGGTGCGATAGAAGGATGCTTTAGGCCAACCCTTTTGGGAGCAACCCCTCCATATTTGCTATGAATATATGGAACGGTCATCCAGTCAGCAGCAACATCAAAAAGTGAAATCTTAACATCCTTAACTTTATTAAAACGTTCTCTCAATAATAAAGATTCTACAATGCCTGCATGTGCTGCCATTCCTGCGCCAATATCGCAAATTGAGACTCCTATCCTACCAAGTCCCTCTGGTGATCCAGAAACATCTATTAGGCCACTTTCCGCTTGAATTAGTAAATCATAGGATTTTTTTTTCATCATTTCAGGAGCCTCTCCATAACCAGATATATCGCAACAGATAAGTCTTGGGTTAATAGATTTTAAGGTTGAGCTATCTATGCTCAATTTAGTTACTGTTGTGGGAGAGAAATTCTGAATAAAAATATCCGCTTTAGTAACCATATTTATGAAAATTCGTCTGTCCTCCTTTGCCTTTAGGTCAAGCGCAATACTTTCTTTACCTTGATTGAGCCATATGAAATATGAGCTTTCTCCTTCAGCGGCTGTGTCATAACCCCGAGCAAAATCTCCACCATCCTTTCTCTCAATCTTAATCACCCGGGCGCCTGCTAACTTAAGTCTATTAGAGCAAAAAGGTCCAGCCACAGCTTGTTCCATAGATACCACTAATATTCCATCAAGTGGTAAGCTCATTTTAAAAGCTTCTTGGAAGATTTAAAACATGTTCAGCAATATAGCTAAGTATTAAGTTTCTTGAAACGGGAGCTGTTTGATAAAGACGCGTTTCTCTGAACTTTCTTTCAATGTCGTATTCTTTACTGAAGCCAAAGCCACCAAATGTCTCCATAGCCGTAGTGCCTGCTTTCCAACTAGCATCAGCTGCTAACATTTTTGCCATATTAGCCTCTGCACCACATTTTTTACCCTCGTCGAAAAGCGTTGCAGCTTTATCGACCATAAGCGATGCGGCTTCGATTTGTGAATAGCACTCCGCAATTGGAAATTGAATTCCTTGGTTCATGCCGATTTCTCTGTTAAAAGTTTTTCTGGTGTTAGCATAGTTAACAGACTTTTCTATAAAATATTTACCATCTCCGATACACTCTGATGCTATAAGGATTCTTTCGGCATTCATACCATCCATAATTGCTCGGAAGCCCTTGTCTTCTTCACCTATTATGCTTTCATCTGGAATGAAAACATCATCAAAAAACAATTCGCAGGAGTGATGGTTAATCATAGAGTCAATCTTTGCGATTTTAAGGCCACTTTCCTTAGCTTGTTCAATATTAATAAGGAAAACGGAAAATCCGTCAGTTTTTTTGGGGAGAGCTCCCTGGGGTTTAGTTCGTGCAAGAAGGATCATTAAGTCAGATTGTTCCACTCGACTAATCCAGACTTTTTGCCCATTTATAATCCAGCCATTATTAGTTTTTTTTGCCATGGTTTTGATACTGGTTGTGTCCGTTCCTGAGTTTGGCTCGGTTACGGCAAAGCTTTGAAGCCTTAGCTCACCAGAAGATATTTTTGGAAGAAATTCTTTTTTTTGTTTATCCGACCCATGTCTTAAAAGGGTGCCCATAACGTACATCTGAGCATGACACGCACCAGCATGCGCACCTTGAAGACTAATTTCCTCTAAAACAATACAGGCTTCTTTTAATCCCAGTCCAGCGCCACCATATTCTTGAGGAATAAGTATATTTAAGAAACCGCTTGTCGTCATTTCCTTAACAAAGTCTGTAGGGTATTCTTTTTTCTTATCTAAATCACGCCAATATTCTTCTCCATATTTCTGGCAAATTGTGGCTACAGACTCCCGGATTTGTTTTGTATCAATCAAACGTTACTCCCTTTTTTCAATTTATACTCTATTAATAACAGTTTCTTTTAAGTTCAGCTATTAGACTCTTCTTATATTCTTCTGAGTTTATTTCCAAAAAACCCAAAGCAGGCAGACTTATTGCTCCTAAAAAATAGGTCGACAAAGCGCCACGCGCGACGCTTTCACTGGGATCACTTTTTTGATCCAGTATTTTTTTTCTAATTTCTCTACATCCTGGCGTATGATAATTTTCATTAGTTGGGTCAAGTCTTATGATCTCACGGTTAAGATTTGAAGAACAAGAAATTAAAAAAGTAAGAAGAAAGGTGAATAAGAGGTTTCTATACATAAATTTTAAATTTTTCTCTTATTCCCCTATCAATTTCTTTATCAAAAAGAGGTATATTATTTCTTCTCGTGAGAATTTCTTTTTTTCGTTCTATAGTTTTTTTCATTAAGTCCGGTTTTTTGTTTTCTTGCCATTCTTTAGGACTCGTTCTATCTGCAAGAGTAGGATAAATATATTCTGTTTGCATTAAGTCTAATGTTTGTTGATGCCCCAAATAATGCTCTGGTCCATCAATACAAACGGACCTTATAACATCAATATTTACGACATCATCGTTAACATCGATTCCCTTGATGCATCGTTGTACCTGTCCTAGTATATCGTTGCCTAGTATCAATGATTCTAATGAAAACCCTAAAAGAGAAGCATGCATCCCTACAGATTCATAGCAAAGATTTAAGCCTGCCAGACCAGCAAGAGTATTAGAAATACCTTGTTCCCAACCAGCCTGCATATCTGGTAACTTGGAGTCTGCTATTCCAGAGGCGGCACCTCCAGGTAAGCCAAGAAAATGGTGCATTTGAGCACAGCCAGCTGTTAAAAGAGCTTGCTCACCCGACCCTCCTGACATTGCACCGGTTCGCAAATCAGAAACAAAGGGCCAAGTTCCGAAAACGCAGGGGTGTCCAGGCTTTACTGAATTTACGTAAATAATTCCAGCTAAACATTCTGCAACTGCTTGAACAATTGCTAGAGCAATAGGTGCTGGTGCCGTTGCCCCAGCTTGGCCAGCGGAGAGTAAAAGAATAGGCATCCCGCCTTCAATACATTTTTCCATTGTTTCACAACTCTCCGTTGCAAATTTCATTGGGGGAACCACAAAGCAGTTTGAATTTGAAACAAAAGGCCTTGCCCGCCATTCCTTTTCTCCACCAGCTATCATATGTAGCAAATCCATACAGTCCTTAACATGGTGAGGTTCAGAAAAACTAGTTCCAATATGCTTTGCAGTGCCTCCACAACAAGCGTAAAGCGTGTTGAGATCCATTTCAGAGTTGTCGGTTATATCTCTTGCTACCATCACCCTTTGGAAAAAATGTATGTTATCTAATTCCTGAGTTATCTGAGCTGCGTGATATAAGTCTTGAACTGTTGAGTCTCTGTATTCTTTCTTTTCCACATCGACCACATGAACGGCTGCTCCTGCAGTGCCAAAAAAAACTTTTTTCCCAGACAAGTGCATATCGAATTTTTCCTCTCGTCCAAATAGCGTCAAGTCTTTAGAGGAAAAGGCAATCATGTCTTCAACAAGAGATTTAGAAAACCTAAGTCTTCCATCGTCTCCCAGTACTGCACCAGCTTTTGTCATATAATTTATTCCGCTCTTTGGGGCCAGGCCAATTCCGATTTTGGATAATGCATCAAGAGCTAAGTTATATAATTTCTCAACATCTGAATCACTCAAAGGCTTGTAACTTCCACCGATTAGTCCTGGCTTTATGGGATTTATTTCTTCAGATATGGGAGCCGCTCTTAACGCTATTTTTGCATCTCTACCTCTTCGTTCAAGTCTCTTCATTTCCACCTCCTAGAAAAATGCCAACAAAAAGTTACATCCTAATCTTCTCAGAGATTGGGTCATATAACGGTTTAGATGATATTTTTGCCTTGGCCATCGTCCCTGCTATTTCAATATGAAAATCAGAGTTCTCGACAGACTTTATGGATTCTTCTTTTAATGGGATATAACCCATGCCAATAGCCGATCCTAAAAAATGACCGTAGTTACCTGAAGTTAAGTATGAAACAAGCTCACCGTCCCGGTAAATTGGCTCATTATGAAACAGAAGCAACTCTGGGTCTTCAAGTTGAAATTGGTAGAGATATTTTTCGAGACCCTGGTTGTTTTTCCTTATAACAGCTTCTTTACCAATGAAATCGTCCTTATTCGTTTGCACTGCGAAACCAAGCCCAGCTTCCAATACGTGATCTTCATCGGTAATATCATGGCCAAAATGGCGGTAGGCCTTTTCAATTCTGCAGCTATCTAAACTATGGAGGCCACATAGCCTAAGGTCATATTTTTTTCCTACCTCTCGGATCGCTTCGAAAACGTGACAGGCCTGATCTGAACTTACGTACAACTCCCAACCCAATTCTCCAACGTAGCTAATTCGATGCGCTCTAGCTAGCCCATATCCTATTTCGATCTCCTTAGCTGAACCAAACGAATGATGATTGTTATCAAATCTATTTGGCGATATTTCTGACAATAGCTTCCTTGAATTTGGTCCCATCAATACCAAAACAGCTTCCGATGAAGTAATATCAGTCACTACGACATTAAAGTTTTCTTTGTGGCGGTTAAGCCAACTTAAATCTCGAACTAGAGTAGCAGCAGGCACGACAAATAAAAAACAATTCTGGTTTAAACGAGTTACAGTAAGATCGCTTTCAATACCACCACTTGAGTTTAGCATTTGGGTATATACTATTTTCCCAATATCTATGTCTACGTTATTTCCGCAAATCTTTTGGCAAAACAACAGGGCATCTGCCCCTTCAACCCTTATTTTTCCAAAACTACTCATATCAATCAGCCCAACATTATTTCTAATCGCTAAATGCTCTAGCCTGTGGTTTTCAAACCAGTTTTGTTTTTTCCAATCATAGATATATTTTTTTTCCTGTTTTCCAATTGCAAACCAATTGGCTCTTTCCCATCCTGCAAGTTCACCGAATATGGCATTTTCCTTTTTTAGATGTTCATGTAATGGCGATCTTCTGACCCCTCGAGATGTTTCAACCTGTCTATAAGGAAAATGATCTGCATATAATAACCCTAATGATTCCTTTACTCGATCTTTCAAATAAAGACGGTTTCTCTGAAAGGGCTGGGCCCTTCTTATATCCACGTCCCACAAGTCAAACGGTGGGGAGCCTTGGTCAATCCACTGCGCTAAGGCCATCCCCGCACCACCTGAGGAGACTATGCCGATTGAATTATATCCTGCAGCAACCCAAAATCCCTTAAGCTCAGGAGCTTCCCCTAAATAATATTTGTCATCTGGTGTGAAGCTCTCTGGTCCGTTGAAGAATGTTTGAATGCCGTATTTTTCTAATATTGGTATTCGTTTTATAGCTTTTTCCAATATAGGTTCAAAGTGGTCTAGATCTTCCGGAAGTTGGTCGAAGCAGAAATTTTCATCAATTCCATTCATTCCCCATGGTTTTGCTTGCAGTTCGAAGGCGCCAACTAAAAATTTACCCGCATCCTCCTTGTAATAGGTTTGTTCATCAGGCATTCTTAAAACTGGTAAGGTATTTAGATTTTTTACTGGCTCTGTGACAATGTAAAAATGTTCACAGGCATGAAGCGGAACCGTAACACCATGGCTTTCAGCAAAATCTCTTGCCCACATGCCCGCACAATTTGCAGCATTTTCTGTTTTGATAAGCCCTTTACCACTTTCATTCTCCCAGTGAACACCACTAACAGAATTATTATGAGTGTTTAATCCGGTTACTTTTGTATCTTCAAAAATTTTTACTCCTAAATCTCGTGCTCCTTTTGCTAATGCCATTGCGATATTTGCAGGATCACCTTGACCATCCAGTGGAAGATGGACGGCACCCTTGACACCATCGACATTTAAAAATGGATGAAATGATTTCAACTCAGAAATGGAAACCTCATTGACTTCTACATCAAACGCCTTGGCCATTGATGCTTGTCTAAGAATCTCTTCGTGGCGGTGCTCTGTAAGCGCTACTGTTAAAGATCCATTTTGTTTTACACCAGTAGAAATACCTGTTTCTTTTTCCAGGTTCACATAAAGATCTGCAGAATATTTTGCCAATCGTGTCATATTTAAGTTTGGTCTTAATTGGCCTATGAGCCCTGCTGCATGCCAAGTGGTTCCAGAAGTCAGTTTTTTTCTTTCCAAAAGAATGATGTCTTTCCAACCTATTTTTGCGAGATGATAGGCAAGTGAGCACCCTGATATACCACCGCCGATAATGACAATTCTTGCCTCTGACGGAATGCTCATTGTCTAAGTCTTATGTTTTCAGGATCCCAGAGAGGTTTGTTATCCTGAACGGTTGCATCAAATCTTTTCCCATAGATCTCCACTTCAATCTTAGTTCCTGGATCACAAAGGTCTGTGTGAAGGATACCTAAAGCTACAGAATGGTTGACCCTGTATCCCCATGCGCCGGATGTGGTTTCGCCAACAATTTTGTTGTCATGCCATAGAGTGGACATATAAGGAGCATCAAAACCGTTCGCTTTTACCTTTAAAGTTACGAAGCTTTTTTTGCAACCTTCTTGCTTTTCCTTAAGCAGTGCTGGCTTGCCAATAAAATCAATATCTTTGTCAAACTTTACGAATCTTTCCAACCCTCCTTCAAGGATTGAATAATCACTGGAAAGATCTCCCTTCCAAGCTCTATACCCCTTTTCTATTCTAAGTGAATTCAATGCGAACATCCCAAAAGGCTTAGCGCCTAGAGACAGTATTTGTTCATAAATAGAATTTAGATACTTGTTCTGAACGTGAACCTCCCACCCTAGTTCCCCAGCGAATGATACCCTAGCCATAACTACTGGCATTTTATTTATAAAAGCTTTTTGGTGTGACAACCATGGAAGATAAAGATCAGCATCTGCAATCTTATTAAATAAATCTCGACTTTTGGGTCCTGTTACAATGAGAGTTCCCACTTCCTGGCTTTTATCTTCAAGGGAAATGTCACTATTTGGGTCTATCGACCTCAATAATAATTCATAGTCATGCCATTGTGCGGCTGCAGCAGTAATTAAAGTAAAATGCTGATTAGAATGTTTCATGATAGACATTTCCGTGAGGATTCTTCCTCTGTCGTCGCTAAAGTAGGAAAGGCTAATTCTGCCTGTGGATGGTAGATTGCCTACTATCAGCCCATTTAGTAAATCTTGACAATCTTTTCCTTTTAATTCAAAGCGGGAAAACCCAGGTAGATCTAAAACCCCTACGCCATCTCTTACCGCTTCGCATTCTTCTTTCACCCTTTTTTCCCATGGGCCATTTCTTTCCCATGTTTGAGCCGACGCAATGGAAGTGTCATCACCTTCTTTTGCAAACCAATTGGCTCTTTCCCATCCATTATAGCAACCCATCTGACCGCCTAACCCCAGAATTTTCGTATGAATTGGAGACAAACGTCGATCGGGAGCTGCAGGCCATCGCATATGAGGAAAATGCATCCCATACTCATGACCATAAATTTCCTTGCCTTTTTCAATACAATATTCTTGGTCAGTAAAATCGGTAAAGCGTCTGGGGTCACATGACCACATATCCCATTCGGTTGTTCCCTCTGTAATCCATTCTGTTAAGACCTTGCCTGCTCCTCCACCTTGGGCAATGCCAAAAGTAAATACACAGGCTTCGAATGCATTTCTCACGCCTGGCATAGGGCCGATAAGTGGATTCCCATCTGGAGTATACGGAATTGGTCCATTTATTACTTTCGATACCCCTGCTTTAGCAAGGAGAGGAACTCTTTTCATTGCGTCTTCTACATACCATTCCAATCTTTCAAGGTCATCTGGGTATAGCTGAAAGCTAAAGTCGTCGGGAAGAGGGTCATCTTTTGTACACCAATGGGCTCTACAATTTCTTTCGTAAGGCCCGAGATTAAAACCATTTTTTTCTTGTCTTAAATAGTAAGAGGAATCTACGTCTCGTAATAAAGGCAATTTGTGACCAGTATTTGCCGTCCACTTCTCGAGTTCTTCGACTTGTTCAGAAACAACATATTGGTGACTCATCGAAACCATAGGAATTCTTCGGCCACCGAAAGGGATGAACCATTCACTAACCCGCTGAGCATAATACCCAGCAGCGTTAACTACTATTTCTGCTGAGATGGAGCCCTTCTCAGTGATTATTTCCCACATTTCATTTTCTTTTTTAATACCTTCAGCTGAACAAAACCGAACAATTTTAACACCAAGCTGTCTTGCTCCTTTGGCTAAGGCTTGCGTCAACTGGGCAGG
The DNA here is from genome assembly GCA_902531755.1 of uncultured Alphaproteobacteria bacterium. Lineage (GTDB taxonomy): Bacteria > Pseudomonadota > Alphaproteobacteria > Rhodobacterales > Rhodobacteraceae > CACIJG01. The sequence continues at coordinate 16,778 of CACAFI010000007.1, forward strand.
ATCAATATCGCCATCTGCAGGATCATATAGAGCACCTTGTATTTCATGTGTTTCTATAAAAGGATACAACTTCTTGATTTCGCTATTATCCAAAATCTCTATGTTCATTCCTTGATAGAGCCCCATTCCTTTGGCTCTTTGAAATTCCTGCATTCTCTCTTCGCTATGCCCTAATCTTATCGACCCCGTGACATTATAATTCATTGGATAATCAACTTCGTCACCAAGGTTACTGTATAATTCTGTAGAATATCGTTGCATATTCATAATGGACCAGCTGGTAGAAAATGTGGGAACATTGCCGGCTGCATGCCATGTGGAGCCAGCTGTAAGCTCATTTTTCTCTAGCAAAACACAATCGTTCCACCCAGCTTTTGCTAAATGATAGGCACAGGATACCCCTACAACTCCACCACCTATTATAACCACTCTTGCTTGTGAAGGTAATTCGCTCATCACATCCCCCTAATAACTAAAATATTAACAAGGATATCTGATAAAAAGCAAGTGATTGAGCAAATTAATTTAGGTACTGTTTAGGGTCTTAATTTGTAATCTATATAATGTCAAAATCGAGGGATATTTCTTTGTCGATTGGTTCTAATTGGCACGACAACACAAATCCTTTTTTCATTTCCCACTCTTCCAAAGAGTAGTTTTTTTTCATTCTCGCTTTACCCGATCTGACCTTGCATCTACAAGTTGCGCACATGCCGTTTTTACAAGAATAAGGTACACTAATTCCATTTTGGTTAGCTTTATCTATAAAATCGTCATTCTTGCTCATACGAAAAGATTTCTTACTTCCGTCTATTAGGAGCTCTATTTTACTCTCCCCTGCCTCTAAAACTTGGGAAATATCTTCTATATTTTTATCTGTAGCCACAAAAAATAGCTCAGTCATAATTTTTCTTTCTGCCACTCCCTTGTCTTTTAAATATGATTGCACGGATTTAGTCATATCTATTGGTCCACAAATAAAACATTGGTCTAAATCTTCGAGATCAATAAGATTTTTGTCGCTCAAAAAAGCTATTTTATCTTGCGTTATTCTTCCATTCAGAAACTCTGTGCTCTGTATCTCTCTAGAAAAAAAATTAAAAACTAATAACCTATCAAGATACTTATCTTTTAAGTCCTGTATTTCTGTTTTGTACATCATATCGGCGTACGTTTTATTTGAGTATAAAAGTGTTATTCTCGATTTGTTATTTTGCCTCAGTGTAGACTTCAAAATGGACATAATTGGAGTAATCCCCGACCCTGCTGCTATAAGTAGGAAGTGATTTGCGTTTTTGCTACTCACAACAAAACTACCATCTGGGTTGGATATTTGAACTACATCCTCTATTTTTTTTGTTTTAAGAAATTCTGAAAACATACCATTTTCTATATGTTTGACGCCTATCTCAATAAAGTTTTTATTGGGTTCAGAACTGATGGAATAGGTTCTAGTGTAGTCCTCTTTTTTCATAGTGAATCTGACACTGATATATTGGCCAGGTTTATGATTAAATTTCTCGTACAGTGAGTTGGGCAGACTAAATTTTATTCTACTGCTGCCCGCTGTCTCTCTCTTGATTGAGTTTATTTTAAGATCGTAAAACGCTTGTTTAGCCATTTAAACACACTTAAAATGATCAAAGGGCTCTTTGCAATCCAAACATCTATATAGTGACTTGCATGCTGTTGAGCCAAATTCAGATACCTTTTCAGTTTTATAAGATGTACATTGTGGACACTTGACCGCTTTTGCAGAGGAACGGCTAAAACTCTTCGTCTCTTTAGGATGTGGAGGTGATATTCCAAACTCCTCCATCTTTTTTCTCCCATTTTCAGAAATCCAATCTGAGCTCCATGGTGGCGAAAATGACTTTTCAATTATGGCCGATATCCCTAACTTTTTTAACTCATTTGCAATTTTTTCCTCAATGACTGAAATTGCCGGGCAACCAATATATGTTGGAGCAATAGTTACCACATGGTTTTTATCTTTGCGCCTTATTTCTCTGATTACTCCCAAATCGTCTAATGTTAGGAAGGGTAATTCAGGATCGGTCAAGTCTTTTAAGACATCCCATGCTTTTTCAGTGCCTTTTTCCATTTTCACCAACTTGAGTTTGGATAAGCTCTTTGCATATATTGTAGGTCTGAAAGTAAATAACCAAATGCCTCACTGTGTTCACCTTTGCGCCCACCTCTCTTTTTCAAAGTAATTTCTGGCAAATCTAGATTCCCTTTTTGTAGAATAGTGTCAACTTCGCCTTTCCAACCTTCAAAGATCGAGTTTGGTTCAGGAAGGAAATCATTTTGTGAGCACATTTCAGTAAAATCGTCATTGTTGAAAAGTTCTCCTAAAAAGGGTTCTAAGTTAACAATAGCGTCAGACATTTTTACATTGCTTTCATCAGTACCATCGCCTAACGTGACAACCCATTGAGACGCGTATTTTGAATGATATGAGGTTTCCAGAAACGCCTTTTCTGAAAATTCCTTAAGCTTTTTAAAACAACACTTTATTTTAACTTTCCTCCAAAAATATTTCATAAAGGTCGAAAAATAGAACAGGCGTAAGACAGTATTTCCAAAATCACCGTTTTCTTGCTCAACAAGCAATAAATTTTTATATTCATGTTCAAGTCGCAGGAAAGCTAATTGATCCTCATTTTTATATCTAGTGTCTATTTCACATGCTAAGCAATACAAAGTTTGCGCGTGTCCAATTAAATCTAGAGCGATGTTAGGAAGCGCAAGATCTTCTTCTAGAGTGGGTGCATGCCCACACCATTCTGAGGTTCTATGGCCCAATATTAGGTTGTCATCAGCTATTCTTAGTAGACCTTCAAAAACCATATCGGCCGTCTTACTTTTCATTACATATGACCTACGTCATCTGGAACATCGTAAAAAGTGGGGTGGCGATAAATTTTATCATCGGAACTAAAGTTTTCCTCTTTCTCATCAGGATCAGAAGATACTATATCGATAGATTTTACGACCCAAATGGATTGCCCCTCTCCTCTACGACTGTATACGTTCCTGGCAGATATTATTGCCATTTCGCGGTCAGGAGCATGAATTGATCCACAGTGACGATGTGACAGGCCATTTTTTGGCTGAATAAATACCTCCCAAAGGGTAGTTTCTTTTTCTTCACTAACCAATTTATTCAGCAGCCTGTAATGCGGTTTGTTTTTTTAAGGCGTGAGCATCCGCTGCAGCTCTGACCCAACTACCCTCGTTCCAAGCTTTTTGTTTCGCGGCTATCCTTTCGTTATTCATCGGTCCATTCCCTTTTACTACTCTCCAAAACTCGTCCCAGTTTATCTCACCATACGCATAACCACCTTTGCCATTATTTCTTTTTTTATCCCATTTCAAATCTTTATCAGGAACGACAAGGCCAATTTTTTCTGCCTGTGGAACGATAGCATCCACGAATTTCTGTCGCAGCTCATCGTTTGTATATCTTTTTATTTTCCATTTTACAGAATTTTCAGTGTTAGGGCTATCGGCATCACTGGGTCCAAACATCATTACGCTTGGCCACCACCATCTGTTCAAGGCTCTCTGAGCCATTTCTTTCTGTGCTTTTGTTCCTTTAGCAAGGGTAAGCATTATTTCATATCCTTGCCGCTGGTGAAAACTTTCTTCCTTGCATATTCTAATCATTGCTCGCGCGTAAGGCCCATATGAACATCGGCAAAGGGGAATTTGGTTCATTATCGCTGCACCGTCGACAAGCCAACCGATGGCACCGATGTCAGCCCATGTTGGAGTAGGATAATTAAAGATTGATGAGTATTTTGCTTTTCCGGATAAGAGTTCTTGGGTCATTTCCATTCTTGATTTTCCGAGGGTCTCGGCAGCACAATAAAGATACAGCCCATGACCTGCTTCGTCTTGCACTTTCGCTAAAAGCGATAATTTTCTTCTAAGTGTAGGAGCTCTTGTGATCCAATTACCCTCTGGTAGCATACCCACAACTTCCGAATGCGCATGTTGACCTATTTGTCTAATTAGTGTCTTTCTGTAAGCTTCCGGCATAAAGTCTTTTGGCTCTATCTTTTCATCTCGATTGATTTTTTCCTGAAATTCTTCCAAAGAAGCTATTTTCCCGTTTTGTTCTCTAGCCATCCTGCCTGCCTATCTTTAGCGTGTCATTCATTATAAATATTTTGTATTTTAATAAAGGTTAATCTTTAATACCAACAAAAAATTAATACCAAAAAAAATTGCGTTGAAATTTTATCTAATGTTAATCTAACGCAAGTCCAATTTTCGATACTAGGGAGCTGTGGTATGACGCCTTTAGAACGTGCAAAAAAATCTGCAGAGACAATGTGGAAGAGAGATAAAGCTTCTAAGGGAATTGGTATAAAGATAGAGAGCGTAGCTCCCGGAAAAGCTGATTTAAGTTTAATTGTAAAGCAGAGACACCTCAACGGACACGACATTTGCCACGGAGGATTTATTTTTACCCTTGCAGACAGTGCTTTTGCGTTTGCCTGCAATAGCTATAATCAAGCGGCGGTTGCCCAAAACAATATGATCACTTTCATAGCGCCTGCACAAAAAGGTGAAAAGCTGATAGCGAAGGCTAGAGAGGTCAGTCGAACAGGCCGATCAGGGATTTATGATGTTTCCGTTTTTAACGAGAAAGAACAGAAAATAGCCGAGTTCAGAGGACTTTCAAGAACAATCGGTGGCCAAAATTTTAAGGAATAAAATAATGAGGGATTTAACTCCAAAAAAACAGGAATTGGAACTAATCGAGATCGCATCTATCGACGAAATAAAAGCCCTACAACTTGGTAGATTAAAGTGGTCTGTCGATCACGCCTATAAGAACGTGGCGTTTTACAAAAAAAAATATGATGAAATTGGAATTCACCCTAGCGATTTAAAATATTTGGAGGATATAAAGCTATTCCCATTTACAACAAAAGAAGATCTTAGGAAAAACTATCCATTTGATATGTTTGCATACAAATTAAAGGATATTGCTAGAATACATGCTTCATCCGGCACTACAGGTAAACCTACAGTTGTCGCTTATACAAAAAATGATTTGGAAATGTGGGAGCACTTAATTGAGCGATGTCTACGTGCCTCGGGCTTGAAGAAAGGAGATATGCTTCATAATGCATACGGATATGGTCTGTTTACTGGTGGCCTGGGCTTGCATGGGGGAGCTGAAAAAATGGGACTAACTGTTATCCCAGTATCCGGTGGTATGACAGCACGACAAGTCCAGCTGATCAATGATTTTAAGCCAAAAGGCATAACCGTTACTCCCTCATACATTCTGTCTATTTTAGATGAATTCAGAGCACAGGGACTTGATCCTAAGAAATCCTCATTGGAAGTTGGTATTTTCGGAGCTGAGCCCTGGACAAACTCTATGCGTAGCGAGATTGAATCACAATTTGATATGCATGCAGTTGATATCTATGGACTATCAGAGGTACTTGGACCGGGAGTGGCTAATGAGTGCGTTGAATCAAAAGACGGTTTACACGTTTGGGAAGATTATTTCTATCCAGAGATAATCAATGTTGAAACTGGCAAGGTTTTAGAGGACGGAAAGAAAGGTGAGTTGGTTTTTTCATCTTTGTGTAAAGAGGCCTTTCCTATAATTAGATACAGGACCAGGGATTTAACAAAATTGATGAAGGGTACTGCTCGTTCTATGCGCAGGATGGAAAAAATAACCGGCCGTAGCGATGATATGATAATAATTAGAGGAGTAAATATCTTTCCCACGCAAATTGAGGAACAATTATTGAAAATAGATAGTTTATCCCCTCATTTCCAAATAAAGTTAATTAAGGATGGAAGGATGGATAAAATGATAGTGTATACTGAGCATTACAAATCGGAAGATATTGAAAAATCCTATAAGGAAGATTTAGCCCTCAACCTGAAAAAACGTGTAAAGGATATAATGGGACTTAATATTGACGTAAATGTTGGAAAAAAAGGTTCAGTGCCAAGGTCGGAAGGAAAAGCCGTAAGAGTAATTGATGAAAGATAAATTAAGTAGAGGAAAAAATGGAAAAACGAACAACAAAAGGAAAAAGTAAGCTTTTTGATAGCGTAACAGAAACTATAGGGGATACGCCCTGTATAAGAATAAATACACTAGCACCTAAGCATGTGAATATGTATGTCAAAGCTGAGTTTTTTAATCCTGCTAGTTCAGTCAAGGATCGGTTAGCAATAAGTATTATAGAAAGTGCTGAGCAAAAAGGTTTGCTCAAGCCAGGTCAGACGGTTGTAGAAGCAACTAGTGGTAATACAGGTATCGGTTTGGCAATGGTTTGTGCTGCTAAAGGCTATCCACTTGTAGTCACCATGGCAGACAGTTTCTCAATAGAGAGAAGAAAAATTATGAGGTATTTAGGTGCAAGTGTTGTTTTGACACCTAGAGCTGAAAAAGGATTTGGGATGTATAACAAAGCAAAAGAGCTTGCTGAAAAAAATGGTTGGTTTTTTGCACAACAATTTGAAACAGAAGCAAATGCTGAAATACATGAAAATACAACAGCTCAAGAAATTTTAAATGACTTTTCTGAGGTCGGTTTGGATTATTGGGTGAGTGGATATGGTACTGGAGGAACTGTCTCAGGTGTAGGGCGGGTATTAAGAGAAAAAAGCCCAGGGACCAAAATAATTTTAACCGAGCCAGAAAATGCGGCTTTGATTGGGAGTGAATTGAAGCAAGAGCGACATTCTGACAATACGCCAGCATCAAGTCACTCTTCATGGAATCCCCATTTGATCCAGGGGTGGACACCAGATTTTATACCGTTCGTTCTGCAGGAGGCGATAGATAATAACTATTTTGACAAGTTGCTTCCTGTTTCTGGTGAGCAAGGAATTACATGGGCAAAAAGATTAGCGCGAGCGGAAGGAATTATCACAGGCATATCGGGAGGTTCAACATTTGCGATTGCTATGGAAGTTGCAAAAGGTGCTCCACCTGACTCAAATATTTTGTGTATGTTACCAGATACAGGCGAAAGGTATTTGTCTTCGCCTCTTTTTGAAGAAATCCCTGAAGAAATGACGGATGAAGAGAAAAAAATATCGACTTCTACCCCAAACTATCAACTGTAGAAAAGAATCGAAAAATTTGTACTTGATTCGTTTTGTCCACGACGATTTAGAATCGTGTTAAAAAGATATTTTTAAGAAATAATCTTCACAAAAAGACATAAAAAACAAAAAAAAACGATTTAAAATCAATAACTTATAAATTTCATACCGATTCTCAGAAAAATTGTGAAAAGGGCATTTATTTATCAGGGCAAGTCAATAGATTTTTTATCAACAATTTTATCCACAGGCACTATCTCATTGAAAAAACAGAAAATTTGGTTTTTTTCCTATAGTAAACTTTTTATATGCTGCGGTCATTGCCAGGCTTCACAATACACACGTATCGAATAGTTACACCATTATCAAGACCAATCTGTTTATCGCGATTCGGTTTTTGATTCAGTGATCTGGCAGCTTCGATACACTCGTTTTTTGTGAGATAGGATCGGTTTAAATCGGAAATTGAGTGCGATATTTCAAAGCCCATACCCGTCACAATAGAATAAAGAAATAAACCCCACATCTGGTCGACCATCAGATAACTCCTTTTATGACAAAAAATTACGATTGGTTATCAATAATACTACTCGTAATTTCTCATTCATGATAGACCAATAAATATCCTTTTTAGGAGAAATAAGTGACAAAAATATATCTGGCATATGGATCGAATTTAAACCATCAACAAATGGCAGAAAGGTGTCCTAACGCGAATTATCTGGGAAATACTGTACTGAAAGACTGGAGACTAATATTTAAGTCGGTCGCTACTATTGAAAAAGATTTAGGTAAATATGTGCCTGTAGGAGTTTTTCAAATCACTGATGAGTGTGAAAAAGCCCTGGATATTTATGAAGACTACCCACAGTTATACGATAAGAAGGAATTAAATGTCATATTAGATGGCACTCAGGTGACAGCAATGACCTATATTATGGTTGGAAAATATGGCATTGCTCCACCATCTAGAAAGTATTTCAATGTGATTAGCGAAGGCTATAAAAACTGCGATTTAAACTCAGATTTTTTACTGGAGGCCCAGGAATATTCCATTAAAGCTGACAGTGGTAAAGGATATGAAAGTGCTCGATGGAAGCAATGATTAGCTAGTATCTAACATATTTTTTTAAGTGATAAGGGCAGTATTTACTACTGCCCTTTTTTTCGATTTTAGTCTTCCTCTGGTAAAATTAAATTAAGTATGACTGCGACTATAGCTGTTGGTGCGACAGCTGAAGTAGCTAACACTTTGACTACACCTGGAAGATATTGAACTGCGGAAGGTACTAAATTTAAGCCTAACCCTACGGCTAATGAAACGGCGATTATAACCATATTTCTTCTATTAAGTTTAACTTCACTTAATACATTTAGGCCGGCTGCTGCCACCATTCCGAACATAACTATAACACCGCCGCCTAATACTGGAAGTGGCATAGACGCTATAATTGCCCCTATTTTTGGAATCAGGCCACAGACAACCAACACTATTGCTCCAATTGTCACTACATGACGAGACATCACTCCTGTCATACCTACTATACCGACGTTTTGGCTAAATGAGGTATTTGGTAACCCTCCAAAAACTCCTGCTACAGCGCTACCCAGTCCATCGGCATATGTTGCACCTGAAATTTCCGCATCGGTTGCTTCTCTACCTGCCCCAGCCTTTGTAGTTGCTGATGTGTCTCCGACTGTCTCTATCGCAGAAACGATACAAACCAATGTAACTGCGATTACAGCACCGATACTGAATTCAAAGCCGTATGGTAAAGGTGTGAGGCCGGAAAACCAACTCGCTTTCGCTACGGGTGCAAAGTTGACCATTCCTTGTGCAAACGCAAGGATATACCCTGCTATTATACCGATTAATACAGCCGCATTCGATATTAAGCCTTTCCCAAAAAACTTACATATCAAAGCAACAATAACAACAGCACCTGCAACACTCCAATGCATTAGAGAGCCAAAGCTTTCCGCTTCCATTTGGAATTTTGCAGCGCCTCCAGCGGCATACTTGATTGCGACTGGAATTAAATAAAGGCCAATTGCTAGGATAACTAGCCCTGTAACTAGTGGTGGAAATAACCACCTGATGTCTTTTATTACAGCACCAAGTAGAAAGTGAATTACACCTCCTATTATACAGGATGTTAATGCAACGGATAGACCTTGGGTTGCCGCAATACCTGCTAATACGCCTACGAAAGCAAAACTGGTTCCTTGCATGATAGGTAGCCTTGCACCCACTGGTCCAAAACCGACAGTTTGAAATAGTGTTGCTATTCCGGCAAAAAGCATAGCCATTTGAATTAAATAGATCTGCTCTGCTCCTCCAAATGCCAATCCTGCAGCACCAGCCACTATCACCGATGGAGTAACATTAGAAGCAAACATAGCAAGGACATGTTGAAGTCCCAAGGCGCTAGCTTCTCCTAATGGTGGTGTCATGTTTGGATCTGCGTATTGACTATTTATATTTGAATTACTCATCAATTTCTCCTTATATTGTTGTTGATAGAGTACTGCACACAAGATATGCTATTTGGAAATCTAAGGCAATCTATTGACGCTAAGTCAGTTGTTCAGCGATTAAACTGTGATAAAGTTGCTACACTACTTGAAAGCCACCTAATTAAAAGATAGGCAATTTGAATAAAAAAACTGAAAATATTCTATTCCAGTGTACCGGCATTAATAAGGAATTTGGAAGCGTTAAGGCGAATGACGATATTTCTATAAATGTAAGAAATTCCCAAATTCACGCGTTATTGGGTGAAAATGGAGCAGGAAAATCTACGCTTGTAAAAATCATCTATGGGTTACTACAGCCAGACAACGGTAGTATGGATTTTTTAAATAAGGAATTTTCACCAAAAAGTCCAAAAGATGCAAGAGCCCAAGGCGTTGGTATGGTGTTTCAACACTTTTCCCTATTTGAACCTCTGACGGCATTTGAAAACATACTATTAGGATTAGATAAGGAGCTTGGAGAAAAGGAGCTCCATGAAAGTGTAGTAACGTTATCTGAAAGTTATGGCTTGGATGTAAATTTATCCTCTTTCATAGGAGATCTATCGGCGGGAGAACGGCAGAGAGTGGAAATTATCCGTGCTTTGATACAAAAGCCCAAGCTTTTGATTATGGACGAACCAACATCGGTTCTCACACCATTTGAATGTGAGAGCTTATTTAAGACTTTGAAAAAATTGGCGAGCGAAGGTACCTCTATTCTTTACATATCGCATAAGTTAAAGGAAATTGCTGATTTATGCGATACGGCATCTGTTCTTAGAAAAGGTGCAATAGTTGGCGAGTATGATCCAAAAAAAATGACAGCAAGGGAGCTGGGAGAGATAATGGTTGGGCAGTCATTATTCGAACCTAAACGACCCGTGGCAACAAATAAAAGTGATAGAGTTCTTTCGGTAAAAATAAATGAAGTTAAACCTGACACACAATTTGGAGTGACCTTAAAAAATATTGATCTTGAGGTTTATCAGTCTGAAATACTAGGCATTGGAGGAGTTGCTGGTAATGGGCAAGAAGAGCTAATGCAAATTCTGACAGGAGAGAAAAAAGATCGGAGCGTCTCCATAAAATATATGGATTATAATGTTGAAATGCTCAATCCTCGCGAAAGGCGAGAAATCGGATTAGCTTTTGCTCCTGAGGAAAGACTTGGACACGCAGCTGTTGGAAGTCTGAATTTATTAGAGAATAGCCTTATAACAGACCCAAAAAAACGGTTTCAAAAGAAGATGGGCTTTATCAATTTTAGCGAATTAAATGAATTTACAAATGAAATAATTGAGAAATTTAACGTTAAGACTACTGGTGCAAGCGCACTTGCTTCCTCTTTGTCTGGTGGAAATCTCCAGAAGTTTGTTGTTGGCAGAGAGATTGGGCAAAAACCTTCTTTATTAATAGTAAACCAACCTACATGGGGTGTAGATGCGCTCTCAGCTGCAAATATAAGACAGGCAATAGTTGAAATAGCGAATACCGGGGCTACAATAATTTTAATAAGCCAAGACCTGGATGAGATCCTGGAAATATCAAATAAGGTTGCTTTTTTGACGAATGGAAATCTTTCAACTCCGACCAACACTGCTGATATAAAAACAGATGAAATTGGAGCAATAATGGGTGGTATAAGTGTTTAGGGGTATGCTTCATGTTTAAGCTAATCCCGAGAGAAAATGTATCTCCGGTCCTTTCTTTGCTAGGCCCATTATTTTCGGTTGGATTTACAATGTTAATCGGTGGAATACTGTTCTATTTTTTAGGGGTAGATCCCTTTGCCGCCATAAAAATGATATTTTGGGATCCTTTGATGAGTGAAACATTCTCAACATACTCTATTCCCCAAATTTTTATAAAAGGTGCTCCTTTAATTTTGATTGCGCTCGGTCTTTCTGTTGGCTTTAAAGCAAATGTGTGGAATATAGGAGCGGAAGGTCAGTACATTATGGGAGCCATATTTGGTGCATCATTTGCACTTTCTCTTTATCCCTTAGAAAGTATCATGATTTTTCCTACAATGGTCCTAATGGGTATAATCGGAGGAAGTTTGTGGTCGATGATCCCAGCTCTCTTGAAAGTTAAGTTCAATGTCAACGAGATACTAGTTTCTCTTATGTTAGTATATGTAGCAGAGCAAATTCTTGCTCTTGCATCATTGGGGTTTTTAAGAAATCCTGATGGCGCTGGGTTTCCCGGCTCTCGTAATTTGAGCCAATACTCTTCTGCCTCCAACTCTGAGCTTATTATGGGAACAGGAATACACTTAGGAGTTCTGCTTTCTTTATTGATGGTCGTTTTTTTCTACGTGCTATTATTTCGGCACAGTCTGGGATTCAAAATAAAGCTACTTGGAAACTCCCCAAAAGCGTCGGGTTTTTCTGGCGATAACCCCAACAAACTCATCTTTCTTTGTTTAACTTTGTCCGGAAGTTTAGCTGGATTGGCTGGAATAATGGAAGTAGCTGGACCAGCAGGACAGATCAACATTGACTTTAATGTTGGTTACGGATTTACGGCTATTATAGTAGCATTTCTTGGCAGACTAAATCCTGTAGGCATTTTTTTCGCTGGTTTAGTTATGGCACTTACTTATGTCGGGGGAGAGCTTACGCAATTCATGCTTAATTTACCAGCTGCCGCAATCCAGGTTTTCCAGGGAATGCTGTTATTTTTCTTACTCTCATTTGATCTCTTTGTTCATTACAAAATAAAACTCAAAGGAAATAAGTGAATGGATCTTTCGGAAATTAATTTTGCTGTCTTGGTTGCTAGCCTAATAGTGGCCTCAACACCGCTTGTTCTAGCGGCTCTTGGGGAGTTGATTGTTGAAAAATCTGGTGTCTTGAACCTTGGTGTAGAGGGTATGATGATAATAGGTGCGGTTGCCGGTTTTATAGTTGGAGTAGAAACTGGGTCTGCCTATATTGGGATGATGGCAGCAGCAGTGGCAGGGGCACTACTTTCTCTTCTCTTTGCTTTTATTATTTTGATAATGCAAGCGAATCAGGTGGCGTCGGGTCTAGCTTTAACTATTTTTGGTCTGGGAATAGCAGCTCTGATGGGTCACCCATACACTGGTATAAAATCACCACAAATTTCAACGATTTCAATTCCTATTCTTAATGAAATCCCGATACTAGGAACAATGTTTTTCCAGCATGATTTGATTGTTTATCTGTCGCTTATTTCCGTGTTAATGATCTGGTATTTTTTAACACGTATGAGAGCAGGACTTATCCTTAGATCAGTAGGAGAGGATCACGACGTAGCCCATTCATTGGGTTATAGAGTGATAACTATAAGGTTTTTGGCTATTACTTTTGGTGGAGCTATGGCTGGAGTAGGAGGAGGATATCTATCACTTGTTAGAGTTCCTCAATGGACAGAGGGAATGACAGCTGGAGCAGGCTGGATTGCACTTGCTCTCGTCGTCTTTTCAGGATGGAGACCTTTTAGATTACTTATAGGTGCCTATATTTTTGGCGGTATCACAATTCTCCAGCTAAACTTACAAGCAATTGGTGTAAATATAAACATTGCTGTATTATCAATGGCTCCATATCTTGCAACGATATTGGCTTTAGTGCTAATATCAATGAGTCGATTCCGAGGGAACAGGGGAGCTCCGGGATGTCTAGGTATATCGTTTGTGAAAACAGTTTAAATCTAACATAGAAATGGAGATAAAATGAAAAGAGTTATTAAGTTTTTATCGGCATCTTTTTTATTTGCAGTAATGGCTTTGAGCGCAAACCTTGCTATTTCAGCAGATTATAAAGTTGGCTTTATATATATTGGTCCTCCAGGTGATCATGGATGGAACTATCAGCATGATGTAGGAAGAAAAGCTGTTGATGAGGCTTTTGGTGGAAAAGTTGAAACAGTCTTTCAAGAGAATGTTCCAGAGAGTGCTGATGCTGAAAGGGTTATGACCCAAATGGCATTAGCGGGTGCGGACATGATTTTTGCGACTTCATTTGGTTACATGGATCCAGTAATTAACGTTGCTAAGAAATTTCCAAAAGTGAAATTTGAGCACGCTACAGGGTATAAGACAGCAGATAATGTCTCTACATACAGCGCGAGGTTTTATGAAGGTAGGTCTGTAGTGGGCCATATTGGTGGAAAGATGACAAAATCAAATACAATTGGTTATGTCGCATCATTTCCAATTCCTGAAGTGGTTCGGGGTATTAACTCAGCATACTTGGCTGCAAAGAAAGCTAATCCTAATGTTGAATTCAAGGTTATTTGGATTTTTACTTGGTATGATCCAGCTAAAGAAGCTGATGCTGCCAAAACCTTGATTTCTCAAGGAGCTGACGTGATACTACAGCATGTTGACAGCTCTGCGATTATGACCGTAGCCGAAGAGGCCGGGGTTTATGCTTTTGGTCAAGCTTCCGATATGAGTGCCTTTGGTCCTAACGCCCATTTAACCGCAATAATCAACGGTTGGGCACCATATTATGTAGAAAAGGTAAAGCAGGGTATGGCTGGCACTTGGAAAGGTGGAGAGCAAACTTTTGATGGAATTGGAGCCGGTATGGTTATTATTGGAGACTTAAATGACAAGATTCCAGCTAGTGTCAAGAAGGAGGCAATGGCAATCAGAGATGGGATTGCTTCCGGAACACTTCATTCATTCACAGGTCCAATCAACAAGCAAGATGGTTCGCCTTGGCTTAAGGCTGGTGAGACAGCTGATGTCGGAACACTCCTTGGTATGAACTTCTACGTCGAGGGGATTGAAGGCGATATTCCAAAATAATCTAAACTACAGAAAATAAAAAAGGCCCTAAAAAGGGCCTTTTTTTTGGAGACTTGTAAAAAATGAAAATATTTAGAGGAAGAGTTTTTTCGTTTTTAAGGAAACCAGAAGATATTAATGATACTGGTAGCTACGTCTATTTAGAAAAAGGAGGAGTAGCATTTGACGATAAGGGGGTTATTATTGAAGTTGATGATTATTCCAAACTTAGTAAGAAATTTGAGAATACTGAAACAATAGATTTTGGATCTAAAATAATCTTTCCTGGGTTTATAGATCTACACAATCATTTTCCCCAAACGCAGGTAATCGCATCATATGGAACCAAATTACTTGAATGGCTGAATAAATATACTTTCCCAAATGAAAGCTTATTTGCTGATTACAAGCACTGTAAACGAGAGTCGAGAATGTTTCTAGATGTATTAAATGATAACGGTATTACAACTTCTGTTTCATTTGGATCAGTGCATCCCAATTCAGTCGAGTATCTATTTGAGGAAGCTCAAAGAAGAAACATGTGTGTTATTGCTGGTAACGTGTTGATGGATAGGAATGCACCAGATACAGTTTTAGAGAAAGCAGATAAAAGCTATTTATGTAGCAAAGAGATAATTGGCAAGTGGCATAATGTCAGCCGTTGCAAATATGCAATAACACCTAGATTTGCAATAACCTCCACTCCCGAGTTGATGGAAGTTTCTCAAACCTTATACGCTGAAAATAAATCATGTTATGTGCAAACGCATCTTTCTGAAAATATAGATGAAATTAAAACAACACTGGAACTATTCCCAGATCAAAGAGATTACTTATCCATTTATGACAAATATAATTTGCTCTCGAACAAGACATTATTAGCTCATTCTATACACTTGGAAATGAACGAGATTGAAAGAATGAAAGAAACAAAGTCTATTGCTGTCCATTGCCCAACTTCAAACCTATTTCTTGGGAGTGGGCTATTTAAATTTAAAGAGTTAGAAGAAAAAGGAGTAAGAACCGCAATAGCAACAGATGTAGGAGGTGGTACATCCTTCTCAATGTTAAGAACACTTGACGAAGCTTACAAAATTCAGCAATTAGGGAACTATAGCCTAAATCCCCTAGCTTCATACTTTTGGTCAACCATGGGTAATGCAGAGTGTCTAGGACTTCAGCACCAAATCGGAACAATCAAGACTGGAAACTATGCTGACTTGATAGTTTTAAACAGTAAAAGTACTCCTTTAATGAGACATAGAATGGAAAAATGTAAAACAATTGCAGAAGAACTATTTATTCTTCAGACTTTGGGAGATGATCGAGCGATAGACTCAGTATTTATTGCTGGTAAAAAAATTAAATAACCTTACGGCAGATTTTTCAGCCTTATTTCTGCAATTTTGTGTATCTCCTCTAAAGCTGTATTGAACTCTGTTTCAACAGTATTTTTCAGCCTCACTTGAATGTTTCCAAAGACTTCTTCTTTATTTAGGCCCGAAACAGCGATAATAAAAGGAAATTTGAATTTATTCATGTAGTCTTTATTTAACCTGCTCAATAGACTAAATTCACTTCCAGAAAGACTATCTAGACCAGCTCGGTTTTGTTCTTTCTTTGAATGGGCTGTTAGGTTGTTCTGTTGTCCCTTCTTAATACCTAATTCTGGATGTTCTAAAATAAGGTTCATTTTGGACTCACGATTCATCTTGTTTACGTAATCCTTCATTAAGCTCATTATTTCCAAGGGTGACAGAGTATCTAAACGGTGGGATTCGTATATTGCAAGCGCTATATGAGGTGAATTTTCATACAAACTGCCATAATGCTTAATGAATTTTTCTTGCTCCAAAATTTGCCTTTTCTTTGGTTGTTTTTTGTCTCTTTATAGTTACCATGTAATGACAAAAAAAAAGAGCTTTTAATAAATGACAGGTCTTACCACGCATGTTTTAGATTTGACGCTAGGGAAACCAGCGGATGAACTTGAAATTAGTTTTTATACTACACAGTCAGATAGAAAAGAATTGATTGCTAACTTTGTAACCAATTCTGATGGAAGATTAGATAAGCCAATATTTGATCAGTTTAACATTAGAGAAGGATGGTATGAAATGGTATTTCATGCTGGAAACTATTTGGTGGTGAAACATAAAATAAAAGAAGTGGATTTATTTTTTGACAATATTTCTATCTCTTTTCAAATTAATGACCCAAAGCAACATTACCATGTCCCTCTGTTACTATCTAAATTTGGTTACAGTACCTATCGGGGAAGTTAGGCATGGATTTTGATTACCTTGAGTGGATAGAATTTATGGTTCGATGGTTCCATGTAATTGCTGGAATTGCATGGATAGGATCCAGCTTTTATTTTATTGCTCTCGACTTGAGTCTAAGAAAATCATCCTCTTTACCAAAAGAGGCACATGGAGAGGCTTGGCAAGTTCATGGAGGTGGGTTTTATAATTTGGTAAAATATCTCGTGGCTCCAAATCATCTACCCGATCACTTAACTTGGTTTAAGTGGGAGGCTTATGCTACATGGATTACCGGAGCAGCACTATTCATACTCGTTTACTATCTCGGCGCTGAACTATATCTAATTGACTATGAAAAAATAGAATTGTCCAAAACTGCTGCTGTTTTGATATCTATAGGCGGTGTTATATTTGGATGGGTGATATACGATCTTATATGTAGATTACTTGTTGAAAAATCCAATTTAGTATTATCAATTGTAATTCTAATATTTTTTGCATTTTTGTCTTGGGCATCCTATTCAATTCTAAGTTCGAGAGGGGCGTTTATGCAGATGGGCGTAACTCTTGGTACGATAATGGTAGCAAATGTTCTGATGATAATTATTCCAGGTCAGAAAAAAGTTGTAGCACAATTAATCGCCAAGAAGACACCCAGCCCTGAATTTGGTATTCGTGCAAAACAAAGATCTCTTCATAACAACTATTTGACCCTTCCTGTAATCTTTATAATGATCGGCAATCATTATCCTACCGCCTATGCTACCTCCTATTCTTGGGTAATAATTGTATTGACCATTATTATAGGAGGCCTTGTTAGACATTTTTTTAATGAAAGACATGCTGGTAACAAGACCCCATATTGGGTTGCAGTTCCAATTGTAATACTCTCTTGGGGTTCTCTGATGTTGTCTGAAGTTGACAAACCAAGGTTGGATCAATTATCGCCAGAAAAACTAAGCCTAATCGAAGGATCATTTTCACAGGAATTCAAAGATAATATAATGGAAGTGACGGCTTATAAATGTTCCACATGCCATGTTATGGAGCCATCTTGGGAAGGAATGAAAAACCCTCCTAAAGGGATTTATTTAAGCCAATTCAGTCACTTGATTAATAATTATGAAACTATTTATAAGCAGGTTGCAGCGTCAAGGGCGATGCCACCTGGCAATATTACTTTTTTAGAAGACGAAGAGCGATTATTGTACGCAAACCTTTTTCATAAGATCGAGGAAATATTAAGAGAAGAGGATTGAGCAACATGCAAACAAAACTAAGAGATCTAGAAGGTTACCATGGCGAAATTCCATGCTTTAGTTGGCCAGGGGGTAGAAAGTTAGCGGTTCAATTCGTTTTGAACTTAGAAGAAGGTGGTGAAAATTCAATCATTTATGGAGATAAGCATTCTGAGACTTTCCTTTCAGAGATCATAGGTGCTGAGCCGTTTTTTGGTCTACGACATATGTCGATGGAAAGTTTATATGAATATGGTACTAGAGCTGGTGTTTGGCGAATTTTAAAACTCTTCAGAGAAAGACAAATCCCGATAACAATTTTCGCTGTAGCACAAGCTTTGGAAGAGAACCCAAGAATTGTAGATCAAATCTTAAAAGATAATCACGAGATTTGTTCACATGGACTAAGATGGATAAATTACAAAGATATGCCCAGAGCCACTGAAAAAGAACATATGCAAAAAGCAATAGATATTCAAAAAAGAATTTGTGGAGAAAGACCTATGGGTTGGTACACAGGTCGTACCTCGGAGAATACAAGGGATTTGGTTTGTGAAGAAGGAGGCTTTCTTTATGACTCAGATGATTATAGTGATGACTTACCATTTTGGTCTAAAATGACAAAAAAACCGCACCTAATTATACCTTACACCCTTGATACCAATGACATGAGATTTCTAACCCCGCAAGGATTTCATAATAGCGAGCATTTTTTTAATTATCTTAAGGATAGTTTTGACTGTCTATATGAAGAAAGGCATGAAGGTTCTAAGATTATGAACATTGGACTTCATTGCCGTATAATTGGAAAACCGGGAAGGTTCCCGGCACTAAAAAAGTTTATTGATTACATTCAGTCATTCAGCGATGTCTGGTTTGCAACTAGACTAGAAATTGCGAGGCATTGGAGAAAGGTGCTACCACATGAAAAATGAAGACAAATTAATAATGTCAAAAAAGGTCAATTTGGCATCACCGAAAGCAGGGGCAGAAATCATTGATGTGTCCGACGACTTTTTTGCAAAATGTGATCGAATGTTAAGTGACACTGATCCGATTTTTATAGATGATAAATATGATGATCATGGAAAATGGATGGATGGTTGGGAAAGCCGTAGAAAAAGAGAAGAGGGAAACGACTGGGCTATAATTGGCTTAGGAGGCAGGTGTTCTATTGAGGATGTAATTATTGATACTAGTCACTTTACTGGGAACTATCCGCCAGCGGCCTCGCTAGATTTCTCATCTAACCATAGTTATGAAACAGGATCTTTGGACTGGCACACACTTCTTGAAAAACAGATTTTGAAGGGAGATCATGTAAATGAATTCAAGCTCTTAAAAAATGAAAATGTAACCTATGTAAGATTAAATATTTTCCCAGATGGAGGTGTAGCGCGGCTTAGACTTTTTGGAGAGCTTATTCCCTTTTCTCAGGATAGGTCCAAAGATATAGAATTATCTGCTCTAAAAAATGGGGGCAAAATTGTTGGGTATAATAACGCACACTATGGTAACGTAAACGCTCTCCTGTCTCAAGGTAGAGGAACTACAATGGGTGATGGGTGGGAGACTCGACGTAGACGTGTCCCCGGAAATGATTTTATAATTATTGAGTTAGGAACACCTGGGCTTATTTCGAATGTAGAAATAGATACCTGCCACTTTAAGGGTAATTTCCCGGATAGAGCTTCAATTCAAACAATTGATTTAAAAAATGAAAAAGACAAAATAAAAGCATTTGAAGATTCTAGTAACTGGGAATTTTTTTTAGATGAGAAAAGATGCAAAGCAGACTTTATTCATAACTTTAGAAAAAATGATTTCTTGCATGAAAAAACGGTCTCCCATGTGAGATTAAATATCTATCCTGATGGTGGGGTTTCGAGATTTCGAATTTTTGGTCAACCAGTAAGCTAAAATGCATTTAAATTTAGAAAAGCTTGCCGTAAGCCGGAAATTATTCGAACCTTTTGGTGATGTAATTTCAAAAGGGATGGAAAATAATAAATTTCTGATAAATCAAGGATATTGTGAGAGGTTTGATGAGGTAGCGACGGTAAAAGTACTGGACAAAAAAGCCAATCCAATCATTTCAATATTTTCCGCTACTCCTAGAAAAAGACCTATAAAAATTGATTATCTGGAGATGCACCCTCTGGCTTCTCAGGCTTTTATGCCAATACAAAAAATTGATTGGCAAGTAGTCGTGGCAAATGATAATGACGGATCTCCAGATCTTTCTTCAATCAAATGTTTCGAAGTGCCAGGTAATGTAGGTATAAATTACAATCCGAAAGTCTGGCATTTTCCACTCCTCGTTAATACAGCTCAAGATTTTTTGGTTATCGATAGATCATCAGCATTGGATGAAAGCAAAGAAAATCTAAGAGAGTTTTTCTTTCAAGGAAATGATAAGAGTATTTACATAGAGTGATCATTATAAACTGCCGCTAAAATTTTTGAAGGTGTTGCGGGAGCATTTAATAAATCTGCGTTTGACGTTTCGCTAGCCATTGAGATGGCATTTTTTAAAGCCAAAAAGTGAGAAATGGATAGTAATAAAGGTGGTTCACCAACAGCTTTAGATCTAAATATTGTCTTCTCTTCATTCGGGGTATTCTCTAATAGCTTAATATTAAATTCAGGTGGTACATCACGGCTTCCAGGTATTTTATACGTTGAGGGGCCAATAGTTAAAAGTTTGCCTTCTGGATTAAAATATAGTTCTTCACACGTTAGCCATCCTATACCCTGGATGAACCCTCCTTCTATCTGCCCTCTATCAATTAGCGGGTTGAGAGAGCTCCCACAGTCTTGAATGATGTCTGCTCTAAGTATTCGACTTTCTCCAGTATCAATATCTATAATTGCTTCCGACACAGCTCCTCCCCATGTAAAATAAAAATAGGGGCTTCCCTTAAATTTTTCCTGATCCCATGAGATTTTTGGTGTTTTATAAAAGCCTGTTGATGAAAGAGATATTCTGTTTTCCCAGCAGGAAAATGCTAATTCCTTAAAAGTCATACTTTTATTTCCACTCAGTATCAGACCGTTCTTAAATTCAATAGAAGAGGATGGCTTTTGAAAAATTTTGCTCGCGTGTTTAAGCATTCTTTGTTTAATAACAGTAGCTGCTTTCCACGCAGCCATACCATTAATATCGGAGCCAGAGGATGCAGCTGTAGCTGAGGTGTTTGGGACCTCATCCGTATTCGTCCCAGAAATATGTACATAGTCGATAGGAATGTTGAAACATTCTGAGACGACCTGAGCCACTTTCGTAAATAGGCCTTGTCCCATCTCTGTTCCACCATGATTTAGTCTCACCGAACCATCTGTGTATACATGGACTAAAGCTCCTGCTTGATTTAAGGATACTTTATTAAAAGATATCCCAAACTTGGCAGGCATGAAGGCAATTCCTTTTCTGTAAGGTTGATTTTTATTAATTTGTGACGTGTTAAACTTTTCTACAAGTAGCTTTCTCTTTTCTAGACCTGCGAAAGTTTCCATCTCATTTATTATTTTTTCAATTTTAATATTTTTAACTATTTGCCCATAGGGTGTTTTAATTCCATTTTTGAGGGAATAATAATTTTCACGTCTAAGTGCATCTAAATCGATTCTGAGAAATCGAGAGACTCTTTCAAGAATAGTCTCAATAGCAAGCATTCCTTGAGGGCCACCAAAGCCTCTAAACGCCGTGTTAGAAACGGTGTTCGTTTTACATATGTAGCCTCGTGCGGTAAAATCTTTAAAAGAGTAACAATTATCTAAATGGGTCAATGCTCTCGACATTACAGGAGCTGATAGGTCGCAGACATTACCTGCATTGCTGAGCAATGTTATATCTAATCCCCTAATTTTTCCTTTTTTGTTGAAACCTACGGAGTATTTCACTTCAAAGTCATGACGTTTCCCAGATGATGCCATGTCATCTTTGCGATTAAGACGAAGCTTAACAGGTTTATCCAAAATGTATGCTCCTAGAGCTGCTATGGCGGCGTATATTGTTGACTGGCTTTCTTTACCTCCAAAGCCACCGCCAAGCCTCCTGACCTTACTAGAGATCTTGGCCGCTGGAATATTTAAAACGTTGGATACACCATGCTGGACTTCAGTTGGGTGTTGTGTGCTTGACCAGATTGTGAACTCAGAGTTTTCATGCGGAATGGCAAGAGCAATATGTGTCTCCAAATAAAAGTGATCTTGACCACCCATAGAAAATGAACCCTTTATTTTATGGGGCGCCTGCTTAATCTGTTCGTTTGCCTTACCCCTCTCAAAGTGAATTGGTTTTAAAAAAAAGCTTTTTTTCTTGAATGCTAAATCCAAGTCTAATATCGGTGTTTTATCTTTTTTATAAACAATCTCTACTTCATTTACGGCTGCCCTTGCTCTCTCCATTGATGAAGCAACTATGAGCCCGATAGGTTGGCCTACATAAGTCACTTCATTTTCTGCAAAGATGGGCTCATCTGCAAAAATAGGCGCTATATCATTCCTACCTGGTATATCTTTTGCTGTAATAACTGTAATGCTTGGATCAAATTTTTTTGCTTTTTCTTTATCAATAGAAATTATCATACCAGATGGTATTTCTGAAAGGATAAGAGCTCCATGCAGAGTATTTTCTGACAAAGGAATATCGTCTATGTACTCGGCTCTTCCTGTAAGTTGTCTAAAAGACGAGTCTTGGTAGTGCGACTTTCCAACTGAAATATTATTTTTGTTATCTAATGCCATCAAATACTCATTATCGAATGTTGTTTCTCACCACTTATGGCGGATCTTTGCATTTTTTTTATCAATCCAACCATTGCAGCCGATCGATATGTTGCTGTCCCCCTAAGATCGCTTATTGGAGAAATATCATGACTTAAAGCAGTTAGTAGAGAGTTTTGGTTAAAGCATAGATTACTATCCTTTAATAATTTACTCGTTTTATCTAATAACAAAGGCGTGGGTCCTACGCCCCCTGCAGATAAAATAATATTTTCTATAGCCTGGTTTTTATCCATCTTTAATTTGGCTGCCAGCGATAAAGTTGATATATCTTGATCATACCTCTTTGATAGCTTCCAAGAAAAAATTGAATCTCCCTTTTTTGTTTTTGGTACCTTAACCTTGAATATAAGCTCATTGCTTTTTAGAGAGTTTTTTCTATATCCTTTAAAAAAATCTTTAATCGGAATAGTTCTTTCTCCTTTTGGACCGAGTAGAGACAATTCAGCCTCCAATACGAAAAATAGGGGGGCTAGGTCACCAATAGGGCTCGATGTCCCAAGATTTCCTCCAACTGTTGCGGCTGTTCTAATCTGTGGAGAACCAAACCTGATAATTGTATCCAGAAAAGGGTGGAAAAATTCACGACATAATTCTTCGAATTTAGATAGTGTAACACAAGCTCCTATTTCAAATGACGAAGCCGTGGTCTTAATTGTAGACATTTCTTTAATATTATTCAGAAATAATATTTTCTGTTCTTTAAAATTGGAGTCTTCCGCCTCAAGGTTCCAGTCTGTACCTCCAGACAAAACAGTATAATTTTTTTCCTTTGATACAAATTCAATTAGTTCTTTTTTAGATTCTGGGTAGATGTAAGTTGTTTTTCCAAAAATCGCGGTCTTTAGTTTTGAGCTTTTACTATTTATAGGGATTGGAAACTTTATTTTTTCTTCGAGAGATTGGATCCCATTCACAATTGGTCTATACCCTGTACAGCGACATAAGTTTCCGGATATAGAGTCATGGATAACGCTTTCAGAAGGGTTTTTATGTTTCTCTTTTAATGCAAGAGCTGCCATTACAAAGCCAGGTGTGCAAAACCCACATTGCGACGCTGCCTTGGAATTTAGTGCTTCAATTAAAGGTTTAGCAGAGCTTAATTTGCTAGCACCTTCAATTGTTACTATATTCTTATCGAGTATTTGTCCCACCTTTAAAATACAAGAGTTTACTGGTGCTAAGGATCCTTTTTCATCAAAAATCAATACAGAGCATGCACCACAGTCTCCCTCTGAGCACCCCTCTTTTGTCCCGGTAAATTTACAATTATGCCTCAAAAAGTTTAGCAAGCTTATATTGCTGTCGATATTACGTGCGTAAACTTTCTCAAAATTTACATAAAAGCTAGGCTCTGATTGTTTATTTTGCTTTTCCATTATATTATTATCCGGCTCTACTCGAAGTTTTTATCATACATCATTGTGAAACTTAAAAATATTGTAATTTTTTCAAAATCTAAATATGAGTTAAATTTAGGGATCATTTATTGTAAAATAACAACAAAGCAATTTATTTTATGGTCAAGGGAGTTAAGAGGAAATGCCTAGTTTTGATATTGTTAGTAAATTGGATATGCAGGAAGTTGAGAATGCGATTTTTAATGCTAGTAAAGAGATCAACCAGCGATATGATTTTAAAGGTTCGAAGACCGATATTGAGAGAAATGAGAACTCGTTAACTGTAGAAACAGAAGATGACTTGAAAGCAAAGCAAGTTAATGAACTTTTAATAGGTCATTTTGTTAAAAGAGGTATAGACCCTAAGGTCCTCAAAGTTAAATCAACGGAAAGCGCTTCAGGTAATCGAGTGAGGCAAACCTATGATTTGCTGGAGGGGATTGAACAAGACACATCAAAGAAAATTATTTCTTCTGTCAAGCAGAGTAAGTTAAAAGTCCAGGTAAAAATACAAGGTAATGAGCTTAGGGTTTCAGGGCAAAAGAAAGATAGTCTTCAGGAAGTTATTTCGTTAGCAAAAAAGCTTGATTTACCTCTTCCTTTACAATTTATAAATTTTAGAGATTAGATCTCGTATATATCAGAAAATTTTTCATCTAAATAATTTAAAAAGGGCTCAGGGGTAAAAGCCTTTCCCGTAGCTTTTTCGATTAGGTCAGCTGGTTCGTATAGGCTTCCATGCTGATGTATGTTCTCTGTTAACCAAGTAGTTGCTAATGACACGTCACCTTTCTCAAATCCGTCTGCAAGACTAGGAATATCTTTTCGCATCTTTTCAAATAAACAACCGGCATTTAAGTTACCTAAAGTGTAGGTTGGAAAATATCCAAATGCTCCGATTGACCAATGAACGTCCTGGAGAATCCCATCAGATGATTTTTCAACGTCACGGTCAAAATATTCCTTGAATTTTGAATTCCAGGCTTCGGGCAAATCCGGAACTTCCAAATTTTTTCCAATTACCTCTACTTCGAGCTCAAAGCGAAGCATAATATGTAGATTGTAGTGAACTTCGTCTGCTTCAGTTCTAATAAAACCGGTTTCAACCTTATTAACCAAACGGTAGAATTCTTCCTCATCTCTAATACCAAATTCTCCAAAATAGCTTTTCATTTTTTTGAACAGCCACCTGGTGAATTGCCTAGACCTTCCTATTTGGTTCTCAAATATCCTAGACTGACTTTCGTGAATGCCTAAAGATACGCCAGAACCGAGAGGCGAGTGTAAAAAGTCTGAAGACACGTTTTGCTCATAGCATGCGTGCCCCACTTCGTGAATAGTACTGTATAAACAGTTAAATGGGTCCTTACTGTCGACTCGGGTAGTAATTCGTACATCATCCCCACCACCTGAACAAAAAGGATGCGCTACAGTATCAATCCTTCCTCTATCAAAGTCATAGAAAAATGTCTTTGCTATTTCATGGGCGAGTTTTAATTGTTTTTCAGTATTAAAGTCGCCTTCTAATTCGGGTTTAGAAAGTTTTGCTTCACTTATTCTCTGCCGCAAGTCTAGAAGTCTTGGCTTCATTTCTTCAAAAATACTGGAGGTCTCTTTTTTTGTCATTCCAAATTCGTAATCATTTATTAACCCATCATATAAATCTCCACTTGGAGAGAGAAGAGATGCCTCTTCTCTCTTTAAATCAATTACCTTCTTTAAGTGAGGTGAAAAATCAGAAAAATCATTATTTTGTCTAGCTTTTTGCCAGGCCATTTGAGCTAAGGATGTGGTTGCAGCCAAATCAGACGCGAGTTTGCTCGGTATAGCTACCGCTCTATCAAAGTCTCTTTTTATTAGTGTGTAAGCTCTTTTTTGAAAAGGTGTTTTAGGCTCGGCTTCTTCCAATAAATTTCTGACTATCGAATTTTTTTTTCTATCGTGAATAACTTCTTCAAGTGCACCCATCTCCATCGCCCGAGAATTGCCACTCTTAGATGGCATCATTGTCTCCTGATCCCAGGCATTTCTACCAGCTACGGATTGAAGTAAACCGGTCGTTTTATTATAACTGATCAGCTGATCTATAGCGTCCATAAAGCTCTCTATTTTCTAATAAGATGATTTATTATTTCCAAAAAGTTAGCTTATGGACATTGCTGACCAATACAAATATAGGATGCTTAACAAACTTGCAATCCAACCTGCAGATCTTAACCCGATAATATTTAAACCATAAGCGATTACGTAAACGAGGCGAGCCCAAAAGAAAACTTGAACAGCCAGTATAGTATTTGCACTGCTGGTTTCGGTTATTACAAGTGCCAGGATTGCTGGAGTTATCACCGCTAATGCTATCACGCAATTTAGAATGGCGCGCTCTAATCGTCCGGTCATACCTGTAAAATTTACGCCTTCTCGACTGCTAAACACAGGCATAATACCAACATTTACCAAGCTAGTAAGTTGTTGGACAAGAGTAGTTGCTATGATCAAAAGTCCATAGACACAGATATAGTATAGTTCAATGCTCATTTTTCATACCTCTTGTTTTTTTTGTTACATATTTGAAAATAGTTTATTATAAAACTGTTTCAACTACAAAAAATGTACAATGGATGAAATTCAATTAAGAAATCTTTATGGTCCTGCCACCGAAAAAGCATCTGCGAAGATCATGAAAAGCTTGGACCCACATAGTGTCAGTTTCATAAAAGCGTCTAATTTTTTGATCATGGGGACTTTTGACGGTGAGGATATTGATCTTTCCCCTAAGGGTGATCCCAAGGGCTTTGTGAAAATCATATCTGCTGATCGTATAGAAATAGCCGATAGACCTGGTAACAATAGGATTGATGGCCTTTTAAACATTTCTAGAAATGCTATTGTCTCCCTGATATTTTTTATTCCAAAAGTGACTGAAACACTTAGAGTTCAGGGAAAGGCAACTATATCGAATGACCCAAAAGTACTAGAAAATCATGAATTGAAATCTAATTTGCCAAAGACAGTCACTGTTATCAAACCAACAAAAGTATTTCTGCATTGTGGCAAGGCACTACTTCGGTCGAGTCTATGGAAGCCTGAAAGCTGGCCTGATAAAAGACCCATACCCACGCTTTATGAAATGATTGAAGATCAGACCGGATTAAATTGTGAAATAAAAAAAGAAACTGACATTATAGAAATGTACGAACATGAACTTTACGAAAATAAATAATGAATGCAACCTTTATGAATTATTTTATAAAAACAGATTGTGGATTAGAAAAGTACAAATTGCTCAAATCACAAAAAGGCATGTTCGCAAAGATTAGATTTTACTGGTTTGTCTTTTTTGCATCAATAAGGGATGTCGGCCACAAAAGGAGAGTTGAAAAAACTCAAGCGAAAGCTGAATAATCTCCCGTAACCTTCGCTTTAATAAGAGTTAATTTTTCACTTCCCCAAAATATTTCTTCTTCAAAGACAAAAGTTGGCACCCCAAATATTCCCTTAGATAGTGCGGTATCCATTAAAGAGGTCACACAGTTTTGATTGTTGCTCTTCCAAGATCTAAAATCAGCGCTATCAAGTTGAAATCTTTCTATTAAATGTGAAATTACCTGTTCACTTTCTATGTCTAGCTTTCTCTTCCAAAACAATTGAAAAGACTCGTGTAAAAAAGGCAATAAAGTTTTCTCGGATTTTTCTTTGACCCATAAATGAGCCATAGAAAATAATGAGCTATCCCAAATTTTTTGAGTCCCTAAGATTGTTTTCCCCTGTAGATTAGCCATCCTTCTGCAATCCATGTAGGAATATTTAACTCTTCTCCACTGATGCGCTGTTCTATCAGAAGAGATTATTTTTCCTTCATTGTTGACTGTAGCACTTCCTAAATAATCAGCAATATCCAGAGTGTATGGCAATATATTCCACTGTAATCCCAGTTGATCAAACATTTTAATTGCAGGATCTAAAGCCAAGTAGGCATAGGGACTTTTTATGTCGATGTAAAAATCAATTGAATTATTAGACATCAGTAACTCAACTTAAATGACTTTTTAGCGACCCCATTTAGATTTATTAAAAGCTATAAATCGCTTAATCGGTCTTAGCGTATGTTTGTGCTGCGGTTGAGTTAAATTCGAACGCTACTACTTCTTCGTCACCTACTACCCAACCATTGTGACCGGGTTCAATGACATAAACATCACCAGGCCCAAAAACCTGTTCTGTACCGTCATTATGCTTGGCTGCCATTTGACCAGAAATCACTGTTCCAACGTGTTTTGCTTGACAACTTTCTCCTCCGACCATCGGTTTGACACATGTTTCCCAACTCCATCCTGGCTGAAGAACGAGCTTTGCAGCTGCTATTCCTCCAAGATCACAAACAGATACCTTTGCCTTATCAGGCGCTCTAACTTCATCTGGATTATCAAATGATTTCTTCATCACTGTAGCCATTTTTACTCCTTTTTTAGTTCAAATGTAAAACTAATAGAATATTTTCTAAAATTGAAGTATAACTGTGATCCTTGAAATTAACCAAATACTTTTTATCTCTAAAGGGGAGGGATAGATGAATAATACTGCAACGGAAAATTTTACGAGCGAAATAACGCCGGCCTTTCAGTTCGGTCTTCCCTATATATTTGCACCGTTAATGATTATCTCTTGGATATTCGGGGGGTGGACAATACTTCTTGTACCTATATTTGGATATATAGTTATCACATTTTTTGATGCTTTGATAGGAAAGAAGCTAATTAAGCCCATTGAGAGCGGAGAAGTATCGGAGGACCGATATAAATATATTCTTTATGGTTGGGTTCCCGTCCAGTTCTTTTTGATATTTGGCAGTTTAATCGCAATATTTATGTTCGACCATCTCAGTGGTACGGAAGCATTTTTTCTTATGGTTGTTCAAGGCATTATATCAGGAGCAGTGGGGATTGTTTTTGCACATGAGTTGATGCATCAAAAAACAAGGCTTGAGAGATTTTTGTCAGATCTCTTAATGGGGATGGCTCTATATGGTCATTTTAGAACCGAACATGTTCTCGTCCATCATCGGCATGTTGGAACTCGTAAAGATGCAGTCACCGCAAGATATGGGGAAAATTTTTATAGATTTTTTATCCGCGTTATTCCTGAGTGTTTTTTGTCTTCTTGGAACACAGAAAAGGAGCTATTACATAAGAAAAATTTGCCTTTGTGGGATTTTCAAAATCCTTTTTATATTTATGTCGGGCTCATGCTTTTCTTTTTCTTGCTAGCTATCTTAATCGGAGGGATACTCGGCGCTATATGTTTTTTCATACAAGCTTTAGTTGCGGTATTACATTTGGAGGTAGTGAATTACATTGAGCATTACGGTCTTGTCAGACAGAAGTTAGATAATGGAAAGTTCGAGCCTACTCGGCCACATCATAGCTGGAATGCTAACGACCACGCGAGTAATCTATTGCTTATTAATCTTCAGAAGCACTCCGATCACCATACGAGACCAAACAAAAAATATCAACATCTCCAATCATATGATGCAGACGACGCGCCTCAGTTACCTTTTGGCTACCCTCTGATGGTGCTTATGAGTTTAATCCCACAATTTTGGATGAAAGTTATGAATCCAAAGGTCTTGGAGTGGAGGAAACGGTTTTATCCAGAACTACAAGAGTGGCCAAAGTATCCATAAATCAGGTTCCAGGAGGAGAATAGGCACTGGCAACACTCTTCGCCGTTTTGAGAGCGCTATCTATATCAATTTCACTTAGTGTCACAAGCTCTTTAATTGCTCCGCTAGCATTAACAGCAATAGCAGCGCCTAAAGCAACATCTTCGGATGGAACTTCGAAGGTGACCACGATATCATATTGGCCTCGAGTGAACATCATATCTGTAAGTGTTGCGCCTGCACTACTAACAACGGCTTCCATTACTTTTCTTCTTTCAGCATAACTGCTTCCAATCATACCTTTCCATGCTGACTCATTATATTTTGCCAAGGCTATTATTTTCATTTTTATCTCCTACGTTATTTGTAAATCATTGTACCATTTATAAATAAGAATCTGAATCCTTATTCATAGCTCCCAATTAATAGAGGAAATACCATTGTCGTCTAAATATTCGTTTGTTTTTGAAAATGGTTTTGAATCAAAAAATCCATTTGCAGCTGAATATGGTGACGGATGGGCGCTTTTAATAATTAGATTTGTATCTCCGTTTAAAAACGTTCCTTTTTCCTGAGCTTTCTTTCCCCATAAAATATACACTAAATTTGACTTCTCTTCATTTAGGAGCGAGAGAACTTTATCAGTGAAAATTTCCCAACCCTTATTTTGATGGGAAGCTGGTTTGCTCTTTTCAACGGTCAATACGGTATTTAACAAAAGAACACCTTCCTTTGCCCACTTTCCAAGACTTCCTGATTTAGGTCGGGTCAATGCAATGTCTGATTTTAATTCTTTGAAGATATTTTCAAGGGATGGAGGCGGTTGAACACCTTCTTTGACGGAAAAGCTTAGTCCATGCGCCTGTCCTCTTCCATGATAAGGGTCCTGGCCTAAGATCACGACTTTGACTTTCTCAAAAGGAGTAAAATTAAATGCAGAGAAGATCTCAGAGCCTATTGGGAAAATCTCCTTTCCCAACTTTTTTTCTGTTTTCAAGAAATCACTTAATTGTCGCATATAAGATTTTTTGAACTCATCCATCAACCGCTTCCTCCAGCTTTCTTCAATATTAATAGTAGACAACTTTTGTTCCTTGCTAAAACTGAGATGCAATCGTTTTTAAAATAGTTTATTATAAAAATAACTCACAGGAATAGTTTATTTGAATGCTTGAAAAAGAACTTTCAGAAAAAATCACTAACGAAGTTGATAAACTGTTTGATGATCAAATAAAGTTTACGCAAAAGCTTACCAGATTTCCTTCCTTACGCGGCCAGGAACATACAGCCCAAGACTTTCTTTTTGACGAAATGACTAAGCGAAATTATGCACTTGATCGTTGGACTGTGAATGTGGAAGACATTAAGGATCACCCAGGCTTTTCACCAGTAAAAGTAGATTATTCAAACGCAATCAATGTTGTTGCTACTCATAGACCAAAAAAAGAAAAAGGCAGATCTCTCATTCTAAACGGACATATTGATGTCGTTCCAGAGGGACCTTATGAAATGTGGTCACGCAACCCGTTTGACCCCGCTATTGAAGGCGATTGGATGTATGGTAGGGGTGGGGCGGATATGAAGGCGGGAATCGTTGCAAACATATTTGCTATGGATGCGATAAGAAACCTAGGCTACCAACCAGCAGCGCGTGTTCATATTCAGTCAGTAGTAGAGGAAGAATGTACTGGGAATGGCGCTTTAGCATGCTTGGTTAGAGGCTATAATGCTGAAGCTGCGATTATCCCAGAACCAGTAGATGATAAATTAGTCAGAGGAAATGTTGGTGTTTTGTGGTTTAAGGTAAGTGTAAAAGGTCTGCCAGTACACGTTAGAGAGGCGGGCGCTGGTCAAAATGCAATTGAAGCGTGCTTCCCAATAATTAAAGCTCTAAGAAAACTTGAAGAAGATTGGAACGTAGAAAAGACAAACTTTAAATATTATAAAGATACTGAACATCCCATAAATTTTAATGTTGGAAAAATTAAGGGGGGGGACTGGGCGTCCTCTGTACCATCTTGGTGTGAATTTGATTGTCGAATTGCAATTTTTCCTGACTGGGATCCGAAAGAAAAATCGTTAGAAATCGAGAAGTGTATTAGAGAAGCTTCACTAAATGATGCCTTTCTTTCAAATAATCCACCCCAAATTGAGTGGAACGGTTTTTTTGCAAAAGGGTATGTTTTAGAAGAGGGTACAGAAGCTGAGAAAGTATTAGGTGAGTCTCACTTTCTTGCTTATGAAGGAGATATGAAGAGCTTTATTAGCCCTGCATACCTGGATGCTAGGGTATTTATGGTATATGGAGATTGCCCCTGTCTGGTATATGGACCATATTCAGAAAACATTCATGGTTTTGATGAAAGAGTAAGCTTGAGTTCCGTCAGGAAAATAACAAAGACAATAGCTTTATTCATAGCCGACTGGTGTAAACTGGAAACGATTTAGTTTTAAAAAATCTTTAAACTCTGATCTACTAATCTGGCATCATGCCCGTTGGCACTGCTTTACCTTTAATAATCAGCTTTGGCTCTTCTTTAATTCCAACTAGTTCGGGCCTGCTATTCAGATATTCGGATACGCCACGAAGATTTTCTATTGCGCTAAAGAAGCCCCCTATACCGGCCCAATCATCAAAGATAGTGGGCTCCAGGACTCGGATCATTGATAATTGATGGTATACTCCAAAATCACAGTATGAAGGGGTTTCACCAAAAAAAAATGGGCCGCCTCTACCCCTCTCTAAATATTTATTGAAATAAAATATTTTTGGCTCAAAACCGGATAAAATTGTTTTCTTGAGAGCTTCATATTCCTCTCCGGTCTTAAAGTTTATTGTTGCGTTTAGAGGTTGGAATAGCTCTTGGCTTGACTCAAATATAGCATCGGCTATTGCTCGGTCTTCCTCATTCGTAGGAAGGGTATTCGCTAATTTAGCTGTATATCGCATTATTGAACCGCTTTGCCAAATCGTAGTTTGGTTGTCTACAATAAGAACAGGTAGCTGACCAAACCCAATTTCTTTTTTCATTTCCGGCCAAGATTTCTCAAAATACTCCCACGCCATATGATAGGTGTAGGGAACGTTGCCATAGCATAACTGCATTTGTATAGCTTCTGTAAATGCTCTCATTTTAAAATACACAAGATCCAGTTTTGGGAAAGATTTTTCCATGGGGTGTCTCCTAATTTTAAGTGCAGCGCAAACAACGAACGAAGCTGTTGCGTTACTAATAAAGTTAATTTACTCATAAGGATTATATCATAAATCATTTAAGGATTGGCCCTATTTGTTAATAACAATTATCTTTTCAGCTATTGAGGCTATTCTTCTTTTTTTTGGAATATTTTCTCCTTTTGCAAGGATACAAGAATTCTGGATTTTTAAGGAGGAGTTTTCAATTTATAACTTAATTATTGCTCTATTTGACCAACAAAATTTCTTGCTTGGTGGAACGATTTTATTATTTGGTGTTTTGATCCCTTTTATGAGGCTATGTACGAATTTCATACCAATTGCTAGACTGAAAAATCTAAATTTACATAAATTGGCTATGGTGGACATATTTCTAATAAGCTTTCTTCTCTTTTCCTCTCAACTGTCCTATTTCTTCGAGGTCAGCCTACTGAAGGGGTTTTATTTTTTGTTTGCAGCATTGGTTGTAAGCTACGTAAATCACTGGACTACGAAGAGTATGAAATAATGTCAGAAAATGAATTTCTTATTGAAATAGACGAATTATTTGGCCGCCTCGTAGAAATAAAATGGTATTTCGTGGCAATAAAAAAAATGACAACCATTACAAAAAGAAAAAAATTTTTAGCGCTACTGGAGAAAGAAATCATGCAAGAAGAAAGCGGCTCGAATATCATTTTTGCAGAAGAGCATGGAGATGTGTATATTTGCATGATTTTCAAGGCAAAAAACAACATTAAAAAAGTCGTAATTGATGTTTTGGATAAAAACCGCGGAAAACCCATTGAGCCAAATTTGCAAGCAGGAAATGTCTACATTTATGGAGCTTCTGGAACCATCTTTCAACCAAATGTAAAAAATGGTCATTCAGATATTATAGATAGTGAAAAATCCAGTGATTTTGATAGTTAGTATAAATTAGATACTATTATGTGAAATATTGAAATTAATGGGCGATTTTTAGTGCCTTTTTACCTAAATGAATTGTTACAGGTAATTCCCCTAGGTATTCTCCATCTCCAGAGACAATTGAGCTCCACCGGTCTGAAGTAAGACTTTCTATTTTAACGCTCCGAACGTGAGTGTTTGTCACTGCATGATCAAATATATGCTTTCCAGAAAAAACCTCGATTAATAGTTTTACGGCTTGAAGCCGACTAAGTTTCTTTGCAAACAATAAGTTGAGTTTGTCTCTGAACTTTCTTGCATCAGGAGCAATATACATCCCACCGCCAGTATATTCTGAAGCAGCTCCCGCTAATATAAGGTTGTTCATCTCCATTTCTTGGGACTCAGTAGTAACGACATATTTATGTGATTTTAAATTAATGAAGCTTATTAATGCAGCGGATGCGTATAATAGGGGCCCTTTAAGTACCGGAATCCTTAAAGCACGAAATGAAGCCTCACTTAATAATCCAACCCCGGCATTCGTAAGAGAAATCCGGCTATTATCTGAAAATACAACGCTCAAATATCTAACCGACTTAAAATTACGACTCTTGATTGCATGAATGGCCTTTTCCAGTGTATCGAGATCAAGAGATCTAGCAAAGTCATTGCCTCTTCCGAACGGAAGAATAGCCATATTACAGGAGTAATCTATTGCTTTTTGGGCAATAATATTAATAAAGCCATCACCTCCACAGGCCACGACTAAATATTTCTTCGACATAAACTCCTGAGCCTTTTCCTCAGCGTCTTCTGCGGACTTTGAAAAAATTATTTTTGGTTTGGTGCAGGGATCTATATTGTCAATTACGCGTATTTTTTTCTTCTTAGATAGCTTTCCTGATATTGGGTTTACTATGTAAACAATATTTTCTTTCATGAGTTCTCAGAAGTACTATAACCGATAAAGTGTAGAGTTTAAACAGAACCAGCGTAAACAACAAATAATTATACAAAACGAGATTTGTACTCTACTAGTAGTTTAACTAACCACCACAATTATAATGATTAAGTTACTTAATAAGCGATGGAATGGAATAGCGATTGTATTATTGTCGTCATTCTTTTTTGCCTTCGTTCCGACGTTGGCAAAAATTGCTTTGGATAGTGGCGTATCTCTAATGGTTTTGCTAATGTCCAGATGTCTTATAGGTTTGATAATTCTAGCACCTCTGACATACGGTCTGGGGAAACCCATTTTTGTAGATAGAAACAAAATCCCTACTTTGATATTTGTCAGTATCATTTCAGTTTGTTTAATCGCATCAACCTACCACGCTATCGGATACATTAGTATCGCTCTTGTTTTAATGATCATTTACCTGTTTCCTATTGGAGTAGCTCTTATTACAACTATTAAAGGAGAAGAACATTTATCACGAACTCAATGGTTTAGTATCATAGGTGTTCTATTAGGCCTTGGAATCTTAATCCTAGATGAACCATCGGGGACAAGTCTCTATGGAATATTTATTAGTGTTATAGGTCTCTTATTATTTATCGCATTTATATACTTCACGGGGAAGTTAGTGAATGAGATAGACTCTGTTACGATAAACTTACAACTGAGCTTTTTCAGTGTGGTTGTGTTAACAATATATATCTTCTTTGTACCTGTAGAATTTTCGCTTCCTACCAATAACTATGGTTGGCTAGGTATACTAGGTAATGGCATATTTTACGTCTTAAGTTATGTTCTCTTTTTTATTGGCTCGAAAGCTATAGGTATTACAACCGCCTCTGTTTTAGCTTTAACAGAACCTCTTTTTGCAACGATTGTAGCACTTTTTATCCTTAATCAGTATTTGTCGTTACAGGAATTCTCTGGTTTTATTGTAACACTTTGTTTTTTGTTTTTATTCTTGATATTTGCTCACAAGGAAGATGGATAAAAAATTATTTTTAAATTTAGCCAGAGAGAATTAAGTTATATGGTAATTTAACTACTAGAAATCCTATTTAATAATCCTATCGTGGAAAATAGTTTAAAAAAAAACTTAATGACGCACATGCTCGACCATGTTCCAGACAGTGGCTGGACCTGGGATGCTTTATATAAAGCCGCAAAAACTGCCAAAAAAGCTAAAAATTCCAATAGAGAAGAATTACAAATTCTTTTTGAAAATAAAATCTCAAACATTATCGGTACGTTCAATGATAAATTAGATGAGGATATGTATGTAATATTTAACTCAGAAAGCGATAAAGAATTGGGAACCACTGATACTGTAAAGGCACTTATTTTATCAAGGTTAAAGGCGTCTAAAAATTACAAGAGTATTATCAAAACGTCTTTGTTTTTTATGGCACAGCCAGGAAATGCGTATGACGCTT
>CACAFI010000008.1 GCA_902531755.1 uncultured Alphaproteobacteria bacterium
TTTTTCATTTGTTTGTTCAATCCCCGGTGGCAACTCTCTACCAAACCTTTTATCCTTGAAAATCTTATTTATTGTTTCGAATTTAAAAAATGCCTTCTGATTGTAATTTTTCCAGAAGCAAACCCCACCTTCTTTTAAGATTTCGCGATAGAAAACATATGGGTTTTGAACAAAATTTTTTTCAACGGGAGGTTGATCGACTGTTAACATTGTTTACTCGTGCTTCAAAATTTCTTTTAAAATACCGCAAGCATGATATCGTATTTTTTATTATTTAAACGCCAACAAACATAAAAATAAGAGTTACTATGCCAATAATTAACAGAATAGCAGATTACTTTGATGAGATGCAAGGATGGAGGCACCATATCCATGCTAATCCGGAACTGGGATTTGACTGTTTCGAGACAGCAAAGTTTGTTAAGTCTAAACTAGAAGAGTTTGGTGTGGATGCAATCCATTCTGAAATAGCAAAAACAGGGGTTGTTGCAGTAATAAAAGGTAAATCCACTGGCAAAACAATTGGTCTGAGAGCTGATATGGACGCATTGCCGTTAGCAGAATTAACAAATAAAAAATATAAATCCAAAAAAGTAGGTGTGATGCACGCTTGCGGGCATGACGGGCACACTACTATGCTTTTAGGAGCTGCTAAATATTTATGCGAGACTAGGAATTTTTCTGGAAACGTAGCCCTGATTTTCCAACCAGCAGAGGAAGGTGGGGGAGGAGCAAAGGTAATGTGTAGCGAAGGCATAATGGAGAAATTTCGGATTGATGAAGTTTATGGAATACACAATGATCCTGGTTCCCCTTTAGGTGCTTTTAAAACTTGCATTGGTCCCAACATGGCTGCAGCAGATGATTTTATGATTAAAATAATTGGTAAAGGAGGTCACGCAGCGGAGCCTGAAGAAACAATTGATCCGCTTGTAACTGGAGTGCAGCTTGTACAAGCTATACAAACTATTTCCTCCAGAAATTTATCGGCTTTGGAAAAAGTAGTAATTTCTATTACCCAGTTTCATGCAGGAACAACACACAATATTATTCCTAACGATGCATTTATCAATGGAACTGTTCGAACTTTATCTAAAGAAGCACAAAGTGTAGTTGTGAAAAGGTTAAAGGAGTTATGCAACGGTTACAGTAAAGGTTTTGGAGGGAAAATTAAATTGAACTATAACTATGGTTACCCTCCTACTGTAAATCATCAAAGAGAAACAAGATTTGCTGCAGATGTGGCTAAAGAGATAGTAGGTGCAAAAAACGTAGAAATTAATGCTAAGCCAATAATGGCGTCTGAGGACTTTTCATATATGATAGAGGAACGCCCTGGGTGTTATTTCCATGTTGGGCAGGGTGTTGGAACAGCTGTCCATAACCCAGAGTATGATTTTAATGATGACCTTTCACCAATAGGGGCAAGCTTTTTTGCGAAATTGGTTGAGAAGTCAAATCCAGTCTCATAAGTTTTTGTGCAAACATCGATTTGCTAGAATGAAGATCCAGGACTTTTTAAGAATTGAATTTCTGATTTTATTGATGTTCTACCTAAGATAGCGTTTCTATGTGGAAACCTGCCAAATCTGGCAATTATATTTTTGTGTTTCAGCGCATACTGGTAGACTTTCTCAGAAGTGTATGCTCGAAACAACGGCAAAGACATTTCTTGAACTTTTAAATTTTCACTATGCATTAACGGTATTAAGATAAAGTGCAATCTTTCTTTTTTTTGTCGGCTGAAATCAAACGTGGATAAACAATTCAAGCAGGTGCCTAAAGCAAGTATGTCTCCTGAAAAAGACCTTGGTGTGCCTCTAAAAACATTTCTAGTAAATTGATCAGTTAATATGATAAGAGCTAGCGAACCGTCCAAAGATCTTTGCCAATCATTGCAATACCCAAGCACTGCGTCTTCTATTAGATTGCCAAAATTTTTTTTAATTTGGTTGTCAAAACACTTATCTTTTTTAAACCAGTCTTTTGGATCGCAATCTTCAAACCAAAAATTTAATACCTTATTTACATTTTTTTGCATAATTAAACAGAAAAATTAAAAATTTTTTTCTTCATTTAGCTTTTAAAACGTTTCTACTTAAAGTTTCTAATCATTAAACACCGCTTCAGGGATAATATGTTGTCCTTCAGAGTCAATGAAGATTCTATAAATATTATTAACCGTACTTAAAGGCAGTGGTTCATATAAATGCGGAAACAACTGATTGTTTCTACTTATCTCCCACACCAGTTCCAAATCATCGGTTTCTACTTCCAACAAATACAACGGACTTTTCGACTTGAAATGTTTTTCTAACGTTTCTTTCAATTGGTCTGAAGTAGAAAAATGAAGAAATCCATCACTTTGATCGCTTTTTGATCCTGCATAAAAAGCATTGTTTTTTGTACTCTCCCAGTCATCCTCCTCACATACTTTAAAAACCTTACCCATTACTTTTTCATCTATCCTTTTCCTTTAGAAAGGGAACCATAGGGCTCCAAACAAAATCATGTTGGGTCCGATGGTATATTGCCGCCAATATGTGAATGGAAATCAACCAAAGTATGGTAGAGAAAAGCAATTCGTGGACCCAAATTATAGTTTCAATCAAAAGGCCATTTTTATAACCCAGCCAGAAAAGGAATCCAATTCCCAAGCCTGAGATTGCTATTCCTGAGAGAACAAAATACATCGAAATATGGACAAATTTTGCAGCTATAAGTTGTATTTTTGGAGAATTTGAAGAAAGTGCAGTTTTATATCCTCTTTTCATGAAAATGAAACCAAATAATATGAATATCAAAAAAATCAAAGCAAAAAAGATCTCTGATTTAAGAAGTTCCAAGTCATTTAATTGTTCTTTATTTTCAATCTGCTTGAATATGCCATACCCAAATAAAAGAACAAAAAACCAATGTAAAGATTTTGCTAATAAACTGTGCTGTGGTCTTTCTTGTGCCAACTGATTTATTATTCCTTATGAGGAGTTATGAGCTATTTTTTCCCGGTTGATTGAGTTGCGTAAGACCTTATTATATCTGGTTGTAATGCTTCCTCAAGTGAAATGCGTTTGTGGTATTTGCTGGCAAAAGTGGTTTATTTCAGCTGCTACGCGTTCTCTCTTTTTTTGAAACTTATCCATGCCAAATTTATTTATCATCGGCATCAATAGCCAACCTCCAACACTCCAACTCATCCCATAGGATCTATTCAGTATAGTTGTAGATCTATCTAATCCTCCGTATATATAGACTTGCTTGAGAGTGTCAGGGGCACTTTTTTTACTTTGCAACTCATTTCCATAAATATAGATTCATAAAAGCATTAGAATAAATAACTTTTTATCTCACATCATTTAATCAGCTTTTTATTAGCGCCAACTCCCGAAAATATTCAAGACTGTAGTCATTAGGCAATTTTGAAATCTTAAAATCAAATCTTTTATAGTAATTCGGATCACCTAAAAGAAATAGAGCATCGATATTCAATTCATTTTTCATGAGTTTTACTGCGTATTTTTTATCAGTTAAGTTTTCTAGTATAAACTGTTTTAAAGCTTTTAGGTGCCTGATTGAACCCTTCTTCAATAATACAATCGGTTAGTTTAAAGCCAGCACCAATTACTGTTTTATTTGCATAAGAGTGATCCAACTCTGCATTTTCGATATCAATCATTATGACACTAAGTCTGTGATCTTTTAGGATCTCTTTCATCCCCTTAATAACAATATCCTCTGCACCATAAGCATCAATAAAAACGTGAGTAGGAAAAGGTAAGGAAAATTCGTTTATTATCTTTTCCAATGACATAAGCGGTACCCTCTGGAAACTAGTTTTCATATGGACTTTTTCATTAAATTTGAGAGAATGCATTCCCATCCCACTCGAAGTCAGTATAGATAGATCATGGTAACGATTAAAATAAAACTTCTTAACAGACGATTGATCAGCAACGCCTATCTGCAAAGGGGTAACATTATTTAATTTATTAAGCTGAATATTATCAACTAATGCTTTAAAGTTTGTTGCCTCTACCTCAAAAGCTA
Organism: uncultured Alphaproteobacteria bacterium; assembly: GCA_902531755.1. GTDB lineage: Bacteria > Pseudomonadota > Alphaproteobacteria > Rhodobacterales > Rhodobacteraceae > CACIJG01. Next base: position 4,048 of record CACAFI010000008.1, read on the forward strand.
CCACCTCACCTATCTCTTGAAGTAGCTTGCCTATCATTATTGTGCTATACCCAACGTTCGCCCCTATCTCATAATAATTAATTTTATTATTTTTTTTCCCAGAAGACTTGACGCACTCTAGTAATTTCTTAACTGGATGCTTTTCGTAGTCATCTATTCGCCAGTGATCGAAATATGTTCTTATATTGACTTTTGCTTTCAATTCATGAAATTCAATATCTTTTGTGATTAACGGATCAACTGAATACTTAGAAAACTTTATTAAGAAAGCAATTCGGCTCAAAATATTTCTCTCAAACCACCTTAACGGTTTATAAATACATGAGAACAATATGTCCCTAATAATAAATTTAAAGATATTAAGCATTATTCCTTTACTTTTTATATATCTTTTTAACATCGCTCTAACCAAAATTTTTATTAAATTCAAGACACTTTTGAATCGAAATTATAGATGTGCTATTTGATGGCAAGCAAACCTTCGAAGCATAGATTTTTAAACACGGTTGTTATATCTTTAAAACCAGCCCTTTCAAGAAAATTATAATTTTCTTTTGAAGAATATGGTTCCAACACGCCTTTTAAGGAGAACATTTTTGAAATTATTTCGTCATTAGTGAAGCCTATAGATTTTTTGTATTCCAAATAGGCTAAATTTATCATTTCATGGAATCTAGCATCAATACCTCGTACTTTCTCAAAAAATAAAAAACCACCACCCCAGTTTAACCTTGAGTATATATGATTTATTATGCTTTGCCTATATTTGGGGCTAATGAATTGAATTGTGTAATAGCTACAAACTAAATCGCATTCCAAAAGAGAAACATTTTGAATGGGTTTCTTTACGAATTTAAAAGAGTGGCTCGTATTTTTTTGATTTCTTTCAATTAATTTATTGAATTCGCTTTTGAAGCCTTCTACTGGTTCTATCCCAACAAATTTAATGTTATGTTTTTTATGATTATATTTTGAAATTTTTTCTATCAAATTACCGGTACTGCAACCAATATCGTAAATCCTAGAACCTGAACTTATAAAATAATCGCTTAGGAAAGTGATGTATTCGTGACCCTGACTATATCCAGGAACAGATTTTTCTATATGGTCTTCAAAACTTGAATGGTCAATCTTTGAAAAACTCCATGAACCCCTTGTAGCACTAATGTTATCACCAACCTTTGCCATGGCTTAAGGATTACACATGTTGTCAATATAAATCAATCAAATGTTTGTCGGTTTTGGGGGAGGGGTATTTAGATACTTCTTTTTAGGTTTAGCAACCCTTGTAGTTCTTTTTTACACACTCCCTCGCGATTCTTTGTGCTTCTTCTATCTGGGATGAGGTCATTTTCTCTTCAACTATTTTTTTGTTTGCTTTTGCATCATCATCTCCAGTCGAACCAGCAATATTCCACCACATATGAGCATACACATTGTCTTGAGGAACACCTTCACCTAAAGCATACATCAGTCCAAGATTATACTGTGCATCTACATATCCCTGTTCAGCAGCAAGTGTGTACCATCGCAATGCTTCTCTATAATCTTGTGGAACTCCTTTTCCATCATAATAAATCACTCCTAGATTATACTGTGCACTTATTTTTCCCTGTTCAGCAGCAAGTGTGTACCATCGCAATGCTTCTTTATAATCTTGGGGAACTCCTTTTCCATCATAATAAATCACTCCTAGATTATACTGTGCACTTATTTTTCCCTGTTCAGCAGCAAGTGTGTACCATCGCAATGCTTTTTTATAATCTTGGGGAACTCCTTTTCCATTTTCATAAATCACTCCTACATTATTCTGTGCAGTTGCATTTCCCTGTTCAGCAAGAGGTTTCCATTCTTTCAATGCGGTCGCATAGTCTCCATTATTATAAGCAGTGAGTCCTTTATCAAAATCACTAGAATAAGAAGGTAATCCTAAAAAAAAAAGAGAAGAGTAAAACTGGAATGATGATTAGAGTTTTCATACCCTAACTATACCAATGATATGTGTAGAAGGTAAAGAAACTGTTTATAGATTAGATTTTGTTTGTCAGTTTTAGTGGGGGTGTATTTACGAGGTCAGGTAAGGAAAATGATTTGATCTCGTTTCCTACCTGTCCTGTGGTTAAGTATAGCAGAATAAGGTTAGATTGCAAATCGGTCTATTCGTTGAGTGCTCTATAAACAGATGCGCGACCAATACCTAATCTCTTTGCGATTTCAGTTTTCATCAAACCCTTACTTGCGAGTTCTTTGATTTTTGCAACATCAAGGGTTTGTTTTCTACCTTTGTAAACTCCCTTTTCTTTTGCTTTCTTTATACCCTCCATTTGTCTCTCGTGTCGTAGTCTAGTCTCAAACTCTGCAAATACTCCCAACATATCGAGGAAACACTTACCCTCTGGTGAGGAGGTGTTGATGGATTGTTCTGTTGCAGACAGATGCACTCCTCTATCGTTGAGTTCATAAACTATGTTCTGCAAATCTCTCATAGACCTTGCAAGTCTGTCTATTCGAGTCACAACTAACTCATCACCTTTTCGTAGGAACTCTAAAAGGGTATTCAATTCACTGTTCCCTTTCAATGAAGTCCCAGAAACTTTTTCTTCTCTCACTACCTCACAACCAGCAGATAGAAGTGCGTTTCTTTGGATTTCTAAATCTTGGGATTGAGTGGAACACCTTGCGTATCCGTATTTCATATAATACTCCAAAAGTGTCTCATTTACTTCTAAACCCTACACGATTCTGTATTATGTGTCAACGTTCCGACCCTAATGAGACACTAATGTGTATCATAAAAATGTATGTGTGAACTAGATCGATGTTACTTTTCTAAACACTCAATTTCCTACTCGAATATTTGCATTTCGTAATAAAAGTCTAATATGGTTAAGTTGTTAAACGTGGTACACGTAATTCAAGCCAACTTAAAAAAATATTATGCTTTTTTTTAGTTAATACATTCTGGAAGAAAAGTGTAATTAAAACAATGTAGTAGTTTTACCTTGTAACTATTCTGTGAAAATAAAATGCTTATTTTTCAATAATATAGCTTTTAGCCTTACTCCCACTAAATTGTTCCACGTATTTAAGTCATTGATTTTATTACCTTTTTTAAAAGTTTGTCACTTTTTACATTTTCAGACTTTCGAAGAACTACTGCTTTTACCCGTTGTTGAGTCTTTATTCAGTTCAACCATACTTGAACATTAAGTCATTGTCATTAACGAGAGTCTGTCATGAAAAGTGACAAACTTTGTTGCTTTTTTTTATTTTAATTTGCCCCTTTTTGATATTGCTCGATGGCTTCAATTAGTGTTCCCAATATCTTCTTTGAAGCATCTGGTAGTGCATTATTGGCGGTTATAAATTGACTAATTTGAAGCATCAGTTCTACGCTCATAATTCTTTTTTCAATTGGCAAACTTGTATCGAATTTTATTCCAGTTAACCAAGAGTCAGGATTACCACCCTCTTCAAATGTCTTTGGGAAGTCATTTTCGATTAAGCAACTTAGGAAAAAATGTTTTAATTGATATTTTAATGTTAAGTGAAAGCCCAATAGAGCAATTGCCGCTTTGAGAATAGGAACTATAATATAAACCAGCGCTACAGCCATAATGGTATTTGCAACATTTCCATTCTTGTTTGCCCAAATATGAGACCAATACAACCAAAAACTAGAACATGAATAAATATAGAACAGGCTAAAAGTGTGGCAAGACGTGCCTTACTAAATAAATAAGTATCGTCAAATCATATGTAATTAACATTTGGAAAGAAATCAGCCATTTAATTCTCCTTTATTTGAAAAGACGTGCTTCACAACCATATCTCCTGATAGTCTGAAATTCTCCTTAACAAGATGTTTTAATGCTCCTGAAGTACGGCTTTCAGCAAGATTTCGCGCTTCTTCGTTGGGATAAACTGAAACGCCCACACAGCTTGTTTCAGTGGTTTTAATCATCAATAGCATTTCAGCATCAGGGTATAGAGTAGGGCTATCTCTTTCATACATATCCAGAAAATCTTGCATAGCCTCTTTTGTTTCAAAATCCATTGATACAACGTTAGTAGGTGTCATTTTAAATTTCCCTTTTTTTGTTCATTCTTTGATAGGAATTCTATTAATTATAGTTCTCCATGGGTTTCTCCATTACAAAATAGATCAATAATTAGTAACTAAATCATTTTAAGTCATTGAATTTATGTATTTTTTTACTCCCACTCAATTGTACCAGGCGGTTTAGATGTAATATCAAACAATACTCTATTTATTCCTTTGACTTCATTAATAATTTTATTGCTTGTTTCAGAAAGGAATTCTCTTTTGAAGTAAGAGAAGTCTGCGGTCATCCCGTCGGTGCTACTTACTGCTCTTAAGACACAGCTATATTCGTGTGTCCTAGCATCACCCATCACGCCTACGCTTTTAACAGGCAGCAAGATTACTAATGCTTGCCATACCTTATTGTACAATTTATGCTTTTTCAGTTGCTCAACAAAAATATTGTCCGCTTCTCTCAGAAGACTAAGTTTTTTCGCTGTTATTTCACCAGGGCACCTTATAGCTAGACCTGGTCCGGGAAACGGGTGTCTATCTAGAAGCGTTTTGTCAAGTTTTAACTCAGAACCGATTTTTCTAACCTCATCTTTAAAAAGTGTTTTTAATGGTTCTACCAACTTGAGGTTCATTCTCTTCGGTAAACCACCTACGTTATGATGACTCTTGATAGTTGCCGCTGATTTTCCATGCACTGACGTCGACTCGATAACATCGGGATAGAGAGTACCTTGTGCCAAAAAACTTACATTCTTTAGCTTTTTAGCCTCTCTTTCAAAGACATTTATGAAAAGCTTCCCTATAATTTTTCTCTTCTTTTCAGGATCGCTCACACCTTTAAGATTTTGTAAAAAAAGATTTTTCGCATTTACTGTTTTTAACTTTATTTTGAAGTGCTTTTTAAAAAGAAACTCTATCTGATCAGCCTCTTGCTTTCGAAGAAGTCCATTATCGACAAAAATACAGGTTAGATTTTTTTTGATTGCCCTATTTAATAGAAGTGCTGTGACTGTGCTATCTACACCACCAGATAGACCACAAATTACCTTTTCATCTCCTATCTCATTCTTAAGTTTCTCGATTAAGCTTTCCGTTATCTTGAACGGTGTCCAGTTCCTTTCAATGTTTGCGATTTTTACAAAGTTTTCTAAAAACTTTTTTCCGTTTACTGTATGAAAGACTTCGGGATGAAACTGGACACCAAAAACTCTCCTAGCAGCATCTTCAATAATTGAAAATGAAGAAGTGTCCGAGCTTGCTAGCTCTACAAATCCTGCTGGTAATTCCGTTACTGCATCGCCATGACTCATCCAAACTTCTTCTATGTTTTTTTTAAACAAATCCTCTAGCAGTGGAGACTGATTTTTACTATTTTTACGGATTAGTGTTTTTCCGAATTCTCTCTTTTCTGACTTTGATATTTTACCGCCTAAAAGTTTACAGATGAGCTGATGCCCATAACAAATGCCTAATATTGGAATGTTCAAGTCAAAAATTCTTTTTGAAACAGTAGGGCTTTTCTTTATTCTCGTAGAGTCTGGACCTCCGGATAAAACAATAGCTTTTGCCTCGCTGAGTGATTTAGTTTTGAGAATATCTTTATCCCAAGGTACAATTTCGCAATAAACGCTAAGCTCTCTTATACGTCTTGCAATGAGTTGAGTTACTTGACTTCCAAAATCAATAATTAAGATCATGACGAATTAGAGGCTTTTGAATCTATAAAATTAGTGTTATTGCTAACAACATTAGGTAACATAATACAAGGTTGTAAACAAAACATATTTCTGATTGGTATTTTATATTGAATAGAGCAAGAAGAGGTTTGGGTGGAAGAGCTGCTAGACGTGAAGCTAGAACCACGCAACAAATAGAGTTTTCCAAATACATTGAGAGAAGAATTCCAAATTTCGAAATACTCAATGAAGAGGCTTTGGAAGTAATTGAAAATAGTGCAGAGGAAGTTCTTTCAGAAATTGGGATTAAATTTCCTGATAATGAATTTGCATTAAGCTTATGGAAAGATGCAGGAGCTGATATAAAAGGAGATTTAGTCAAAATACCTAAAGGTCTTGCGCGAAATCTTTGCTCTACTGCGCCGACTATTTTCACTCAGCATGCAAGGTCTAAGATAAAGAGCGTTGAAATAGGAGGGAAGAATTTGGTGTGTGCACCCGTTTATGGCCCCCCCTTTATTAGAGATCTTGAGCGTGGTAGGCGCTACGCTGAAATAGCAGATTTTGAGAAACTCGTAAAATTAGCTTACATGTCAAAATGGGTTCATCATTCAGGGGGAACTCTTTGTGAACCAACAGATATTCCTGTAAACAAAAGACATTTAGACATGCTTTATGCGCACATGACGCTTTCAGACAAACCATACATGGGATCGGTCACTGCGCCTGAAAGGGCAGAAGATTCAGTTGAGATGAGTGAAATTATTTTTGGCAAAAAATTTGTTAGCGAAAATACTGTTATGACATCTTTAATAAACGTTAATTCTCCTCTTGTATTAGATTCGACAATGATGGGCGCCTTGGAAGTATACGCTAGAGCGAACCAAGCATGCATTATTTCACCTTTTATTGTAGGAGGCGCAATGGCACCCGTGACGGTGGCTGGGACACTATCACAGATATTGGCAGAAGTTCTTGCAGGAGTAGCATACAGTCAATTAGTAAGAAAGGGTGCCCCAGTAATTTTTGGAACTTTTGTTACATCTATCGATATGAATTCGGGTGCACCAACATTTGGAACGCCCGAGTCGTCAAAAGTCTTGTATGGAGCAGGACAGTTGGCAAGGCGGTTAAAAATTCCCTACAGGTCAGGGGGAGGGCTGTGTGGCTCAAAAATTACTGACGCGCAGGCAGCATATGAAACATCTAATAGCCTTAATGCTGGGTTAATGGGAGGAGTAAATTTTATGTTGCATTCATGTGGGTGGTTAGAAGGTGGATTAGTTGCAAGTGTAGAAAAATTCATAATGGATGCTGACCAATTAGGAATATTAAACTCTCTTTCAAAAGGTATTGAAGTTGAAGAAAAAGACTTAGCGTTTGAGGCAATTAAAGATGTTGGTGCAGGAGGCCACTTTTTAGGATGTGATCATACTCAAAAAAATTTCAAATCAGCTTTTTGGCGTTCAGATATTTTGAATTACAAGCCATTTGAAACATGGCAAGAAGAAGGTGAAAAAGATTTAACCTTTGAAGCTAACAAAAAAGCTAAACAGCTTTTGAAAAACTATGAGCCTCCAGAACTTGATTCATCAAAAAGAGAAGAGCTTAAAGAATATGTTCTTAAAAAGAAAAGCTCTATGCCAGATGCTTTTGTATAGTTAACAGTTACAAATTGCTATAAATTCATGCTTTGTTAGAGAAGCTCCACCTACAAGCAAGCCTCCCACATTATCGATTGAAATTATTTGACTACAGTTTTTTGCATTAGCTGATCCACCATATAAAACCGGGATATCAGCATTAAAATGTTGACCTAGTTTTGTTTTTATGTGAAGGTGAGTTTCTTTAATTTCATTCTCATCAGGTGTCAATCCAGTTCCAATTGCCCATACAGGTTCATACGCAACTATAACTTGTTCGTGAGGATTAATTTTGGCCAAGGATCCATCGATCTGACAATCAAGCACTTGTAATGTTTTGTTGGCTTTCTTTTCTGACAGTGTTTCGCCAATACAGACTATAGGGGTAAGTTTGCTCTTAATTGCCGCCTTAGTTTTCTTAAAGATCACATCATCAGTCTCTTTAAATAATGTACGGCGCTCAGAATGCCCTATCAGAACGTGTGACACGCTTTTCTCTTGCAACATTGATGCTGATATTTCTCCTGTGAAGGGGCCTTTATCTTCCTCGCTACAATTTTGAGCACCAATTTTTATAAAACTAGGCAAAAGTGTTTTCGCTGAATCTAAAAGCGTAAATGGTGGGCATATGATTATCTCGTTATGTTTTGCAAGCATGAATTTCGAGAACTCATTCATGAGTTCTTCAGATCCATTCATTTTCCAATTAGCTGCTATAATTTTGTGATTATTTTTCATAGTTTAATTATATTCAGCTGTCATCAAACTTAATAGACTCTCCACACCCACATGTTTCTGAAACGTTAGGATTAATAAATTTAAACCCAGACTCTAAAAGCCCACTCTCATAATCTATTTCGGTTCCAAATAGAAACATTTGAGCGGTGGGTGCTATTACCACCTTCGCACCATCTACTTCAACGATCTCGTCAGATTCTGAGATTTCATTAACATACTCCATTGTATACTCCATCCCAGCACATCCACCTTTTTTGAGGCCTATTCTCAATGCTTTTCCAGCACCTTCCTCCATTATCTTCCTGATATGGCTAGCTGCTGATTTACTTATGTTAAGAAAATTTGCCATTAGAAGATCACATAAATCCTAATTCTAGTCTTGCCTCATCAGACATCATTTCCATTCCCCATTGAGGCTCCCACACTATCTCGACATGTACAGAGTTCAGTCCCTCTATAGGCTTAACGGCATCAGATACCCATCCTGGCATTTCACCAGCAACCGGACAGCCAGGTGCTGTCAGTGACATCAGGATTTTGGCATCATTTTTATCACTTATTTCCACCGTGTAGATCAAACCCAAATCATAGATATTTACAGGAATTTCTGGATCATACACTGTCTTACATGCATCGACTATCTTATCATAGAGGGGATGTTCGGTGGTTGACGGTCTTAGTATTTGCCCTTCATCTTTATATTCTGGTTCGACATTGTTTGTGTTCTGTGACATTGTTGCTTAGCCCTTTTTCTCTAATATATTTACAAGCTTACAAAAATTCAAGGGGAATTAAATTATGGATCTTAATGATTTTTCGGTTTCTCACGTTGAAGGAAAGTCTAGAGTTGGTTTGTTAAAAACTTCTAGGGGCTGCGTTGAAACCCCCGTTTTTATGCCTGTTGGAACCGCAGCAACTGTGAAGGCCATGCTTCCTGAAACCCTTGAAGCGATAGGAGCTCAAATTCTTCTATGTAACACTTACCACTTGATGATTAGACCTGGGGAAAAAGTGGTAAACCATTTGGGAGGTTTGAATACATTTATGAATTGGTCAGGTCCGATCCTTACTGATAGTGGAGGTTTCCAAGTAATGAGTCTTGCTAAGCTAAGGCAACTTGACGAAAATGGTGTAACCTTTCGTTCTCATGTAGATGGTAAAAAGTTTTTGCTCACGCCTGAAGCTTCAATAATGATTCAAGAAACACTAAAGAGCACAATAATTATGGCCTTTGATGAATGTACACCGTTCCCGGTAGAAAAAAAAATTGCTGAAAAAAGTATGAAATTATCGTCAAGATGGGCTGAAAGGTCTAAATCATCATTCAAAGGATCAAATGGTTCGATGCTATTTGGAATTCAACAGGGAGGAATGTTTCAAGATCTCCGAGAAGAGAGTGCATGTTACCTAAATGATATTGGATTTGATGGTTACGCTATAGGAGGACTAGCAGTTGGAGAGCCTCAACAAAAAATGTTTCAGGTTTTAGACTATTCATCAGATTTTTTTCCTAAACATAAGCCTAGGTATTTGATGGGAGTAGGGAAGCCTAGTGATATTGTAGGAGCGGTATTAAGAGGAATAGATATGTTTGATTGTGTAATACCCACAAGATCGGGCAGAAATGGTCAAGCTTTCGTTGAAAATGGAACGATTAATTTAAAGAATGCACAATACCAGTTGGATAAAAATCCAATTGATGAAGCCTGCGGTTGCTATTGTTGCTCAAATTATTCTAGAGGATATCTTAGCCATCTGGTTCGCTCCAACGAAATTTTAGCATCACTTCTCCTGACGCTTCATAATGTATATTTCTACATAAGTTTGATGAAAAAAATTAGAGAGCTCATAAAAAGAGGGGAATTTACAGCCTTTGCTAAAAAAATTTGTTAAATGATTGTTTAGAAAAAAACAAAAGTGTTAGATTTCTAAAATACCAATCTTGAATTTCTCTATTTTGCTATCATATATAAGATTGTGAGAGATCGGAGGACAATATGAGCGCATTCAAATCACCTATTCCTGTTTTACCCTTAAGAGATATTGTGGTTTTCCCAAACATGATTGTACGACTATTTGTAGGCCGAGAAAAATCAGTGCTTGCCCTGGAAGAGGTGATGAAAACTGAGCAGCAAATACTTCTTGTCTCACAAAAAGATGCTGGAGATGACAACCCTGGAGAGAGTAATATCTACAACGTAGGTGTTATAGCAAATGTTTTGCAAGTTTTAAAGTTGCCTGATGGAGCGGTAAAAATTCTTATTGAGGGAAAACACCGAGTAAAGATATCAAAATTTTTAAGCGAAAATAAGTTCCTTGAGGCATGGTGCGAAGAAATTACTGATACCAATTTTGAGGGGGGATGAAATAGAAGCTTTAAGGCGGACTGTCTCAACCGAATTTGATAGATACTCAAAGCTTAATAAAAACATTACTGAAGAATCTCTAGAAGCTATTAAGAAATCGTCGGATCCGGTATTGCTATCTGACTCAATTGCAGGACACCTCAATTTAACCGTAGAAAACAAGCAGGAACTCCTTGAGGTTTCGGATGTGAAAAAGAGGTTAGAGAAAATACTAGAGGTTATCCAAGGCGAGTTAAGTGTGCTACGCGTAGAGAAAAAGATAAAAACACGTGTTAAGAACCAAATGGAGAAAACTCAACGCGAGTATTATCTCAACGAGCAAATGAAAGCTATACAGAAAGAACTTGGAGAAGGTCCAGAGGGACAAGATGAGATTTCAGAAATTCAAGAGAAGATTGACAAAACTAAATTGAGCAAAGAAGCTAAAGAAAAGGCTGTTGCTGAGTTAAAGAAGTTGAAGTCAATGTCTCCAATGTCAGCAGAGTCAGCTGTGGTGAGGAATTATTTGGATTGGCTGTTGACTATTCCTTGGAGAAAAAATCCAGAGTAAAATCAGACTTAAATAATGCTCAGGAAATTCTCGATAACGACCACTTTGGTCTTAAAAAAGTAAAAGAAAGAATTATTGAATATTTAGCAGTTCAACATCGTAGCAAAAAACTAAAGGGCCCAATTTTGTGTCTTGTGGGTCCGCCAGGCGTCGGTAAAACCTCATTAGGAAAATCTGTAGCAAAGGCAACCAACAGGGAGTTTATTAGAATATCGCTGGGTGGAATAAGGGATGAAAGTGAAATAAGAGGGCACAGAAGAACATATATAGGATCAATGCCAGGAAAAATCATTCAGAGCATGAAAAAAGCAAAGACATCTAACCCACTTATACTATTGGATGAAATAGATAAAATGGGATATGATTTTAGAGGCGATCCAGCCAGTGCAATGCTCGAAGTTTTGGATCCTGAACAAAATTCTACTTTCTCAGACCACTATTTAGAAGTTGAGTATGACTTGTCAGACGTCATGTTTATTACAACAGCAAATACGTTCAATATGCCCAGACCACTACTTGATAGGATGGAAGTTATTCAGCTTTCTGGATATACTGAGGACGAAAAGGCTGAAATTGCCAAAAGACATCTTATAAAAAAGCAAATCGATAATCATGGCCTAAATGAAAACGAGTTTTTACTTAAGGATAAAGGTCTTTATGAAATAATAAGACATTACACTAGAGAAGCGGGAGTAAGAAACCTTGAGAGAGAGATTTCCAAGTTGTGTAGAAAAGTCCTAACTCGCATTATTAAAGACAAGAAGAAGGCCGTAAAAGTCGATGATAAGAACATTGCCGATCTATTGGGGGTTAAGAAATTTAAATATGGTTTAGCTGAAGATTCGGATCAAATAGGCGTTGCTACCGGTCTAGCGTGGACTGAGGTTGGTGGCGATCTTCTCTCAATTGAAGCCATAAAGTTGCCTGGAAAGGGCAGGATGAAATCAACTGGGAAGCTAGGTGAAGTCATGAAAGAAAGTATCGATGCTGCTTCGAGTTTTGTACGTTCCAGGTCCCCATCGTTCGGTATTATCCCAACTTTATTCGACAAGTATGACATACACGTGCATGTGCCAGAGGGTGCGACGCCTAAGGATGGTCCATCAGCTGGTATTGCAATGGTCACATCGATTGTTAGCATGCTATCAGAGACACCAATTAGACGAGATGTCGCTATGACAGGAGAGGTAACTCTTAGAGGAAATGTTTTGCCGATCGGAGGTTTGAAGGAAAAACTCCTTGCTGCGTTACGTGGAGGAATAAAAACTGTAATTATTCCAATAGAAAACGTAAAAGATTTGGTAGAAATTCCTGATAATGTTAAGAACGATTTAGAAATTATTCCAGTGACAACCGTAGAGGAGGTCTTGAAAGTTGCTCTTTCAGAAAAGTTGAAAAGTATCGATTGGGATTTCTCCGAATATGAAAATAGTGACAACCTCAAAGGTAAAAAATCAGGTGAAGTCGAGCTACCCAACTAAGTTGATTTTATCCGAAGTGAATTATTTCTTGAGTTTACGAAAGAAAGAGGCTAATCAACTATTAATGGGTGATTAGCTCAGCTGGTAGAGCGCTTCGTTTACACCGAAGATGTCGGGAGTTCGAGTCTCTCATCACCCACCACTATGAACTTTTGTTCATATGCGCGGTTGTAGCTCAGCTGGTTAGAGTGCCGGCCTGTCACGCCGGAGGTCGCGGGTTCGAGCCCCGTCAACCGCGCCATTTTAGGTGCACGTGTTGAATAAAAATAGAGAAAAGCTAACTATTTTAGACCTTAAAGAAAAAAAGGCTAATAAAGAACGTCTCGCAATGGTTGCTGTCGGAGAGTTTTTGTCGGCCCAATGGGCAGAAGCGGCTGGCGTTGATATAATTGGCGTTGGTGATAGCTTAGGAATGACACTCTATGGTCATGAGAACACTCTTTCCGTGACAGTTGACCAAATGATTCACCACTGTAAGGCTGTTAGGCGGGGTGCGCCAAACACATTCTGTATCTTAGCTATGCCATATGGCTCTTATTCTACAAAAGGTATAGCAATTAAAAATGCATCAAAGATGATGAAAGAGAGTGGTGCTGATGCGATAAAATTACAGTGTGGGAAGGATAGAGTTGATATAATAAGCGCGGTGTCCGCAGCTGGCATTCCCGTAATGAGTCACGTCGGATTATTACCTCACTTCGTTCACTTATATGGAGGATTCAAGATGCAGGGCAAAAATGCTGAGGATGCGATTAAAATAGTCGAAGATGCAATTGCTATAGAAATAGCTGGTGCGATAGGAATAGAGATTGAAGCAGTCCCAGCCGAAGTAGCTCGTGAAGTTGATAGAGCTGTATCTATATTTACATTTTCAATTGGTGGTGGTGCAGCAGGAAACTGTCAATTGTTAAATGGCTATGATTTGATAGGAGGCTTTAATACATTTAAGCCAAAATTTGCAAAAAGATTTGGAAATGTTGCCGATGTGGCAACAAACGCTTTTAAAGAATTCGTCAGTGAAGTAAAAGATAATAACTTTCCTGATACAGAGCATAGCTACAGTATGTCCCTAAGTGAAATTGGTAAACTTAAAAAATATCTTGAAAGCAATAGAAAAAGCTAGAACTTTAAACTTATTGTTTCGAAAGATAGTTCTAGGTAATCAAAAAAAGTTAAGAGACTATTATAGCTTAGAGAAATTGTCTTATCATTTACAAGTGGATGACAAAAAATTGTACTTTGCCCCAACATTTTAACATCTAAAAAGATATTTATATCTTTTTTAGTATTGTTTACTACGCTTAATGGAGTAACTGCGCCTGGAAATACTCCAAGCTCCTCAAAAAGCCTCTCTTTGCTTCCAAAAGAAAGTCTTGAGGATTTTATTCGTTCAGTTAATAGGTTGAGGTCAATCAGACTATCTTCATGAGCGATAACCAGATAATTTTTTTTCTTTTTGTCGCGTAGGAATAAGTTCTTTATATGAAACCCACGCATATTTTTTCTGTATTTTTTTGCTTCATCTACAGTAAATAAAGGAGGGTGCTCAAAAATCTTAAATTCTATCTTTAAATTTTTTAGCAACTTATATAAAGATTCAGGAGATGTAGGAAGTGCGTTTGCGTAATCTGATGATGCGTCCATATCTAATAAAAACAGATTGAAAAAATAATTCTTTTTTAAAGCAATAAAATCCTATATAGGCTAGCTGTTTGATACCCTATCCTTAGCAGTTTGAAGACATTCACTCATTTTTGTTCTGATGGTTTGTTCATCAACTGAACCTTCAAGGTCAGCTTTGAGTTTTCTAAACACATCTTCGTCTCCAGCTTCTTGAAAATCTGACTTGACAACTTCTCTGATATATTCCGCAGTTTTGTCTTCATCTAATCCCTTTACTTCAGCAGCCCAAGCTCCTAACAACTTATTTCTCAATGCTTCTATTTTAAATGTTACGTTTTGCTCATGTGCGAATTTATTCTCAAAAGCATCTTTTCTTTCATCAAATGTGGACACGTTATACTCCCTGTGTTGCTTCTTCAATTTAGTTAGTTTAAAACGAATTTCAACTAAAGTTTTTTATATTTTAAATAAAATTGAACAAATTTATTCCTTTTTCGATCATTCTTTTTTTTGCAATTTCTTCAGATTTATTAAGATCAATAGCTTTGGTTAAATCTTGAAATACAAACATATCAAAGCCTAAATTTACCCCATTTAACGCAGAATAAAAAACGCAATAATCAAAAGCTAAGCCACATAAGTAAAGCCGCTTTATTTCTTTTTTTACCAAATACCCTTCAAGTCCAGTGGTTGTATTTTTGTCGTTCTCAAAAAAAGCTGAGTAACTATCGATTTTTGGATTGCATCCCTTTCTAAGAATTAGATCGGAGTTATTAGTATTTAAATTTTTATGAAAATTTGCTCCTACAGAACCTTTGATGCAGTGATCAGGCCATAGAATTTGAGGACCATAATCCATTTCTATGTTTGAGTAAACTTCGGCACTATTATTTGATGCAAATGAGCTATGCTCCTTAGGGTGCCAATCTTGAGTTAATATTATAGTATCAAATTCTTCTTGGGCACCGTTTATAGGTTCTATAATCTTTTCACCATCTTTTACGGCCAGTGCTCCAACACAACAAAAGTCATTTTGCATATCTATGATTATTAAAGCAGAACTCATTTTTTATTTAGTGTCGAATTTTAGTTGCAAGATGAGAGAAGATAATTAAATGATTTTGTAAATCCCATCAAGCTAAATTGATCGACAAGCATAGAGCCATCCATTCCTTGTGATTCTATTGTTAATCTATTGCCCCCAAGGAGTAAGTTTATATCCTCTTTCATAAAGCCATTTATTATAGCATGCTTGCTTCTAGAGTTTTCATTAGAACTCAAAGCCATTAGCCCCAGCACTTTTCTATTATCAATATTCATAGAGCCAGAAATATTGATTTTCAATGGGTAGTCAGAGAAATATGACACTGAATAGTTACTATTATTTTTATTTACAGACAAATATATAAATGAATTTTGCCTATTTTTGCCTAAAACCTCTTTAGAATTAAAATATGAGGCTGTTCTTTTTGCTTTTGAGGCTAGAAAACATTCATTAGAGGCAGACGAGTAAACAGTCCAATCACGATACTTTTTTTTGACAAAGAAGTCTTGCCCAATTGCGTGCTGTGCAAAGAAATAGATAAATAGACCCAAAATTATTGGAAAGAATTTTAGTTTCATAATATCCTTTAACCTAAACAAATTGTAATTTTATACTAAAATAAAAAAAATGGGAACTCTATATATAACCGGAGCAGGTGTAAGTTCTGATAGTGGTATTCCTACTTTTCGTGGTGCTGATGGGTTTTGGAGTATAGGTAGTGAAAACTATACACCTCAGGAAATGGCAACAAGATATATGTATTTAAATAATTCTGAACAGTTTCTTTTGTGGTATTTTAAACGGTTTGCGAAATATAGAAACGCAGAACCTAACGATGTTCATCGATGGCTTGCAGATAAAAATCTCATAACACAAAACATTGATGGATTAGACGGTAAGGCTGGCAATACCAGTTATATCCCAATACACGGTCGTTTAGATAAAGTCACAGTTTTTGAAGAAGAGGGTAAAGATTCTTTGATAATTGATGCTCCTTGGAATAAAATATCTCGCCTTGGGTTCACTCATGAAAATGATCCAAAGACTGAGGAATCTTTGATAAAAACGCTGCTAGAGTGTTTTAAAATAGAAAAAGACAAGCAACAAAAATGTTATCCTACTATGGGTTATTCACTAAAACCGTTCGTACTTTTGTTTGATGAAATTTATACAGATTTATACAGGATAGGTGAGGCTCAACAAAGAATGATTAGGGCAAACAAAATGGTTTTTATGGGAACTTCTTTTAGTGTAAATATAACAGCAATAGCACTGAGAATAGCGGCGACTAGCTCAATAGATATAGAAATAATAGACCCAAATCCCATCGATATTGGCTATAAGCATGCTACCTATTTTGAAATGTCGGCGTTGGAATATGTCGAAAGTTTTTTATAAATCTTAGTGCTTTTTATCTTTAGAATGAGAATAATAATTATTATAGCTGTGTAAAAATATAACTCTCCCGTCCAGGTTTTGGACATCAAAATGAAATGAAAAATTGATAGTATTGTTGCTATATATACAAAACTGTGGATTTTATTCCATGTCTTAATATTTAATTTGCGAAGTGCAAAATTATTCGATGTAAGCGCCAAAGGTATCAGGGTTATGAAAGCAAAGAAGCCTACAATTATATAATATCTTTTTTGCAGGTCAGACAACAATAAATCTATTGAGAGACCGATATCGAGGAAAAAATATACACAAACGTGGGAAACGATATAATAAAACGCAACCAATCCAATGCAACGTCTATACCTCATTAAATTAATCTTAGCGTATTTTAAAAGTGGTGAAATTGAAAGAGTTATTAGTAAAAATATAAGCCCAAGTTCCCCGTATTTATGCTCTAAATACCGCAGAGGGTCGGGACCTAGTTCATTAACTATTCCCCAATAAAAATACAAGGGTATTGGGGTAAGTAATACACAATATAGCAATGAAATTGGCAGAGACCTAAATAAAGTGCTAAAAGTCATTATTTTAGTAGTATTTTTTTAGATCCATACCTTTGTAAAGATCTCCAACTTCTTCGATATATCCATTAAACAGCTCAGTTTTTCGTCGTTTACCGAAGAGGCCTTCTCCTATTACTCTTTCAGTTGCTTGCGACCATCGAGGATGGTCAACATTTGGGTTTACATTAGAATAGAAACCATATTCCCTAGGGTTTTCTGAACTCCATGTAGTGTAGGGTTGCTCTTTTTTAAATGAAATTTTAGTAATAGATTTTATAGACTTAAAGCCATACTTCCATGGTACAACGAGCCGGAATGGAGCTCCATTTTGGTTCGGTAACTCTTTGCCGTATAAACCAGTAGCAATAAATGTTAATGGATGTAGAGCTTCTTCTATAGTTAAGCCTTCTCGATAAGGCCAATCCAAAGTCGCACGCTTTTGCTCTCTCATTTCCTCGGGTCTATAAACCGTTTCAAAGGCCACGAATTTAGTATTATTATCTACCTCGAGTTCATTAATTAGGTCACGCAATGGGAACCCTATCCAAGGTATAACCATTGACCAACCTTCTACGCAACGCAATCTATATACTCTTTCCTGTATCGCTTTTCCTTTAATAATTTCGGCTATATCAAATTTTTTCTTATTTTGTGAAATGCCCTCAAATGTAATTTCCCAAGGATTAGTTCTTAAACTATGCGCATATTTCGCAGGATCGGTTTTTGATGTGCCAAATTCATAAAAATTGTTATAGTTTGTGATCTCTTCGATAGTGTTTGCCTTTGCTCTAGTGGAATAATTTTGCTTAGCTGCTATTGGGGTCGCGACAAAAGCTAACGAGGTAAGCCCTAGCGCTTCAACAAATTTTCGACGATCTAAATAAAGGTTATAAGGCGTA
Organism: uncultured Alphaproteobacteria bacterium; assembly: GCA_902531755.1. GTDB lineage: Bacteria > Pseudomonadota > Alphaproteobacteria > Rhodobacterales > Rhodobacteraceae > CACIJG01. The sequence continues at coordinate 22,090 of CACAFI010000008.1, forward strand.
ACGTCGCTATATTTCAAAATCTTCAAAATATGTGATCCTATGATATTGACAACTTCATTTCTCATGGTAGTTCTATTCACCTAGAAGGCAACAGTTATTCAGATTTTAATGACAAGCTTTTATCAATTTCTCATATGGTTCTTTACTATCGTAAGCTTAATTGCTCTGATGTATGGAGTTTTAAGTGCTGATTTAATCTTTATTGGATTGTTTATTTGTACGCTTTTTATTTTGGTTGTTTTTTACAGATTAAGCGAAACCTCTCTCACTAATGTTACTCAAGAGCAACAGGTAAAAGATTGTACTTTGGAGGGTGTTGATAAGGATAACATCGAGATATCTGAAGCAATTGAAACTCTGAAGCAAGAACAAACAAAAATACTGACCATTTTCAAAAAAGATGTTTATTCAAACCAAGATCTCTTAAGCATTTCAAAAATAAAGGAGAATATTGTTGCTGATTTTGTTTCATCGTTGTCTTTAAATTTCGAGATGGTTTCTAAGCAAGAGCTGGAAGACTTGATCTTAAAATTACTAAATGACTTGATTGAGACAAATTCAAATCATTTATTTGAACCCTTTTTTTTTCCTGTCGAGGAGTCGAGTTACGTTAATTGGGTAAAACGATCACTAATCCTTTTAGGTTGGAAAATAAGAAAAGGGGAGGAACTAGAAAAAAAATTATTTGATATCTTTGAAAAAAATGGAATGGTTGTAGGGATTATTGTTTTTTCTCACACCAAAAAATCTATTATAGATCTGAAGCAGCATGAACAGTATATCCAAAATGGTCAAATTGATTTTTTGGTTATAATTACCCAAGATTTAAACGATACTAATAATGAACAATTAACCAGTAGGATCGTTGCTACAAATCACCATAATTTACCTGAATTACATTTAAAGCTAAAAAATTTAGTAACTATTAAATAATTGGTCTGATCCTTGCAATGATGAAGTGCAATAAAAGGAAAATGGCATGTTAGATGAAGAGTTAAACGAAACAGCAGTAAAAGCAAAAGCTATCGCTGAGATCGTAGAAATAGCCTTGAATAATTTAATGAAGGTTGATCTTTCTCGAGAAGAGGCTTTGGCAGGAATTCTCAGTCAGATAGCAATTCAAGTTGACAAGAAGGATCTAGAGTTTGCGTTGGATCTAAATAAAAAGTACCATAAATCTTTTTTAGAAAACGTAAAAAAATAATTAAAAGAATTAAGTTGCTTTTTTAAAAATAAGCCTTAATTGATGTATCAATCATGATCAGCGAATTAGGGCACTTTCTTTTAATAACAGCGTTCTGTATTAACCTTGGTTTGATAGCAAACTGTATTTCTAACAAAACAGTGCTTGCAGGGTACACAAGTCTTTTTAATAAACTTGAAAGCTTACTATTAACCTTTATAGCGATCTCTTTTTTATTGTTGATTATAAGCTTTATCAACTCTGATTTTTCTGTAAAGTTGGTTGCGAATAATTCACACTTATTAAAACCTGTTTTGTATAAAGTTGCAGGAACGTGGGGCAACCATGAAGGTTCTATGTTATTATGGGTGCTCATCCTTACTGTATACTTATTTTTATTTCAGGTTAGCTCAAGTGATTACCCAAAGCTATTAGTGAGAAACGTAATTCTCGTTCAATTATCAACAATAGCTCTCTTTTTATTTTATCTTTTGCTTTTGTCGAATCCATTCGAGAGACTTGAATTTCCACCTTTAAATGGTCAAGATCTCAATCCAATTTTACAAGATGTGCTTCTCGTAGTACACCCCCCAATTTTGTATCTAGGCTATTTAGGTCTTTCAATTCCTTTCTCAATAGCAATAGGATTTTTATTAACAAGTGATCACAACATAAATATTGTTAGGCTTATAAGATTTTGGTCCTTGGTTCCTTTTGTTTTCTTAACACTTGGTATATTATTAGGAAGTATCTGGGCCTATTATGAGCTAGGTTGGGGAGGTTGGTGGTTCTGGGACCCAGTTGAAAATGTCTCTTTGCTTCCTTGGTTGATAAACCTAGCTTTAATTCACAGTGTTTTAATTCTTGAAAGGAGAAATTCTTTATTAAATTGGACAATTCTACTGTCCATTATGGGATTTTCCTTTTCAATGATAGGAACCTTTATAGTACGGTCTGGATTAATTACCTCCGTTCACGCTTTTGCGAATGATCCCTCTAGGGGATTATTTATACTATTGATAATTTTTCTAGCTATTGCTTCAAGTTTATTTATTTATATGACAAAAAGACCCAATTACGAAAATTTTATGAAGCTTCACTTCGCTTCCAAAGAGCTTTGGATAATAGTACAGAATTTAATATTGTTAGTGATAGCAGCTGTTGTATTTCTAGGCACTATTTGGCCTTTTATAATTGAGGCTATTTTCGATGAACAGGTATCCGTTGGTGAACCTTTTTATGAAGTCTCGCTCACACCCTTTGTTGTCATTTTTGCATTCATGTTGCCAATTGCTAGCAAAATTCGATGGACGGGAAAAAAAATTGGCGATATTAGAAAAATAGTCATTCTGATTTTTATTTCTACAAGTTTATCAGTTGGTGCATTTATATGGAAAGATTTTAAACTTTTGACATTTATTGGACTTTTTTTGGCTTCATGGGTTTGTTTAAGTAGTATTTTAGAGTTTATTTTTTCTTTTAAATCCCGACCTACTCTGATCGAAGGCTTAAAGCACTCACTCGTACTAAATTATAGGTTGATTGGGCGGACTATTGCCCATTTTGGCTTTGGATTACTCATTTTTGGAGTTACCGCAGTTGCGAGTTGGGAAATAGAGGATATTCGAAAAGTTGAAGTAGGAGAGAGTTATTATCTCAAATCATACCAAATAGTATTCAAAGGTATTGATTATTCAGTAGAAAAAAACTTTAAAAAAGTCTCAGGCTCATTTGAAGTGTTAAATAATAACAAGCTGGTTGGTATGTTACTACCTGAAAAACGATTATACCCTTCACGTAATGAAGTCACAACAGAAGCGTCCATAAATCCAACGCTTTTTAACGATTTTTACATGGTTCTTGGAAATAAGCTTGATGAAAACGCTTGGGTGGTAAGGACTTACATCAAACCATTTATTTCTTTTATTTGGGTTGGTGTAATATTAATAGCTTTAGGAGGTTTTTTCAGCCTACTCTCTTTTACTTCATACAAAAAGCCAAGGCATGAAGATATAAATTGATGTGGTTTTACTATCTTTTTTTCATTTTTTTTGTAGGCACAAGTGCTTTTGCTGTTGAGCCATCTGAAATTTTAAGTGATACAAGATTAGAGAATAGGGCTAGAAATTTGAGCTCGAACATCCGTTGTTTAGTATGTCAGAATGAAAACATTGATAGCTCTGATTCAGAGTTTGCTAAAGACCTTCGCCTGTCTATACGGGATCAATTAGTTAAGGGTCATACAGATGATGAAATTGAGAAATTTTTAGTATCAAAATACGGTGCTTTCATTCTATTTAAACCCGAGTTTGCTGGTTACAATATTTTTTTATATCTCTTTGGTCCATTTGTTTTTATATTTGGTTTAATAACGGTTTTATATGTTTTTTTTGGGTCCAAGAGAGGTAACTAAGTTTGTGATTAATAAGAAAAGTAAAATATTTAAGGGTGATATCTATTATGATGAAAAAGGTTTAATCTTTGAGGCTTATAACATCGAGAACATTGATCCAAGTTCTTGTAGGGTTATATTTTTTGATTGGCTTATTTCTCTGGACCCGAGCATTAATCAAATTGAGGCTATTAATGAATTGTTGAAATCTTACTCAACGAAGTTTCCTAACCACCCTATGACAAAGTTATTAATCGAAGGAATACACAAAAATTTTGGAACACGACATAGAAGAAAAGCCAAAAATGCAAAAAGACTTATTTAATAAAAACTGGCCTTGATAATGTACTTAAATCCTTACTGTATACGTAGCCGTCTTCTGAAAATTCATTGACTTCTGCATAATCTTTAATTTTATTCTTAATTGCATAACTTGCCATCATTCCTCTTGCTCTTTTTGAGAGTATGCCCACAGTTTTCAATTCTCCATTTTTTTCTGTCTTAAATACCGGTGTAACTAGCTTGCAACCTATTTTATTGAAATTTAATGCTTTTGAATACTCTTCAGAAGCAAGATTAAGTATGCCATTTTTGCCAATTTCTATCCTCTTTTTCATGAATTCAAACAGAGGGTTCATCCAGAATTCATATAATGATTTGTAACCATTAAGGTCAATTTTTGTTCCCATCTCAAATCTATAAGGTTGAATTCCGTCAAGAGGTTTTAGCATCCCATATAGCCCAGAAATAATTAATAGGTTTTGCTGCGCAAAAATTAAATCATCTTTTGTAAAGTTTTCAGCTTTCAGGCCAACATAAGTATCACCTTTAAAGGTGTAAATTGCTTGTGTGATTGCATTTAAACTTGGTTTGTCTTGAAATTTTTGAAATCTATCAAAGTTAAGCTGAGCTAACGAAGGGCTGATTTTCATTTTATCAATTAAATCTTTCTCACTTAATGACTTGGCATAATCTACCAACTCATTAAGTTTAGTAGGGAATTCACTATTTGTTGTTTCAACACCAAGACTATTATTAGTTGGTGTAAGTTTTTTTGCAGGTGAAATAATTATTGTCATATTAAAACCAACCTCATTTTGTTATCCATCCGCCTCCCAAAACTCGTTTTTTTTCTCTACAATAAAAAACACAAGCCTGGCCAGGTGATATGCCTTCTTCTTGATTAAAAAGAGTTACTAACGCTTTTTTATTAGGTAACGGGTTGACATCCGCCAATACTGGTGTTCTTTGATACCGAGTTTTAACAAGAATATTTTTTGTTGATCCAATAAGCTTATCAAAACTCATGTCATCTAGCCAATTAACGTCATCGATATAAAACCTCGCTTGCCTAAGCGCCTCTCTTGGCCCAATTGTTATAGTATTTTTATTAGCATTTATGTTCAAAACAAACATAGGTTCTGACGCTTGAATGCCTATTCCTTTTCTTTGTCCAACTGTATATTTAATTATTCCTCCATGGGTACCAACGACTTCTCCATCCAAATTAATAATGTCACCTGGAACAGATGCGTTAGGCCTCAACTTTTTGATTGCCTCCGAGTAAGATCCGTCCGGAACGAAGCATATATCCTGACTCTCACTTTTGTCAGCAACCTTTAAATTATATTTTTTAGCAAGATCTCGTGTTTCAGACTTTGTTTTTATAGAGCCTAGCGGAAATCTTAAAAATTTTAATTCCTCGGGAGTAACTGTGAACAAAAAATAGCTTTGATCTTTGTCTGGATTACTAGCTGTATGAAGTTGAATAGATGTTCCTACCTCAACTCGTTTAACATAATGCCCCGTTGCTAGGCAGTCTGCATTAAATTCTTTTGCCTTTAAAATTAAATCTTTAAATTTTATTCGTTCGTTGCATCGAATGCAGGGAACTGGTGTTGTTCCCCCAGAATAACTACTTATAAAATCTTCTATTACCTTTTGTCGGAATTCTTTTTCAAAATTGATAACATAATGTGGGATGCCAATTTCTGCTGCCGCTTTTCTTGCATCCATAATGTCAGTACCCGCGCAACACGTTTTACTATTTTTGTTTACCTTTTTGTAATCAAACAATTTCATCGTCAGACCGATTACATTATAGCCTTGTCTTTTTAAAATAGCCGCAACTACGGAACTATCCACTCCACCAGACATTGCAACAACCACTCTAGTGTCTTTCGGTTTTTTATTTATACCTAAATTATTCATAGCTATTTCTCTAACCTAGATAAGATTTTTGATCAATCAAATAAAATTTTTGATATGATCAACTACTTGAAACTACGTTTGAAGTGTATAAAAAACATCAGTAATCTAATGGGATATTTTTTAATAGGATGTTAGATGACAATAAAATCTGAAGCAGTATCCAGGCTCAAAGAACTATCAGAGATAATAACAAAATCAAGAGTGGCGTATTTTAACTACAATCGATCGGATATCACAGATCAAGAGTACGACCATTACATTTCTGAATTCGCAAAAATTATAGCAAAATACCCGGAATTAGCAGACGAATATAAAGTTTTAGATCAAGTAGGAGCAATGCCAAACTCTAAGTTCAAAAAAGTTAAGCATCTTACACCAATGTACTCTCTTTCCAACGCGTTTAGTGATAAGGATATCTATAATTTCCTAAAACAAATAAGATCATTTCTAGATTTATCTGAAAGCAAGAGTATTGACTTAGCGTTTGAACCAAAGATTGATGGATTATCTTTATCATTGATCTATAAAAATGGTGCTTTATTTCAAGCCTTGACCAGAGGTGATGGCCACATTGGCGAAGATGTTACCGAAAATGCTAGGCTTATATCAGATGTACCATTATCTATTCCGGTAAAAATTGATACGCTTGAAATAAGAGGAGAAGTTTACTTCCCAAATTCAACTTTCAGTGAATTAAATGAAGAGCTAAAAAGGAAGGGTGGCAAGACATTTTCTAACCCAAGAAATGCAGCATCTGGTACACTAAGGCAGTTTAAATCAAACAAAAATAGAAATAAAAACTTATGCTTTTTTGCATACTCTGTCGGTAATGCCCCATATCACTTAGCTGATAGTCAAGCAATGTTGCTTAAAACTTTTAACGATCTAGGGTTTAAAACAAACGATATTTCCAAAGTTTTTACTAGTATAGAAGAACTCTTGCAGTATTACGAAAAAGTTTTCTCTATGAGGACTGAACTCGATTACGACATTGACGGCATAGTGTATAAGGTAAACGATTTTCGTTTGCAACAGAGACTTGGGTTTAGATCTTCATCACCTCGATGGGCCATCGCGCACAAATTTCCAGCTGAGATGTCCATTACAGTTGTTGAAGAAATTGAAATTCAAATAGGTAGAACAGGAACCTTGTCACCAGTAGCAAAGTTGAAGCCCGTAAATATAGGTGGGGTGATAGTTTCTAGCGCTACGCTACACAATAGAGATTTTATTAGGGGTTTAGATAATAAAGGCAATAAAATAAGGGATGGTGCTGATATTAGAAAAGGTGATTGGGTTACAGTTTATAGGGCAGGAGATGTAATTCCGAAAATTAAAGATGTAGATATTTCTAAAAGAAACTCAACATCTGGGGCATTTTTTTTTCCAGACCTTTGTCCCTCCTGCGGGGCAGAAGTTAAGATTGATAAAACAGACTCGGCTATAAGGTGTTATAATTTTCAGCACTGTGAGGCACAGGTGATTGCACGTTTAAAGCATTTTGTTTCTAAAAAAGCTTTTAATATTGATGGGCTTGGGGGAAGAATTATTGAAGAGTTTTATCAAAAAGACCTAATCCAACAACCCGCTGATTTTTTTCGATTAGAATCAAAGTCAAAACATGGATTTAATTTTATTGAATTTCTTGGAAAAGGTTGGGGTGAAAAGTCGCTTAAAAATCTATTTCATTCAATTGAGAAAGCAAAATTTATAAAACTCGACCGGTTTCTTTTTTCTCTGGGTATTCGCCATATTGGAGAGAATGCATCACAAATTTTAGCCGGTTATTTTGGATCATGGGATGATTTTTATAACGCTATTAAAGCGGGCATCTCAAAAAATGATAGGCATTTTCTTTTTGAAATTGAGGGAATTGGGCAGCTAATGGTTACTTCTCTTGTAGGGTTTTTTTCAGATTTTAAAGAGAGAGAAAAACTAGAGGATTTACTAAATTACGTAAAAATAGAAAAGTTCATTAAATTAAGTAAAATTGAAACAGCTATAACTAATAAAAAGTTGGTTCTAACAGGTACATTTAATGCATTTTCGAGAGCGGAGTTGAAGTCCATTTGCGAGAGGCAAGGGGCAAAGGTTCTAACAGCACTATCTAGTAAAGTAGATTTCTTAATAGTTGGTCAAGCCCCAGGTTCAAAAGTCAAAAAAGCAGATGAATTAGGTGTAAAGCAAATTTATGAGGAAGAGTTTAAAGGTTTAATTGATTATAATCTATGAAGGATCTTCTAAAAAGTGTGGGTCAAGACTATTTATTGGACAGTGTTTCTACCCTTAAAGGTATTGGCCCTAAGTCTTGCAAAAAGCTTTTACAAGCGTCCATAGAGTCCATACTAGACCTCCTCCTTCTTTTACCCAGAAAATATAAACAGAGAGACCGTTGGTTTAAAGTGGATAAAAGTTTACTTCCCAGAGCTGTGACCATAGAAGTTTCAATTAAAAAGTATATTTACCCAAAAAGCAGACGATCACCACTTAGAATTTTAGCTGAAACATACGGTAGCCCTCTAATAATTATATTATTTTCTTTTAACAAGGCTCAGCTGAATAATCATTATCCACTTGGTAAAAATGTAGTGATTTCTGGTGACCTAACACTCGATGGGAGTAAGTTGACTATGATACACCCCGATTATTCCGTTAAACCAGATCAAATCTTTAAGATCCCTCAAATTGAACCCATCTATCCTTCTGTATTTGGTTTAGGAAATAAATTTTTACAGAAAACAGTGATCAATGTAATAAATGATTTTAAATTGACTGCGGAGTGGTTCCCTAAAAAATTTATTCAAGAAAAAAACTGGCCCAGTTTTTCAGATGCGTTAAGCCTAATCCACATGCCTAAGAATAATAAAGACCTATCCTGTATTATAAAAGCTAGAGAGAGGCTTATTTTTGATGAATTTTACGCACATCATCTAAAATTGGATAAATTCAGACGTACTGTTAAGAAAAAAGTAGGATTCAAAGTACAGGGGGATAAAGCTCTTATTAAAAACTTAATTAATAATCTCTCTTTCCAGCTTACTAAAAGTCAGCTAAATGCGCTTTACGAGATTTTAGATGATATTGAATCAGAGCCTAAAATGAATCGTTTGCTGCAAGGCGATGTTGGTAGTGGCAAAACTATTGTTGTCCTTCTTGCTGCAATGTTTGTAGTTTCAGGAGGACATCAAGTTGCAATTATGGCTCCTACAGAAGTCCTTGCAATGCAACATGTGAAGTCACTGAAAGACGTATTGAGAGCGCAAGAGATAAATAAATTAAATGTCACTATTTTAACAGGATCTGACAATCGAAGTGAAAGGGAAAGGAAGTTGCTTTTGATTTCTGGTGGAGAAGCAAAAATCGTTATTGGCACACACGCTCTTTTCCAGAGAAATGTACATTTTCATAACCTTCGCTTGGCTGTTATTGATGAGCAACATAAGTTCGGAGTAATGCAAAGATTTAGGTTAGAAAAAAAAGGCAACGTTAATTCAATTATAATGAGTGCAACCCCCATACCCAGATCTTTAGCTTTGACAGTATTTAGTGATCGTGATTTGACAACAATTAAGGAGAAACCAAAAAACAGGCTGAGTATCGAAACGCTTACCATATCTGGAAAAAAAATTAGAAAGCTATTGGATAAATTAGCCAAGCAGATGTCTGAAGGTCAGCAGGTTTATTGGGTGTGTCCGTTAATAGAGGAGAGTGAAAATAGTCATCTCTCTAATTCAAATGACAGATTTGCGTATTTAAGAAAAGAATTTACCCAGTTTGAGGTTGGTCTAATTCATGGGCAAATGCCTAGTGAGGATAAAGAAAGTGAACTAAAAAAATTTAACGAAAGAAAAATTGACATTTTAGTTTCAACCACTGTTATTGAAGTTGGAATAGATAATCCAAATGCCACAGCAATTGTAATTGAAAATGCAAATAGATTTGGTCTTTCACAGTTACATCAACTTAGAGGGAGAGTTGGTAGGGGGAATAAAAAATCATACTGCTTTTTGATATATGATGGAAATCTTTCAGATCAAGCTATTCAGAGGCTTAAAATTATGAGAGATACGCAGGATGGGTTTGAGATTGCCGAAAAAGATATGACGCTCAGAGGCTCTGGAGATTTGCTCGGAACGATGCAATCGGGCCATAAAATATTTAAGTTGTCTGAAGTAACGGAAGAACCAGAGCTATTCTTGGAGGCGTACAAACTAGCGCAAGATACTAAAACTTCAGTACAAAAACAATAAAAAATAGTTTTTGTTTGCATTTTGTTCTTTACATGTTCCTATTATGTTCTATATTGGAATCTCAGGAGATAGTAATGAAAAATAAAATACCTTTTTTAATTTTAGAAAAAAGTCTAGTAGCAGACATTATTAATTTAATTATTATTGGAATGTCACTTTTTTTATATGGACTAGTTACTTTTTGTTTTTAAGCCGGAAACCTCTTGCAATGCTTCAATTGAAGCGTCAAGAATAAGAAGAACTGAATCATGCCTATATGGAACTTTTTGAGCAGGCTCGAAGTACTTGTATCTAGTAAATGGATCTTTTATTAAAAAGGTTCCTGTTTCTAGGAATGTTTTTAAGTTTTCTCTTAGTTCCTTTATTGTGCCAATATCTGCCCCAATTGCATGGGTTGCAAAAATGCAAGCTGATGCCTGACCAAGTGCGCATGCTTTTATGTCGAGACCAATCTCTGTAATCTTTGACTGCGAAATATTTAAGTCCATAGTAATGCTAGAACCACATATTGCAGTTCTCTTTGTAACAGTAACATCTGGATGCTTTAACCTAGTTGTGACTGGAATAGTGGAAGCAAGTTCTAAAATATTATTTGTGTATAAATCCATGTGTGTTAAATATTCCCCTAGTACCGACAAAAGGACTATAAAGTGAATGAAATAAAATTTAAACAAAAAATAGATACTTTAAAGTTTAATGATAATGGGTTAATTCCCTGCGTAGCACAAGATCACGAAAGTAGGCAGGTTCTTATGCTTGCTTGGGGATCTAAAGATACTTTATTTCAGAGTTTTTCAAGTGGGCTTGCAACCTATTGGTCGAGGTCTAGAGGTGAGGTTTGGATCAAAGGAAAAACATCTGGTAACATTCAAAAAATAAAAAAAATACATATTGATTGTGATGGAGATACCGTCCTATTTGAAGTCAAGCAAACTGGCGCTGCCTGTCATACTGGGTCTAAATCATGTTTCTTTACAGAACTTCTCTAGAGAGATTACTTTGAGACTCTAACCAACTGTGAAAACTCGATTTTGCGATTGATGTATAGGCTGTGTACCTCTCTCGCCTGTTTTTCTTTCCTTTAAAATTATTTACGGTAGATTTGAAAAGCCCAAAGTTTACGTTCATTGGTTGAAAGTCATTATTATGTGCAATTAGGTGATGGGCAAGGGCTCCTAAAGCAGTATCAGGAGGAGGTAATTTTACGTCTTCACCTAGAATTTTTGCTCCAATCATTCGTCCTACTAGCAAGCCAATAGCGGCACTCTCTACATACCCTTCGACACCTGTAATTTGTCCTGCAAGGCTAATATTAGGGTATGATTTTAGTTGGAAGTATTTATCTAAAATATCTGGTGAATTCAAAAAAGTATTTTTATGTATCCCACCTAACCTCGCGAACCTAGCTTTCTGCAGACCATTAATTGACCTTAAAATTTCTGCTTGCCTAGAATGCTTGATTTTTGTTTGGAATCCTACAATATTGAATAAAGTACCTTCGTTATTTTCTTTTCTTAACTGAACTACAGCATATGGTTTCATGTCACTTTTTGGATTTGTTAGTCCTACTGGTTTCATAGGTCCAAACCTAAGCGTGTCCTTGCCTCTTGATGCCATTACCTCGATTGGTAAACATCCAGAAAAAAATGGTACATCCGCTTCCCAATCATTAAAGTCGGCTTTATCACTTTCAGAGAGTTGAGAAACAAACTCATAATATTCATCTTTTGTCATAGGACAGTTAAGGTAAGCTTCCTTCTCTTCAATGCTATCTCCTTTATCATACCTAGATTGAAACCATGTGCTTTCATGATTAATGGAGTCTGCGTAAACGGTAGGTGCTATAGCATCATAAAAATATAAATTTTGTGATCCAGTTAGTTCTATTAAAGATTGTGCTAGTTTATTTGATGTAAGAGGACCAGTTGCAATTATTACGTGGTCTTCTGTTAATTGTTTTAAGTCTGTAATTTCTTTTTGAATTATGTTTATAAAAGAATTATTTTTTATCAACTCTGTTATTTCCGAAGAGAATTTCATACGATCAACTGCCATTGCGCTTCCTGCTGGTATACGTGCCTTGTCACCCATTGAAATAATGAGACCATCAGCAGCTCTCATTTCCCAATGTAGTTGTCCTACTGCATTATTGGTGTCGTCATCTGATCTAAACGAATTCGAGCAAACTAACTCTGCTAGCAAAGAAGTTTTATGGGCAGGAGTTTTTTTACTGGGTCTCATTTCATATAAATTTGAAAATATACCCATGCGACTGAGTTGCCATGCGGCTTCGCTCCCAGCTAGCCCACCTCCAATAATAGCAACTTTTTTCTTTGTCATTTAATCTGTGTCTTCGGTTGTATCTGCTATCCAAGCGACAGATACAACATTTTCATCTCCCTTGGTATCAAATACCTTTACACCTGATGCACTTCTTGACTGTCTTGATATTTCAGAAACTGAACAACGTATACTTTGGCCTGTAGAAGTAACAAGCATTATTTGGTCATCATCTTCCACGGTGAAAGAGGCTATGATACTATCTTGTCGTCTTTCAAGATTAGCTGATGTTATTCCTTGACCTCCGCGTCCTGATCTTCTGTATTCATGGGCTGACGATCTTTTGCCAAAACCTTGTGAAGTTATTGTTAAAATCCACTCTTCTAACGCCCCTAACTGAACATATCTGTCTTGACTTAAAACTAGAGTGGAGTCTTCTCCATTTTCAATTCCATTATCTTCACCTGTAATTGCTCTTCTCATTTTGAAATATGCCAGTCGTTCCTCTGTATTGACTTCTACGTGTTTTAATATGGCCATAGATATTACCGTGTCATCTTTCTTCAAAGTTATTCCTCTGACGCCAACGGAGTCACGACCTTTGAAAGTTCTTACATCTTCGGTATTAAAACGAATAGCTTTTCCTTTTGCCGTGGTAAGGAGAACGTCATTATCATTCTTACAAATCTGTGCACCAACTAGTGTTGTGTTTTCAGGCAATTTCATAGCAATTTTTCCATTTGCTTTTACATTTGTGAAATCTGACAATGCATTTCTTCGCACGTTACCTGTAGACGTTGCAAAAAATATTTGGAGATCTTTCCAGGTTTCTTCCTCTGCATCAACTGGTAATATGGTTGTAATTCTAGCGGATGAATTTATTGGCAGTAGGTTTATAATTGCTTTACCTTTTGAGTTCCTACCACTCTGTGGAAGACGCCAGGTCTTAAGCTTGTAAACAAAGCCATCAGAAGAAAAGAATAATAAAGGAGTGTGTGTGTTCGTAACAAATAGATTAGTTACCACATCAGTTTCCTTTGTATTCATTCCTTGAGTACCTTTACCACCCCGTTTTTGCTCTCTATATTCCGATAACGCTGTTCTTTTAATGTATCCTTCCCTCGTAACTGTTACAACCATCTCTTCTTTTTCTATAAGGTCTTCATCTTCAAAGTCTCCTTCGAATTCTTGAATTTCAGATCTTCTTGGGACAGCATAGCTTTCCCTGACTTCTAACAATTCTGAAGAAATTATCTCTCTTATTCTTTCTCTTGATTTTAAAATATCTAGGCAAACCTTTATCTTATTTGCTAAGTCCTCTAGTTCGCTTCCGATTTCGGTTGCTCCAAGGGCCGTCAGACGCTGTAAACGCAACTCTAGTATCGCTTTTGCCTGTTGTTCTGACAAAAGATAAGTTCCATCTTCTTTTATTTTATGAAGAGGATCATCAATGAGCTCTAGATATTGGCTTAATTCCTTTACTTTCCACTTTGTAGCCATAAGTGTTTCTTTGGCTTTAGAGGGATTTTCCGAACTTCTAATTATGTAAATAACTTTATCAACATTGGAAACTGCCACTGCTAAGCCACAAAGGATATGGCTTCTTTCTCTCGCTTTTTCCAGTTCAAAAATGGTTCGTCTTGCAACCACTTCTTCTCGAAATTCAATAAATTTATTCAAAAAACTTTTTAGGTCTAGAAGAACTGGTTTCCCTTTGTCTAGAGCTAGAAGATTGAAACCAAAACTAGTTTGCATCTGTGAAAATCGATATAGTTGGTTTAATACGACTTCGACTGTCGCATCCCTTTTTAAGTCAACAACAACTCTTATACCAAGCCTATCAGATTCATCTTGAACATGCGATATTCCCTCGATCTTTTTTTCTCTAGCAAGATCGGCTATTTTTTCAACTAAAGATGATTTATTTACCTGATATGGAATTTCAGTTATCACAATAGAAAACCTGTCTTTTTTCTGCTCCTCTACCGTATGTTTCGCTCTGATAACTATTGAGCCTTTTCCAGTCAAATATGCCTGCCTGGATCCACTTTGGCCCAAAATAATTCCACCTGTAGGAAAATCAGGGGCAGGCAAAAGTTTCATTAAGTCTTCAATGTCTATATGCGGATTTTCTATTACAGCCAAAGAAGCATCGATCACTTCTCCGATATTGTGGGGAGGAATGTTTGTTGCCATCCCAACTGCAATACCTCCAGCACCATTTACCAATAAATTTGGAAATCTTGCTGGTAAAATTCTCGGCTCTATATCTTTGCCATCATAATTATCTTGGAAATCAACAGTACCTTTTTCGATATCGTCAAGCAAAGCAGCTGTGGGTTTTGCCATTCGGACTTCTGTGTATCTCATGGCAGCAGCAGAGTCTCCATCAATTGACCCAAAGTTTCCTTGCCCATCCAACAAGACCAAAGACATTGAAAAATCTTGAGCCATTCTAACAAGCGCATCATAAATAGCCTGATCTCCATGAGGATGATACTTACCCATCACATCACCTACAGGCCTAGCAGACTTTCTATATGGTCGATCGAATGTATTATTTGTCTCATGCATAGAGTATAAAATTCGTCTATGAACTGGTTTTAATCCATCTCTGAGATCTGGAATAGCTCTACTTACTATTACACTCATTGCATAATCCAGATAAGCAGATTTCATCTCTGTCTCTAGTGATACTAGCGACACGCTTTTATCGACTATTATTTTTTCACCCTCTGAGTGTTCTTCATTGCCGTCATTATCTGTCAAATGTTTGAGTTCCTAAAAAAATTGGACAAAACTAAAATGGGATCTCATCGTCTAAATCATCTGGTTCCAGATCATTTTGGTCTGATCTGTTTTTTCCTACTGATTGGTATGGTTGAGTTTCGTTTTGTTGGCTCGAGGTAGTAGACAATTCATCTGGCCTACCACCCAGCATAGTGAGTTCACCCCTGAACTTTTTAAGTACTACTTCTGTTGTGTATCTATCATTGCCGGCCTGATCTTGCCACTTTCTTGTTTCTAGTTGACCCGCAATGTAAACTTGAGATCCCTTCCTAAGGTATTGCTCGGCTATTTCAGCAAGACGGTCATCGAAAATCGCAATATTATGCCAGGTCGTTCGATCTTGTCTCTCCCCTGTGGTGGCATCTTTCCATGTTTCGCTTGTAGCTAAAGGAAAATTGCATACTTTCCCTCCATTTGGAAACTCTCGTAGTTCTGGATCTTTTCCCAAATTCCCAATAAGTAATACTTTATTTAAACTTCCAGCCATGACACAAACCTCGCTAAGTTAAACTTACCATCGAAGTATATAATTTTCAACAAAGTATCAAGTTGAATATTAAAAAGTACTTTAAATATTTCTTATTTGCTTTAATTGATGATCAGGAGGTTTTCTTTGGATTCTATCTCACATATTAAAGTCCGTTCTGCTAAAGAACATAATTTGAAAGCAATAGACGTTGATATTCCGAGAGATAAGCTAGTTGTTCTAACTGGGTTATCAGGGTCTGGAAAATCATCACTTGCATTCGACACAATTTATGCTGAGGGTCAGAGGCGCTACGTGGAAAGCCTTTCGGCATATGCACGACAGTTTTTAAACATGATGCAAAAACCAGATGTAGAAAGCATATCGGGATTATCCCCAGCTATTTCAATTGAGCAAAAGACAACCAGTAAGAATCCTCGTTCCACTGTTGGCACCGTTACCGAAATTTACGATTACCTTAGATTACTATTCGCTAGAGTTGGGGTGCCCTACAGTCCGGTCACTGGAAAACCCATAAAGGCCCAACAAATATCGGATATGATAGATATTATTTTGAAGCTTAAGCCTGGGCTAAAATTATTTATTTACGCCCCGTTAGTTAAAGAAAGAAAAGGAGAATTCAAAAAGGAAATTAATGAGATGCTAAAAAGGGGTTTTCAGAGGATCAGGATAAATGGAGACCTTTATGAAATTGACGAAATACCGTCACTAAACAAAAAATATCGGTATAATATAGATGTGCTTGTGGATCGTTTGATCACTGGTTCTGGAGACGGGATTTGTGATAGGCTTGCTGACAGTTTAAGAACCGCTTTAGATATTTCTGAAGGAATAGTAGTTCTTGACCTTTTCGATGAGGATGAACAAAAAGACTCTCTTTTATTTTCTGAAAAATTTGCATGTCCAGTTTCTGGTTTTAGCTTAGGAGAAATCGAACCAAGATTATTTTCTTTCAATGCCCCCACTGGCGCTTGTGAGGCGTGTGATGGTCTTGGTAGAGAAGACCAATTTGATGAGAGCCTAATAGTAATAGATGGAAAGTTGTCGGTCTATGATGGTGCTATAGTGCCTTGGACAAGAAGTTCTAATCCATACTATCGACAGACTATCGAGTCTTTGTCAAAACATTATGATTTTAATCCCAATGCTCCTTGGAATGAGCTTGAAAAAAAAATTAAAAAAATATTGTTATACGGTAATGAAGGAGAGCAAATAAACTTCAGGTTTGATGATGGTGGACGAGTTTTTAACACAAAAAAATCATTTGAAGGGGTTATTTCTAATCTTAGGCGCAGGTTCGATGAAACGGTTGAACCTTGGTTGCTAGAAGAGTTTAAGCGTTACAGAAGTGAAAGGCCTTGTTCAAAATGTAATGGGCACAGACTAAAACAGGAGGCTCTTTGTGTTAGGGTTGCGGAATTAAACATTGGGGAGTGTTGTAACAAGTCAATTAAGCAGTTGCTTTTTTGGGTAGAGTCATTGAAAAAAACCCTTTCTAAATCGCAGCTACAAATTGGTAGTTCAATTATAAAAGAAATTTCAAACAGGTTAGCTTTTTTGGATAATGTTGGTCTAGAATACTTAACTCTTAGTCGAGCCTCAGGTACATTATCTGGGGGAGAGAGCCAGCGGATCAGATTGGCTAGTCAAATCGGATCTGGGTTGACAGGCGTACTCTACGTATTGGATGAGCCTTCGATTGGATTACACCAAAGAGATAATAGAAGGCTCATAAAAACCCTTAAAGACCTGAAGCAGCAGGGTAACTCAGTGTTGGTAGTTGAGCATGATGAAGAAGCAATAAGAGAAGCTGATCACGTAATAGATCTTGGCCCAGGTGCTGGAATTCAGGGAGGATATGTTGTTGCACAAGGAACTCCCCTGGATGTTATTAAAAATAAAGAGTCGCTTACTGGACTTTATCTTTCCGGGGAAAAAAGCATACCTGTGCCATTAAAAAGAAGAATTAAACCTAAATCTGAGTTAAAATTGATAGGAGCAAATGGTAATAATCTGAAAAACGTTACTATTTCTATTCCAACAGAATTGTTTATTTGTGTAACGGGTGTATCGGGAGGAGGAAAATCTACTTTAATAATAGAAACTCTTTTTAAAGCGGCAGCATCGAAACTTAATGGCTCAAGACAAACCCCTGCAAAATATGAAAGAATTGAAGGTTTAGAGAGTTTTGAGAAGGTCATAGATATAGACCAATCTCCGATAGGAAGAACGCCAAGATCTAATCCTGCTACTTACACAGGTGCATTTACGCATATAAGGGATTGGTTTGCAGGCTTACCTTCATCAAAAGCAAGAGGATATTTGCCTGGACGATTTTCTTTCAATGTTAAAGGTGGGAGATGCGAGGCATGTCAGGGTGATGGGCTAATAAAGATAGAAATGCATTTTCTTGCCGATGTTTACGTGGAATGCGACCATTGCCTCGGGAATAGGTACAATAGAGAAACTCTAGAAATAAAATTCAAGGATAAAAACATTTCAGACGTCTTGAAAATGACAGTAAACGAAGCTGAGGATTTTTTTAAAGCAGTTCCTTCTATAAGAGAAAAAATGTCAACTTTAAAAAGAGTTGGACTTGGTTACATTAAGGTTGGTCAGCAGGCGACAACTTTGTCGGGAGGAGAAGCGCAAAGAGTAAAGCTTGCAAAAGAATTATCGAGAAAGAGCTCGGGTTCAACTCTATACATCTTAGATGAACCTACAACTGGGTTGCATTTCCATGATATTAAAAAGCTTCTTGAAATTCTACACGAACTTGTTGACCAAGGTAACACGATTGTCGTTATTGAACACAACTTGGATGTTATAAAAACAGCAGACCATATAATTGATATCGGGCCAGAGGGTGGCGATAAAGGTGGCAAGGTGGTTTGCCAAGGGACACCTGAATACATTGCCACTGTTAAAGAAAGTTTTACAGGAGCATTTTTAAGTCCTATTGTTTGATAGTCATTTGATAAGAGATCCAAAAAAGAAGGAAAAACTAAAATGCGAGTAGGATTGTACCCAGGCACGTTTGACCCCTTAACTCTCGGACACATAGATATTATTAGTAGAGCTTCAACACTAGTTGATAAGTTGGTAATTGGGGTGGCTATTAATAACGATAAGAACCCTCTGTTTTCTTTAGAGGAAAGAGTGCAGTTAATAGAGAAAGAAATAGCTAATTTGAAGTCATTAAAGGTGGATACAGTCGTTCATCCTTTCAAGAATTTACTTATAGAGTGTGCAAAAGACGTAGGTGCTTCTATATTAATAAGAGGATTAAGAGCAGTTTCAGATTTTGAATATGAGTTTCAGATGGTTGGAATGAATAGAGTATTAGACAATAAAATAGAGACGGTTTTCCTCATGGCAGATGCAGGGTGTCAAGCTATTGCATCGAGATTGGTGAAGGAAATTGCTAAGCTCGGTGGTGACATCGATAAGTTTGTGACTGAAGATATTGCTTTAGCAATAAATAGTAAATTCAAAAGCCGAGAAAAGGATTAAAGATGGCATTAAAGAAAAAAAAAGAAACAAAAAAAAGTGCAAAAAAAAGTAAAAAAAATACTATGGTTTTAGAAACGAATAAAGGAAATATTACGATAGAACTTCTCAGTAATCTTGCTCCAAAACATTGTGAGAGAATATTGAAGTTATCTAAAGATAAATACTTTAATGAAGTTGTGTTTCATAGAGTAATTGAGGGCTTTATGGCTCAAACAGGTGATGGCCAGTACGGTTCTTTGAAGAATGGTTTAAAAGTGGACCGTGTTGGAATGGGTGGTTCTAACCTTCCTGATCTTGAAGCCGAATTTACCTCTGAGCCATTCGCAAGGGGTGTTGTAGGTATGGCTAGATCACAGGATCCGAATTCTGCTAATAGTCAGTTTTTTATTATGCTAGAAGATAGTCCTCATTTAAACAATCAATATACGGTTTGGGGGAAAGTGATAAAAGGTATGGAAGTTGTAGATAAAATAAAAAAAGGAGATCAATTTGATAATGGAAAAGTTGATGACCCAGATTTTATAAAGACAACTAAAAATGTTTAAATACTACCTTATAAAAAAAACTATTACAGGTATTGTTTTTGCCATATTTCTTTTCAAGGTTGCTTTTGGTGAGAATAAACTTGTTATCGAAGTATCAGGTGAGTCAAATGGAAAAATTGAAATAACACTTCTACCTGATTTGGCACCTTTGCATGTAGAGAGAATAAAAATTTTAGTTAATTCGGGTGCATATGACGATGTAGTATTCCATAGAGTAATTAAAGGATTTATGGCTCAAACAGGAGATCTGCAGTTTGGAAATAGGCTAGCTTTCAACCCAAATCTAGTGGGTAGAGGAAGTTCTTCATTGCCGAATTTGCCTTCTGAGTTTTCTAATTTTCCATTCGTAGAAGGTACGGTCGGCATGGCAAGATCACAGGATCCGAATTCTGCTAATAGTCAGTTTTTTATAATGTTTAAACCTGCTCCTCATTTGGATGGCAATTATACAGTTTTTGGTAGGGTAAGTTCCGGAATGGATGTATTAAACAAGATTAAGAAAGGTGATTTAAAAAACAACGGTTCTGTAAATAATCCAGATTTTATGAAAAAGGTTTATCTTGAAAAATGAATCTATATAATAACTATGTTAAAATGTCTCTTTTTCCCAATTGATAATTTTTGAGGATCAGTAAACGTATCTTTTTCAAACTTCTCAGTAATATCGTGTATTAATTTCCCTTCTAGCTTTACCGCTTTTTCATTTACTAATCTCCTTGCCTCTTTCCCTGATTTCACCATGCCCGACATAGTCATTAGTTGAGTAATAGAAATAATTTTAGGACAATCCTGTGCATTAATTTCAATTGTTGGTAGTTTAGACGACCCAATATTTTCGCTAAAAACCGCCTTGGAGGTTTGAGATGCATCATTAGCTTTTATTTTTCCATGACAAATGGTGGTGATCTCATTTGCTAGAATGATTTTAGTTTCATTTAGGTGATGCCCTTTCTTGGAGGTCAGTTCTTTAATTTTCTCGGTAGAAAACTCAGTGAAAAGAAGAAGAAACTTTTCTATATCATCGTCATCACAATTCCGCCAAAATTGCCAAAATTCGTAAGGAGAGAGATTTTCTTCATTTAACCATACAGCGCCATTTGATGATTTACCCATTTTTTCACCAGCAGAGTTTGTTAATAACGGTGAAGTCAAGCCAAAAAGCTTTTTACCGTTAATCCGCCTAGTTAATTCAATGCCATTTACTATATTGCCCCACTGATCAGACCCGCCCATCTGAAGAATGCATTTATGGTCTTTGTTTAATTTGTAAAAGTCATATCCTTGCAAAATCATATAATTAAACTCTAGAAAACTGAGGGGGTCATTTTTTTGCAGCCTACTTTTAACTGACTCGAAGCTGAGCATTCGGTTGATTGAAAAATGCTTTCCAATATCCCTAAGAAACTCTAAGTAATTTAATTTACTTAGCCACTCATCATTATTTAGCATAAGTGCACCAGGAAAATCAGGTGAAAATTTGATATATTTTGAGAATATTGATTTGAGACTAAGTAAATTAGTATTTATTGTGTTATTATTTATTAAAGGTCTCTCTGTTTTTCTAAATGAAGGATCCCCTATCTTCGTAGTTCCGCCTCCTAACAAAGTTATCACTCTGTGCCCATCTTTCTGAAACCATCTTAACATCATTATATTCATGAGATGGCCCACATGAAGAGAGGAAGCAGTCGCATCGTAGCCTATATAACAGGTAACTTTTGATGCGTTCAACAAGTCATCAAGACCCGTTAAATCTGTGCAGTCATTAATAAAGCCACGGGTTTTTAAATTATTCAGAAGATTACTTTTTAACATCAACCTACATAAATTTATAAATCTGACCTTGTAGCAAGGTATTCATTAACTGCTTTTGTCATTTCCCCTTCGAAGTTGGTAAAAAAATGATCAGCACCTTCAATCTCTTTATGAGAAACTTGAATCCCTTTTTGAAGTTTTAATCTATCTGATAAGCCTTTAATATCAGATGGAGGTACAAGACGATCTAAACTGCCATTGATAATCAACCCTGAGGAAGGGCAGGGAGCCAAAAAGCTAAAGTCATATGAATTTGCGGGGGGAGAAACTGATATAAAACCACTTATTTCTGGTCTTCTCATTAAAAGCTGCATCCCTATCCATGAGCCAAAGGAAAAGCCAACCACCCAACAAGCACTGGAATTTGGGGTATTTGCTTGTAGAAAATCTAAAGCTGATGCTGCATCTGCTAACTCTCCTAATCCATCGTCAAATGCTCCTTCGCTCTTGCCTACTCCTCTAAAATTAAACCTTAGGCAAGTAAACCCAAGGTTGAAGAAACAGTAATGAAGATTATAGACAACTTTATTATTCATTGTGCCGCCGAACTTTGGATGCGGGTGTAGTAATATTGCTACAGGAGCATCGTCATTCTTTTGAGGGTGGAATCTGCCTTCTAGCCTGCCACCCGGGCCTGATATGTTCACTTCGGGCATTGAAGTTCCTTTACTAATCGATGTCATACAGTTACTAATTGCTTGACCTCTAAGTCAAGCTATTTTAAACATAAAAAGCATTTTATTTATAAATTTTAAGCATGAGACTGAGTACTAAAGGCAAATACGCATTAATAGCAATGGCATATATTGCTAGGAAAGATTTTTGCTCAAAAGTATCAGTAGCTGAGATTTCCAACGAACTTGGTATATCGCAGACATACCTAGAGCAACTTTTTATGAAATTGCGTAAAGCGCATTTAGTCAAAGCGATTAGAGGAGCTTCGGGTGGATTTAGCCTAAATTTACATCCTAAGGATATAAGGATCCATGATATTATGGAAGCTGTTGATGAAAATTTCGCGGCTGTCTCAAGTGAGAATAGATACAACACAAAAATTTTGCCAAAACCTTCTGAGCTAATTTTAACAGAAAAATTCTGGGAACAGTTTTCTTCTCAAGTTTATCTGTTCTTGCATAATATTTCACTAGAAGACGTAGCTTCCGACGCCATGGAGCCTTGTCAAGCAGTATCAAGCTTCGAAAAAGCTTAATGACGCTTTTGCATAATGGCAGACGATATTTTGATTGGAATGCAAGTTCTTTGTTGTGTGAAAATTCGCGAAAGAGTATAATCTCAAATTTGGATTTGATAGGTAATGCAAGTTCAATTCACTCTGAGGGTAGAGAAGCAAGAAATATTATCGAGTGTTCAAGAGACGAGGTGATGGATCTTCTAGGTCTTAATGAGGGTAAAATAATTTTTACGTCCGGCGCGTCAGAGTCTGCAGCTCTATTTTTACACAACAAAAATTTGGAATGCTCAGCTATCGAGCATGATTGTGTTAAAAAGTGGTGTAATGTATCTTTACCAGTTATGAAAAATGGTCTTGTTCCATTAAAAAAGGCTAAACACAAAAAAGCCTTACAAATTGCTAATTCTGAGACTGGTATATTACAAAAAGTACCAAAAGGTATAGCGTGCACTGATGCAGTTCAAGCTGTTGGTAAAATTAATTGTAAACTAGACGAAATTAAGCCTAATGCACTATTCTTAGCCTCACATAAAGTTTGTGGTCCAAAAGGGGTAGGATTACTTTTCGTCGAACATGAAGATTTAATCGAACCTTTAATCGTAGGGGGAAATCAAGAGTTTGGGTTAAGAGGAGGAACAGAAAATTTTATGCTTATTGCTGCATTTTCTAAAGCTTTAGCCTATTCTTTGAAATTAGTTAAGGATGGAGTATGGCAAGAAATTGAAGTTCTCAGAAATATGTTAGAAAGTGAAGTTAGAGATATTTCAAAAAACACCATAGTGGTTGGAGAAGAAGAAAAAAGACTCCCAAACACATCCTGTTTAATTACCCCAGGGTGGAAAGGCGAGAACCAGGTGATTGCTCTAGATCTTGAAGGCTTCAGTGTCTCATCAGGTACTGCGTGTTCATCTGGAAAATTAAGTGAACTAAGCTTACTAAAAGAAATGGCATATAGCGAAGATCTAGCAGATTGTTCATTACGAATATCCTTGGGACCTAATACAAAAAAAAGTGATATTGAAGCCTTTATTTTCTCATGGAAACAATTATATTCAAGACATCAAGGAAGATGGGATTCAGAAAAATGATAGATGATTATGAAGTAAGAGAGGCAATTGACAAAGATACGCTTTCTACGGTCAAGTCAGTTGGAGAAACATACAAGTATGGGTTCTCTACAGATATAGAGACCGAATATGCTCCTCTAGGATTAAATGAAGATATTGTCAGGCTTATTTCAACAAAAAACAATGAACCCGAGTGGATGCTCGAATGGCGCCTTAAAGCCTATAATAGATGGAAGAAACTTAAACAACCAGATTGGGCACTATTAAAAATTCCTGAGATCGACTTTCAAGACCAATATTACTATGCTAGACCCGCTAATATGAAAGAAAAGCCCAAAAGTTTGGATGAAGTGGATCCCAAACTTTTGGAGACTTACTCGAAGCTTGGAATTCCACTAACGGAGCAAAAAAAGCTGGCTGGAATAATAGAAGAAAATCCTAATGAAAGACCAACAGATCGTAAGGTAGCAGTTGATGCTGTTTTTGACAGTGTTTCTGTAGGAACAACCTTCAAGGAGGAGTTAAAATCTGCAGGAGTTATCTTTTGTTCAATATCAGAAGCCATCCAAGAATACCCTGAGTTAGTTCAAAAATATTTAGGATCGGTTGTTCCTATATCAGATAACTTTTTCGCTTGTCTCAACTCTGCGGTGTTTTCTGACGGATCTTTTGTGTACGTTCCCGACGGAGTAAGATGTCCAATGGAGTTATCAACCTACTTCAGAATCAATGCTGAAAATACTGGACAATTTGAGAGAACTTTAATTATTGCAGATAAGAACTCCTACGTAAGTTACCTTGAAGGCTGTACTGCGCCACAAAGAGATGAAAGCCAGTTGCACGCAGCAGTGGTAGAACTCGTAATTCTCCAAGATGCAGAGATAAAATATTCGACAGTTCAAAACTGGTTTCCAGGAGATGAAAATGGGGTTGGTGGAATTTACAATTTTGTTACCAAACGAGCAGATTGTAGGGAAGATAATTCTAAGGTAATGTGGACGCAGGTTGAGACTGGTTCTGCAATAACCTGGAAGTACCCATCGTGTGTTCTAAAAGGTAATAATTCATCTGGAGAATTCTATTCCATAGCCATTACAAATAATATGCAACAGGCCGATACAGGTACGAAGATGATACATCTTGGTAAAAATACAAATAGCAGAATTGTGTCTAAGGGGATTAGCGCTGGGAAAGCTCAAAATACATACAGGGGGCTTGTACAAATTGGAAGTAGATCTAAAGATTCAAGAAATTTTACTCAATGTGACAGTCTGCTTATTGGCAATAAATGTGGAGCACACACAGTTCCCTATATAGAGGTAAATAATAATAGTGCACGAGCAGAACATGAAGCCACGACTTCAAAGGTTGATGAAGATCAACTCTTTTATTGTATGCAAAGGGGTATTGGAGAGGAAGATGCTGTAGCACTTATTGTTAACGGGTTTTGTAAAGAGGTGTTGCAAGCACTGCCTATGGAGTTTGCTATGGAAGCTCAAAAATTGGTGGCTATTTCATTAGAAGGATCTGTTGGCTGACATGCTAAAAATTGATGATTTAAAGGTCTCTTTGGAAGAAGAAAAAAAGCAGATTATTAAAGGTTTAACGCTTTCAATTAATCCAGGTGAAGTACATGCTATAATGGGCCCAAATGGATCTGGAAA
>CACAFI010000009.1 GCA_902531755.1 uncultured Alphaproteobacteria bacterium
TGGGAAATGTATGATCTGTTAAGCAATGAGAGTAAAGGATACGCTAGATATCGCTTCTCGTTCACCTCTACACTAGCCGGTTCTGAGAACTTGAAAGTAGCTGTTCCAGGTATGGCCTATTTTAAATTTAATGGTAATTTAATTGAATATTATGGAGAGGTAGTAAATGGTGGGATTCCTATGTCTCAATTAAACCTTCCTGCTGGAAAAATAAAACGCGTTTTCGAAAAATGGTCTTTTAGAACTTTGGACTCCGACCCAAAACTAAAGAAGCTATATACAAAAGGAGATTAATTTTGAGCATTAGAGCACGACGAAGTTTCATTTTTACGCCTGGGTTAAAACCGGAAATGTTCCCAAAAGCGCTTGCCTGTGGTGTTGACATGGTGTGTGTAGAATTGGAAGATGGTATAGCGCCGCATGATAAAGCCGAGGCCAGAAAGCATGCCTTAAATCTTTTTAAGGATGATAATGGCTTTGAAAATGTAGAGCGAATTCTTAGAATTAATAGTATCCGCACGCAATTTGGCTTAGAAGACCTTCAGGCTGTTTTAAAAAGTGAAACCCCTCCCCCTGCGTTAATGCTTCCTAAAGTTATGGATGCAGAAGAAATTATAATTGTAGACGATCTATTATCAGAGGCAAATAAGGACTGTGATCTCCATCCAATCATTGAAACGAATAAAGGTTTAGAAAATGTTTTTAAAATTGCAGGCGCAAGTAAAAGAATAAAAACTCTGTTTTTTGGCTTAATTGATATGGCAGCAGAACTTCGATGCAACCTAACCTGGGAAGATTTATTGTACGCGCGTTCAAGAGTGGTACATGCTGCTGCAAAAGAGGGTCTTGACGCAATAGACGGGCCCTATCTGGATCTTAGCGATAGTGATGGTCTTAAACGCTACTGTGAGCAAGCACGTAAACTAGGATTCACAGGGAAAGGTTCTATTAACCCAAAGCAAGTTCCAATAATTAATGATATATTTTCCCCTAACGATGAAGAGGTAAAAAAAGCTGAGCGAATTCTAAGTATTTTTGAAGATGCAAATACTGGTCTCGTGATGGTCGATGGAAAGTTGATCGAAAAGCCTGTTCTTAGACAAATGGAGAGAACTATTGAGATTTCAAATAAATTGAAATCCTCCTGATAGAATGGAAAGCTTTGAAAAAGAAATAAGAGAAGTTTTTTTAAATTTGAAGATTCCGTTTGTTGACTACGGCATAACACGAAGTGATGCTGTTTCTTTCAAAGGTGTTTTTAATCATCCAGAGTTCACAAATTTATCCCGAAATAAAAACTCATTGTTTCGAATGGCCTCAATGACTAAGCCTATAACGGCATATCTTACTTTGACCATGCTTGAAGATTATTCAATTCACTTAAACGAAAGAGTAGGGATTTATGTTCCTGAAATTGATGATTTAAAAATTGCATATAAGGAACGGGATGTAATTAAATATAAGAAAAATGATGTGCCTATTACTTTTCATCATCTATTAAGCTGTACATCCGGTCATGCATATGAACATCACGATCCAATAATTTCAGAGTTACTTTCAAAAAAAGAAATTGCTCCGATGAAAAATGGTGATGATGCTTTTCTAAAAGCGCCGTTAGTATTTGAGCCTGGCAGTCGATGGGGTTACGGCATCTCCTACGGCTGGCTTGGCAAAGCTATAGAAGCAATCACTGGAGATTGCCTAGATGAAACCCTTAAAAAGTATCTTTGTCGTCCTTTAAATTTAGCGCAAACCTCCTTTAATCCAAGTCACTCACTTAGAAAAATACTAGCACCAGTATATTTTAAAGACTCGGATGGTGTTTATTCGGACATTAGTAGGAAGATGACTCTGGGATTGAACCCTTTCCACTATGGTGGGGGAGGGATAACGTCTACCTTAAATGACTATTTGAAAATTCTTCAATTTTTTTTGAAACGTGTGAAGTCCGATACAGGGAACTCACTGGTGCCGCAAATGTTTAGAAACCAAATAGGCAATTTTGGGATTCCAGCTTTAAAAAGCTATAATAAAGATTTAGCCTCAGATTACTATATTTATCAAAATGTCGAAAAGTCCTGGGGCTATGGCCTACTTATAAATAATGAACCAATGGCAGGCAAACGTGCTGCCGGAAGCGTGAGCTGGGCTGGTGTTTTAAATACATACTTCTGGGTGGACTCCAAAAGCGATATGGCTGGTGTATTATTAACACAAATACTACCCTGCTATACTCCCACGATTCTTAAAGCTTTCGGGTCTTTTGAAGAACTTTCCTATAAGTATTTAGTAAAGAGCTGATCACTTGTTTTTTATTTTTTCAAAAATATTTAGTTTTTTTTTAGACCCTTTAAACCTCCTACTAATTTCATTCCTTCTATTTATTTTTATTATTGCTAGGGCAAAACGAAACAAATTTAAAGGCACGTTTTGGTTTATTCTTTTTTGGTTTATATTGTTATACAAACCTCTACCTGAGTTTCTTTTAAAAACTATCGAAGATCCATTTGTCTATAATGAGAAGGTACTTCTTGGATTAGAGGGGTTAGTTATATTGGGTGGTGGGACAGGCTCTGGAAAAGTAGCTAAAGACAGAAATGATTACACTTTAGGAGAAGGCTCAGAGAGAATATTTAAGGGATTAGAATTTCTTAAACAAAAGCCTGAAGGAAAGATTATTTTCACAGGCTTTTCTGGAAACCTGTTTCATGAAGGACTATCAGAAGCAGAGATAATAGAACAAGTAGTTAAAGCTTTAAATACAGATTCCACAAATGTTTTATTTGAACGGCGTTCACGAAATACCTTCGAAAACGCTCTTTACAGCGGAAAAATGATTGAGAGCCTTCAAATTAAAAAGTGGGGTATCGTGACTTCAGCTAGCCATATGAAAAGAGCTACTGCCACCTTTGAGAAACAATGCCCTGAGATAAACTTCGAACCAATACCTGTTGATTTCCGAACGGCAAACTCGATATACTGGAGTAGAGGAAATATGCAAGGTAGTATTGATCTTTGGCGTATTTATATACATGAAACTATAGGATACTGGATTTATAAGTTGACAAGGAAACTCTAATGAAACTGACGCAGCTCGTTTATTGCTCCCAGCCCTTTGGGTATAGTTTGGAAATTTTATCGGCGATACTTATCGCCTCAAGAGCAAACAATAGAAAACGGGATATCACCGGCACTTTAATTTGTCGCTCGGATATTTTTCTACAGCTTCTGGAAGGCCCCGAACAGCAAGTGAAGAAAACCTATGAGGCAATACAAAATGATGATCGCCATATTAATATTTACCACCTACTTGATCAAAATGTTGATAAACGATTATTTCCTGCGTGGGCAATGAAAGACGATCCCGTTAAGACGTGGATGTGGAGCCGGGAGGAGGTTTCAAACGGAATAGTCAAAAGTTTGTCTAAGGCCGAGGTAGAACAGGTTTTTGTTAAACTTTCTAAAGAAGCAACAATTTTTAACTTTTAGACAATGTCTGAGTATATGAGCTATTTAAAGTATTTTATTGCTTTTATCTGCTTTGTTTTAAGTTGTATTTTTTTGATAGTATTTTTACTAGAGTTATATGAACTCATAAATAGGTGCTACAGTGTCAATCGCTTTTCGGTTTCTGTTTTAAACTGTATACAAGTGTTTTATTATGAAATACTTAAAACAAGCTTGCTCGTAGTAGCATTATTCCTACTGGCCATTTTTATAATGCAAAAAGTTACAGTTCCTTTCAAATCGGGTGATTAATGTCTGATGTCTTAAATTTGACGATTCCAATGTTTTCTCTAATTGGTATTGGCTATTTATTGAAAAAAATTCGGTTCATGTCAGGACAAGATGGCACTGTTTTATCAAAGTTTGCTTTTTATATTTTGCTGCCTCCACTTATGTTCACAAGTATTCTTTCAGGCGATGCAAGTAAAAGCTTAAATGTAAACTTTATTTTTAGTTATGAGATCATAACAATATCAATCTTTGTTCTTACCTATCTATTGGGGCTTCTGATTAAACTTAAGACAATGGAGAAGGCAATATTTGGTCTAAATGCCGCTTATCCTAATTATGGCTATATTGGGGTTCCCTTATGCATTTTAGCGTTTGGTGCAGAAGCCGCAATACCATTAGCTTTGATCCTTTTAGCCGATACTTTTGTTTTATTAACTACTCTAATTGTATACAAATTGACGGAGAATAGAAAAATAAGCCTAAGAGAGCTAAGCAAAGAGGTAGTTAAACGTTTCATTTACAATCCCCTTATGATGTCTGTTTTTGTAGCCTTTATATTTTCAATTGCGGACATAAATATAATAACGGCGATTGATAGAACACTTACGATTATTGCCGCATCGGCCACTGCAGTTGCTTTAATCGCTCTTGGTGTTTCACTAAATCTTACATCTATTAGAAATCAAAGGGGTGTTTTATTTCTTATAACTTTAATAAAACTCGTAGTGCATCCGATATTAATATTTATCATTTTTCAATTTCAAAACGGTATCGACCCTATTTGGGTTAAAACAGCAATTGTTTGTGCAAGCTTACCGGTTGCAGCAAATGTTTTCGTTTTGGCAAATTATTACAAAACATTTTCTAATGAAAGTGCTGCTGCTATAACAATAACAACTATTGCTTCAAGCATAACAGTTACAATTACACTCTTATTGACTCTATAATTTATCATAGACACTTTCTGATCTAACTATCACTAAAATTTCAAGTGGATCTTTTTTAGGTGATGTTCAAATCAAAGATACAAGTAGTTAAAAAATTCTCTTTTTCCTTGATGATACCGATGTTGGTCCGATCGATTCTGACGACTTTATTGTTAAAGTTTTTGTTTAGACTTGTAGTCACTATTTTTATGTTATTGACTTAGTTCTTCCAATTCAAGCCAACGCTCCTCATATTGTTCTAACTGATCTTTTGCTAATTTCAGCTCTTTAGTCATTTCAATAAAGCCATCGGGATCACTTTTATAAAAGTCTCCGTCGGATAACTTCTCTGTAAGGTTATAAATCTCAACTTCTTTGTCTTCAATTTGCTTAGGAAGATTTTTCAACTCATATTCAAGTTTATAGGTAAGTTTCTTAGTTTCAGATGACTCTTTTTTATGCTCAAATTTTTTTGCCTGATTAAAATTTTCTTTTTTCTTATCATTTTTTATCGAAGGAGATCTTTTTTGATTGAGATAGTCAGAATATCCACCTATACATTCTTCAATCTTTCCATCCCCCTCAAAGGACAAAACCTTGGTTACAGTCTGATCCAAAAAATCACGGTCGTGTGAAACCAGCAACAATGTGCCCTCATAATTAATAAGTATTTCCTCAAGCATGTCTAGTGTTTCCATGTCGAGATCATTTGTAGGTTCATCAAGAATAAGACAGGTTTTCGGATCGGCTAGAATTTTTGCAAGCTTTAATCGGTTTTTTTGTCCACCGGAAAGTGTGCCGACCTTATCGAGCACACCACTTGGATCAAACATGAAGTCTTTCAGGTATCCATAGATATGCCGTGTCTTCCCTCGAACATCAATATAGTCTCCGCCATTGGGCGCTATTACATCTTTTAATCGGTCGTTTGGTCTTAGATCACTTCGGTTTTGGTCAAAGTATGAAAACTCGATCGTCTTTTGCACTTTCACACTTCCACGATCCGCTTCACATTCTTTGAGAATAAGCTTTAAAAAAGTAGATTTTCCTGATCCATTTTTACCAATGATCCCAATGCGATCCCCTCTTTTAATACGGATATTAAATCCATTTAGTATGTTGATGGTGTCCTCATCATTCTGAAATGATTTATGAACATTATAAAATTCACAGATAACTTTCGTGTGATTATCAAGATCTTTAATGGGCTCATAACTGATTTTTTTTGTTGCACGACGATACGCTGACTCGTCAGCCTTTAACCTATCTCTCATCTCGCGTACCTGATTGAGACGTCGTACATTCCTTTTCACACGTGCTTTAACACCACGGGACGCCCATTCTACCTCTTGGGCAACAATTTGTTTTCTTTTTTGAAGCTCTCGTTCCTCTTGCTCCAATAGCATAGTTGACCATTCATCAAAAAACTTAAATCCTTTGGGACTTACCTTAAGTTTTCCCCTATCCAGCCAAAATACCTTATTTGTTATATTTTCTAAGAAGCGCTTATCGTGGGAAATACAGAGTATCGCTCCTTGATAATTATTCAGATATCCTTCTAGCCAGCTAATCGCTTCCAAATCTAAATGGTTCGTTGGTTCGTCAAGCAAAAGTATGTCGGGCTCTTCAACAAACGCTTTCGCCAAACCGGCTCTTCGTAGCTGTCCCCCAGATAACATTGTCATGGGTTTTTTTACATCCAAATCGAGTGCCTCTGCTGCAATATCCACTTTATATTGATAGAGTTCCCGGTCTTCACCCTTGATATTATTAAAGATAAAATCAAATACTGTTTCTTTCTCATTTGGTTGAAAGTCTTGGACTAAATATCCTATTGTTGTTCCAGGGTTTTCCCAGCGTTCCCCTTCGTCCAGTGATTTAACACCTGTTATAATATTCATAATTGTTGATTTACCTGCACCATTTTTTCCGACGAGGGCAATACGGCTACCCTGATGTATATTCAAAGTGAGATCCTCAAATACAGGCGTCTCTTTATATCGGACGAGGGCATCTTTTATGGAAAATATAAGTTGTGAAGACATTAATTTATTTAGAATAAATAGTGTTTTTTCTTGGCGCACCGGGGAGGATTCGAACCCCCGACCCCCTGATTCGTAGTCAGGTACTCTATCCAGCTGAGCTACCGGTGCAATTATTGCGAATTTAATGAGGTGTTACCGAATTGTAAATACAAATCCTGCTAAATTAATGTGTCGATATTAAAAATAGCCAATTGACAATAAAGCCTGTTTCTATTAATCAATAAGGCTTGAAGGGATTTGTGTAATGAAAAGAACATATCAACCCAGCAACCGAGTTAGAAAGCGTCGCCACGGGTTTCGTTTGAGATCATCAACAAGTGCTGGTAGAAAAATCCTTAACCGACGACGAGCACGCGGTAGGAAGACATTATCCGCATAATATTCTACGTAGTCTTGACGGCTATAGGGAGTACTTATGGATATCCAAACAATCAAAAAGCGCCGAGATTTTCTTAAGGGTAATAACGCGCGTTATGCTGCAATGCCATCCGTGGTTGTTCAAAGCTACGTGCGAACCGATGACGTAGTGGAGACAGATGAATCCGTCATGATGGGTATTACATGTTCGAAAAAAGTTGGGAATGCTGTCATACGAAACAGAGCGAAACGGCGATTAAGAGAAGCGGGAAAGATTGTACTCAAGGAAATAGGTGAAAAAAAAACAAATTATATTTTCATCGCTCGCAAAGACACAACGGTTAAGGTAAAATTTACCGATCTTTGTAATGATATAGAAATTGGTATAAAGAGAATTTGCGGACGCGAGATAGGATAATAGATGCTCATAAAAATTTTCTCATTTCCCATTCACATATATCGGCTTTTCATCAGTCCCTTAACCGGAAAGAATTGTCGCTTTGAGCCGACATGCTCTGAATACGCTTTGACGGCGTTAAAAACTCATGGAATTTTTTATGGATCCTACCTTTCTTTAAAGAGAATACTCAGATGTCATCCGTTTAGCCGCTACTCCGGATATGATCCTGTCCCGAGTAAAAAGCGACCAAAGGATATTACTCGATAAATCAATTGAATTAAGTAATTAGTAACCATATATTAGTCGCAGAATATTAAAGAGAAGGCAGAGCAGATGGATGATCAAAATAAAAACCTGTTATTAGCAACGTCCTTAAGCTTTTTAGTACTGCTTGGTTGGATGCTAATGTTTCCACCAGAGCCAATAGAAGAAGTTACTTCTGAACGAGCAACGGAACAAACCAGACAGGAAAGTAGTGAAACTGGCACAGATCTTAGCACTCCAGTGCAAGTTGATACTAACCAAAGTCAGCAAAAACAAGATACATCTGGAGAGGCACCACGCATAGCAATAGAAACATCACGGCTATCGGGTTCATTATCTCTAATGGGTGGTAAAATAGATAACCTTAAACTGTTGGATTATTTTGATACGCAGGAAGAGAACTCGAAGAATATTGAACTTTTTCAATATGAAGATGAAAACTATTATGCAGTTTATGGGTGGTCGTCTAGAGATAGAGAAAATGTACCAAATCCAAACACAGTCTGGAGTCTCGCGAAAGGTAAAACACTTACACCCAATACACCTATAACGCTGCAATGGACTAGTCCGAAGGGCATCATATTTGAAAGAGAAATCTCCATAGACGAAGATTTTCTATTTACCATAAAGCAACGCGTATTTAATCAATCAAATGCAACAATTGATTTGGCGGCCTATGGAATTTTAGCACGTCATAGTGCTCCCGAAACTATTGGCTTTTATATTCTTCACGAAGGAATAGTAGGATATGACGATGGCGAGCTCGTGGAGTTATCTTATGACGATATAAGCGATCAGAAGTATGATGATAGAGAACGCGCCAATCTTGAAATCTATGAGATCACAGAAAATGGCTGGATTGGGTTTACTGATAAGTATTGGATGTCAACACTCGTTGGTGAACCTAAAAGTAAATTTAAAATGGCTAGTAAATATAATGAATCAAATGATATTTACCAAGCCGATATTCGTCACCCATTGCAAAGCATTGGGTCCGGACAATCTACGGAAGTAAAAACATATCTATTTGCTGGTGCGAAAGAAGTTAATACAATAAAAACATATCAGAAAGAGGTTAATTTTGCTCACTTTATTGATACCGTTGACTGGGGATGGTTTTTCTTTTTAACCAAACCAATTTTTTCCTTACTTGATTATTGTAATATGCTTGTTGGGAATATGGGGTGGGCGATAATTCTTCTTACGCTAGTGGTAAAGACAGTATTACTTCCACTTGCTTATAAATCATACGTCTCTATGTCGAAGTTAAAGCAACTACAACCAGAGATGGAAAAAATAAAAAAGCGAGCCGGTGATGACCGAATGAAGTTGCAACAGGAGATGATGGCTTTATATAAGAAAGAAAAGGTCAATCCTGCAGCCGGTTGCTTGCCAATACTACTGCAAATTCCAATATTCTTTTCTTTATATAAGGTGCTTTTTGTTACTATTGAGGTAAGGCATGCTCCGTTCATAGGGTGGATCACAGACCTTTCAGCTCCTGATCCTAGCTCTATATTAAACTTATTTGGCCTCTTGCCATTCTCGCCACCTGGCCCAGAAAGTTTCCTTGTGATTTTTTCTATCGGGGTCTATCCAATACTTATGGGTATCACAATGTGGCTTCAACAGAAGCTTAATCCAGCGCCTACCGACAAAACACAGCAGATGATTTTTGCATGGATGCCTTGGATTTTTATGTTCCTCCTTGGGCAGTTTTCCAGTGGTCTAGTAATTTATTGGGTAGCGAATAATATAATCACGTTCGCACAACAGTACTTTATTATGGCATCACAAGGTGTGAAACCAGATATTTTTGGAAATATCTTGAGCTCCTTTAAAAAGGAAGGTGCCTCAAAAGAAAACTGATAAAGGAGCTATAGATTACAAAATCACCTTTATTAAATGAAATCTCTTTTTTAAAAGGGGTCGCTGGAACTGATGGATTGCCTCCAGACAGAGAAGCAGAAGTCTGCTTTATAGGCAGATCTAATGTTGGGAAATCATCACTAATTAATGCACTATTTGAAAGAAGAAACCTTGCAAGGACTTCCAAGACACCAGGCCGAACTCAAGAGTTAAATTTTTTTTCTTTGGGAGACAGAAACTATATCGTTGATCTTCCAGGCTATGGTTATGCAAAAGCGTCAAAAGATAAAAGGTCAGATTGGCAGAGTCTAATAAAGTCATATATTGCGGAAAGGCGTTCACTTAAGAGGGTATTCACTCTGGTGGATGCTAGACATGGATTAAAAGAAAATGATAGAGATTTTTTCTCTTTTCTGGATACCTATGCTGTTAATTATCAAATTATACTTACCAAAATAGATAAGGTTAAGAAAACTGAGATGTCCAAACTTCTTGACGAAATAAATACCAAAATACAAGAGCACCCTGCCTGCAATCCAGAATTTTTTCTGACATCAGCAATCAAAAAAAGTGGTGTCAGTGAAATTAGAGACGTGATGTTCTCAATATTAGGATTAAATCAAAATAATTGACAAACCAGCATTATAATTGCATTAGATTTTTCTATGAACGATAATATAGAAAAAAATTTCAAGCAGACGGCAGCAACGTTGGCCGAAGCTCTGCCTTACATCCAGAGATATGAGGGTTCGACAATAGTCATTAAGCTTGGAGGTCACGCCATGACAGCAAAGTCCTCAATGGATAATTTTGCTAGAGATATTGTTTTGATTAAGCAATGTGGAGTAAACCCTGTGATAGTGCATGGAGGCGGACCCATGATTAATAAGGTATTATCAGATCTAAAAATTGAAAGTCAATTTGCTGATGGGAAAAGGATCACAGACAACAAAACAATGGAAGTTGTGGAAATGGTACTTTCAGGAAATATTAATAAATCAATTGTTAATGCAATAAACAACCAAGGTGGCAAGGGCGTTGGATTATCAGGAAAAGATGCAAATATGATCCAATGTGAGCAAGATAATCCAAAACTAGGTTTTGTTGGCAAAATAATGAATATCAATACTGATATCATTCAAAACTTTTTGAAAAGTGACTTTATCCCCGTAATTGCCCCTATAGGGTTTGGCGTCAAGGGCGAAACATTCAATATTAATGGAGATACAGCAGCAGGCGCTGTAGCCTCAAGCCTCCTCGCTGATCGTCTCTTACTATTGACGGATGTGGTCGGTGTGAAGGACTCAGACGATAAACTAATTCATCAATTAACTATAGGAGAGGCAAGAAGCTTAATAGACGGAGGGATTATTAACTCCGGAATGATTCCAAAGGTTAGCACGTCAATAAAAGCTATTGAAGAGGGTGTCCGAGCATCTGTTATAATTGACGGAAGAGTCGATCATGCCTGTCTGCTTGAGCTCTTTACAAGCCATGGCGTAGGCACTCTTTTTAAAAGAACTTTTGACTAAAGGAACAAAAAAATTTTCACGTTAGTATTTTTCTGAATGAACAGTTTAATGACCTAAGATCTGGCTTAAAAACAGCTTTGTTCTGTTGGACTGTGGATATTTGAAGAACTCCTCGGGTTCGTTTTGTTCAACAATCTGACCGTCATCCATGAATATAACTCTATCTGCTACTTGTCTGGCAAATCCCATCTCATGAGTAACACAAATCATCGTCATACCTTCCTCAGCCAGCTGAATCATAGTATCAAGAACCTCCTTAATCATTTCGGGGTCCAATGCCGATGTCACCTCATCAAATAACATTATCCTTGGCTTCATACACAAAGACCTTGCAATTGCCACTCTTTGTTGTTGTCCACCAGAAAGTTGGCCTGGGTATTTATGAGCCTGTTCAGGGATTTTCACTTTTTCGAGCATTTCCATTGCGATCTCTGTAGCTTCTTTTTCAGGAGTTTCTCGAACCCACATAGGAGCTAGAGTACAATTTTCTAAAGTTGTTAGATGAGGAAATAAATTAAAATGCTGAAAAACCATGCCAACTTCAGACCTGATCTTATCAATATTCTTTAGGTCGGTCGTTAGCTCTGTCCCGTCAACAATAATGCTTCCTTTTTGATGCTCTTCAAGCCTATTGATACATCTAATGAGTGTTGATTTACCAGATCCAGATGGACCGCAGACAACAATTCTCTCACCTCTTCTCACTTCTAGATTGATATCCCTAAGTACATGGAAGTTGCCAAACCACTTGTTCATATCAGATATGTGGATAGCTATTTCATCTGTTATGTTTATCTTAGTTTTTTCCATATCAATCTTGCTCCTAACCTAAATAGAGAATTCTATTTATCCGTTTTTAGTTTTCTTTCTAAATATTGTGAGTATTGGGACATACCCCAACAAAAAATAAAGAACATCAATCCAATAGCAACATAGAGTTCCCAATAAATACCGTTCCACTTTTGATCAGCTCTTATTGTCGATGCGAGCCCTACCGGGTCTCTAAGGCTTATAATTGATACAAGGGTTGTATCTTTAAATAAGCCAATAAAGGTATTCACAATCCCTGGAATAGAGATTTTTAATGCCTGTGGCATAATTATGAGTCGTTGTGATTGCCAATAAGTGAGGCCTAAAGATGCTGACGCTTCATGCTGACCCAATGGTAATCCCGCGAGCCCGCCTCGAATTACCTCAGCCATATAAGCTGCAGAAAACAACGTAACCATTATTACTACTCTCAACACAATATCAAAGTTGGTTCCCGGGGGTAAAAAGTAGTTTAGTAAAACAGATGCAACAAACAATAATGTTATTAGGGGTACGCCCCTTATAAACTCAATGAACCCCACACATATCATTTTTATTACTGGTAAATTAGATTGTCTACCCAATGCTAATAAAATCCCAATAGGGAAAGACGCAACAATTCCCGTAACTCCTACAATCAGAGACAAAGTAAATCCACCCATCTTCAAAGACTCAACGAACGGAAGACTAATAGGCAAAATAACGTTTAAAAGCGCTACCAGCGGATTAGAAATGAATAGAAAAAATACTGCTGTAAATAAGAAGGCAAGGATAGCTGCTATCATATAGTTTTTTAAATACCGTCTTATCAAACTTAGAAAAAGCAGCGTTCCGAAAGTTAACCCAATATATACTATGCTAATTGACCAAAACGATCCCCCCCACAGTAGCCAAACAGCCAATCCGGGATAAATTATTGAAAACCAAAAAAAACGAAAGAACTTTGGAAATAATATAGGAACGATGGCAAGTAACAAAAAGATAAAAGTTAATGTAGGCCTCCAATACTCCTCAGCTGGGTACAGTCCGAAAAGCAATTGCTTCCATCTTGCTGCTAGTACTGAAAAGCAAGCTACATCTGGGTCTAAGTCTAGACATTCTCTTAGCGATTTAGTATTCCAGTGTCCTCCGTAAGCCCAAGGTATGAAATCCCATAACATTATAACTATAAAATATACCGACAACACTGTGAGTATCGCGTTTAGCCATGATGAAAATAAATTTTGTCTTAACCATCCAATAAGCCCAACCTCCGTTATTGGGGGTGCTGATGGCGGTATTTCTTTTTTTCTTACAAAAGCTATATTGGTCATTACCGCACCACTATTTGAAAAGACCGATTAAAGTAATTGATAAAAGAAGAGATCAGCAATGATACTGCAAGATAAAAACCCATCAGCAAAAGCATTGACTCCAACTCTCTTCCAGTCTGATTAAGAGTAATTCCTCCTAGGGTTCCTCTTACATCCATATATCCTACAGCGATAGCAAGAGATGAATTTTTGGTTAAATTTAAATAATTTGAGATAAGAGGAGGTACAATAATCCTCAAAGCCTGTGGAAGAATTATAAGGCTCATTATTTTGTTAGGTCTCAAACCCAGAGAGGCTGCTGCCTCAGATTGACCTTTGGAAACTGCCATGATGCCTGCTCTCACTATCTCAGCAATAAAGGCAGAGGTATAGAAGGCTAATGCTAAGGTCAATGCAAGAAATGAGTTTCGAAGGTGTATTCCGTCTTTAAAATTAAACCCCTTTAGATAGGGATATTCAAGTGAAACTGGCTGGCCCATTGCAAAATAGAGTATTAATGTTGGAAACACAATCACTAGTGAACTAACCCAAAATGTAGGTAAGCTTTTTCCAGTATCTTTTTTCTGTTTATTTGCGTATCGAATAAAATAGATAGCAGCAACTATCGAAAGACCAAAGCACAGCAGTAACCAATAGGCTCCTTCCGCCAAAACTGGTGCTGGAAAATACGTTCCTCTATTTGTTATTGCTACACTCTCGAAAAATAACATCGTAGCTTCAGGTTCAGCACCTTTGAAAGCCCTTGGTGCAGGGGTGAATTCGGTAAGCAAGGCAAACACCATCACAATCCAAAGTAGTATCGGGACATTTCTGAAACCTTCGATATATGCGGACATAAGTTTTGCCACAATCCAATTTTTTGAGAGGCGTAGGATACCGACAAAAAGCCCAAGAATTGTAGCTATTATGCACCCTACAAATGCAACCAGTAGCGTATTAAGAATGCCAACTAAAGCTGCCATTCCGTGTGTACTATCATTGGTGTAAGGTATTAGTCGCTGGTTAATGTCGTATCCAGCTCTTAGCCATAGAAAATTAAAGCTCACATCTTTATCAAGCAAGGCTAAGTTTTTAATAGTATTATCGACTAGCCAGAAAAATACAGCCATAAATATTATAAAGGTAATTACTTGTAGCGACATTCCTCTATAACGCGTGTCACTTAGCAACATACTAAACTTAAAGCTTTCTGATGGTGGAAGAGTTGGTGAGCTCATATTAGTTCCATAATTTACATCTGAGTATAATATAAAAAATCTTATCTACAGAGGTAATATAATTTACTAAAACCTGCAACAATTGCGTTGCGTAAAAATACAATTATTCTGTTCACAAAAAAGGGGCGTTGAAAAACGCCCCTTTAAAATACGTTTTCAAATCATCTAAATGGAGGTGAATAAAGAATACCACCCTTAGTCCAAGATGCATTCACACCTCTTTCGATGTTAATACCGCTTGTAGCACCTAGATTATTTTCAAAGATTTCACCATAGTTTCCACCAGCTTTAATCGCGTTGTACATAGCGTTCTTAGGAAGTCCTACCATAGCTAAGATATCACCATCACCGGTACCGAGTAGTCTGTGGATCTCAGCGTCTTTAGTATCTTTCCAACTATCGATGTTACCCTTTGTTATTCCTTTTTCTTCAGCAATAACTAGCGCGTTTAGCACCCAACGTCCGATGTCAGCCCAATTATCATCACCATGTCTCACAAGAGGTCCGAGTGGTTCTTTTGAAATGATTTCAGGCAGAACGAGGTGATCATCAGGTTTTTCAAGGTTTACTCTTGTACCATGTAATGCTGATGCGTCAGTTGTGTATGTGTCACACGCTCCGGCAAGATACTGCTGTTGCGACTCAGCATTATCAGCTGTTGGCACAGGCTCGTAGCTCATACCATTTTCTTTGAAGTAGTCAGCAAGGTTGAGTTCTGTTGTTGTTCCAACTTGAATACATACGGTCGCGCCGTCTAATTCTGTTGTAGACTTAACACCCAATTCCTTTTTAACCATAAAGCCTTGACCATCATAATAGTTTACACCTAAAAATGTCTGCTTAAGGTCGGTATCTCGGCTGTATGTCCAAGTTGTGTTTCTAGCAAGTATGTCAACTTCTCCCGCTGCCAACGCTGTAAATCTTACTGCAGATGTCAAACCGACAAATTTCACAGCCATTGGATCACCAAAAATGGCAGCTGCTAGAGCTCGGCAATAGTCTACGTCAAACCCAACATCTTTACCGCTATCATCAATAGTAGCAAAACCAGGTGCACCCGTAGACACACCACATAGTAAATTTCCGCGTGCCTTCACATCGTCTAATGTTCCAGCAAAAGTACCACCAGCAGCCAAAGCCAGCGCTGTTAGCACTCCCAAAAATAGTTTCTTCATATTTTTTCCTTCTTTAACCTAATTTGAGTTTCGAAACTTTTTGTGTGTGCATAATATGCACGCGCACACACTTTAAAGATCGTAAGTTTAAACATTCTTACATATTTTTCCACTTTTAATTACTAACACAAAAAAAACCTATACAAATCAAATAATTAGACAATATTTTATCTTATTTTTTTTAAATAATCTTATTTCAAGCTGATTCTTCAATAAAGAATGATTCTCCGTACCTATGCCTTAGATCATTTTGAGTAACTTCACCAGCTCTTTGAAATGATCAAAATTTGCATTTTTTATTAGAGTTTCTTCTTCAACTTGACCCCAAGCTTCAATTCTAAAGTTATCCTCAACATTTGCGACTTCCCATGCAAGTTCTGGGCTTATTATGTTCTTATACAGTGCTAGACATGTAAATAGAGATCCTAGGCTTTTTGTCAGTTCATGTATCGCCGTGATATGAAAATTATCCAGCTTCTCCAAATAATTATATATATTCCCTGAGTTAACTAAGGGTTGTTTAACAAAAAGAAGTCCTGGTCCTTTATTCAACTGAATTGAGAAAAATTTTTCGGCCCAACTTATTAGGGGATCATAGAGATTCGTTTGTTTTACATGTAGTTTTAACGGTTCGTCAGCGATATAGCATATCGGGTCACAGTTCCCATAGTCTACCAAGCGACTCAGGACATTTTTCCTCTCTTTATTGGTAATATCGATTACTGAAAATGAAAATTTAGTATAAAAGTTATTTTTGATAGTACCAATTTTTCCATCTGCATTCCACTCCCTTACAACCTCATCTGCTAATTGTTCAGTCAGTTTTATATCATTTCCTTGATCAGACCTGAGGCAGATCTCATCTAGGTATATTAGGAATGAATTGTTATTACACTTCTCTTTTCTGACGTTCTTCCAGTATTTTTCTTTACTAATAATCATGAGTGTTCTGCTTTCAGCCTAAAGTTTTCATCAAACTTTCCAACCAAAATGTTTCCAAACAGAATTCATGTGCGTAGGCAACTCCGCTTCAATTTTAATTGTCTCTTTTGATACTGGATGTATGAAAGTTAGACCCCTTGCGTGTAGAAAGAGTTTTTTTAGAGCATAGGGAAGATCTTTGCTATTCTTATCATTACCGCTTTTATACTTTCTGTCTCCAATAATCGGATTTCCTAACTCAGCACATTGAATTCTTAACTGATGAGTGCGACCAGTTGCAGGCTTTAATTGTAACCAAGAGTACTGTGATCCTATTTTCTCGATTAATTTATAGTAAGTTAGAGCCTTTTTTTTGTTCTCTTTATCCCACCTATTTTCTTTTTGTCCATTCGCTCTGGTATCCATAGTTGGCTTCCAAACATCTGCTTTTCCAATATAGCTTTCCAATATACCCTTTTCCTTTTTTGGGACTCCTTCAACGAGCGCCCAGTATATCTTATCAACTAATTTTTCCTTGAATAGGGAGGCAAAAGCATTTGCCGTTTTTATATCTCTAGCTAAAAGTAAAACACCAGAAGTGTCCTTATCAAGCCTATGTATTAAT
The DNA here is from genome assembly GCA_902531755.1 of uncultured Alphaproteobacteria bacterium. Lineage (GTDB taxonomy): Bacteria > Pseudomonadota > Alphaproteobacteria > Rhodobacterales > Rhodobacteraceae > CACIJG01. The sequence goes on from CACAFI010000009.1 coordinate 17,193, forward strand.
CGAGGAACATCTTTTGCACCGAATTGTAGTGTGGATTTATATGCATCGATGTGACGTGAACCCTGACTACTTCCACCTTGCGAGGCTAAGCCCTCTGGTTTGTTAAGAGCTAAAAGATATTTATCTTTGAAAATTATGGATTCTTCTAATACCTTAGACACTTTAGGATCAATTTTTGGCATCGGCCCATTGTGGGCAATATTTAACAAAATATTCGGTATACTTACTACATCGCCAATTACAAGCCGATAAGATGCTTTTGTCTTGAGCCCGTTGACTCTTACCAAGCCTTTCCGACAGAGAGTATTTACGGAATTGAAGTTAAGTCGCTTATTATTTCTAGTGATCCAAGTACTAAGCCTGCAATCAACATCATCTTTTTCAACAATTATGTCTTGGCTTCTAGCCATCAGTAAGCAAATAACTACTCTTTATTTTCTGTGGCTTCAGTACTTTCCTGCTCTTCCAAACGCCTTCGGTCACCATCGCCCTTGGCATTCTCATCTCTATCCACAAGTTCAATAATAGCCATATCTGCCATGTCACCATATCTTTGTCCTGCTTTAAGAACTCTGACACAACCTCCCTGTCGATCCTTGTAACGTGATGCTAAAACATCAAACAATTTTTTTACGGCATCTTGCTGTTTGATCCTGGAAATTAAAATCCTTCTAGAATGCAAACTTCCCTTCTTCGCAAGTGTTATTAATTTTTCTACAATAGGCTTCAGTTCTTTAGCCTTAGGAAGAGTTGTTTTAATTTGCTCGTGCTCTATCAAGCTGCAAGCCATATTAGCAAACATAGCTGACCTGTGTTCATGCGTTCTGTTTAACTTTCTGTAACCATGCGAATGTCTCATAGTGCATCTCTCATATAATTATTCAATATTGATCTTCATGCTTTTTGGCTAGTTCTTCAATGTTCTCAGGTGGCCACTCGCTTACATCCATGCCCAAATGTAGCCCCATTGACGTGAGAACTTCCTTAATTTCGTTGAGAGACTTTCTCCCAAAGTTTGGAGTTCTTAACATCTCTGATTCTGTTTTCAAAATTAAGTCTCCAATATAGACTATATTATCGTTCTTTAAGCAATTTGCCGACCTAACTGACAGCTCAAGCTCTTCAACTTTTTTCAACAGAAGAGGATTGAAAGCTAACTCATCTTCCTCGCCTGCAATTTCTTCCGCCTCGGGCTCATCAAAATTAACAAATATAGTGAGTTGATCCTGTAATATTCGGGCTGCAAATGCTATTGCATCTTCTGGGCTCACGGAGCCGTCTGTCTCTATAGACAAGGATAGTTTATCATAGTCAAGCACCTGTCCTTCACGTGTCGAGTCTACTTTGTAGGAGACCTTTTTAACAGGTGAGTACATCGCATCGACCGATATCAAACCTATAGCTACATCTTCATCTCTATGCTTATCACCAGGCACATATCCTTTACCAGTGTTTACTGTGAGTTCCATATCAAGCGATCCGCCTTCATCTAGCTGACATATAATAGCATCTTTGTTTAGTATGCTTATACCATTAGTTTCAACTATATCTCCGGCAGTTACGGCTTTCGGGCCTTGTTCTTTCAAACTTAATCTTTTTGGCCCCTCTACTTCCATACCAACTGCAATAGACTTAAGATTTAATACAATATCCGTAACATCCTCTCTTACGCCTGGTATTGAGGAAAATTCATGTAAAACACTATTTATCTTCACCGAAGTTATTGAAGCTCCCTGAAGAGATGAAAGAAGTGTTCTTCTAAGAGCATTCCCTAGTGTAAGACCGAACCCTCTTTCAAGAGGTTCAACAACAATTGTGGCGGAATTTGGCTTTTGTTCATCATTTACTAAATTTAAACCAGAAGGTCTTATAAGTTCATACCAGTTTTTGTGGATCATCTAGTCCTCCATTCTTACGTCAGCTAGATCCGTTACAGCCAACTGTTCCCGAGGTTAAAATATTTACGATATGTCCCTCTAGACACGTCGTCGTTTTGGTGGTCTGCATCCATTGTGCGCAATAGGAGTCACATCTCTAATAGACGTAACATTCATGCCGATAGCAGATAGTGCTCTTAGTGCTGACTCTCTACCTGAACCAGGACCCTGAACGTGTATATCAAGAGATTTCATACCATGTTCCTGTGCTTTCTTTCCCGCGTCCTCTGCTGCCAACTGCGCAGCATAGGGAGTTGCCTTTCTAGAACCTTTAAACCCCATTGTCCCACTTGAAGACCACGCTATCGCGTTACCTTGTACATCGGAAATTAGAACCTTTGTATTATTGAAACTGGAATTTATATGTGCAATTCCTGTTGTTATATTTTTTTTCTCTTTCTTCTTTTTCTTAACCATATGATTTTCCGTCTACTTTTTCTTGCCAGCTATCGCTTTTGCTGGTCCTTTTCTCGTTCTAGCATTAGTGTGGGTTCTTTGACCTCTTACGGGTAAGCCCCTTCTATGTCTTAAACCCCTGTAACATCCAAGGTCCATCAACCTTTTAATGTTAATCGTTCTCTCCCTTCTCAAATCACCCTCAACCATTACATTGCCATCTATGTGCTGTCTTATAGAGGCAACTTCTTGCTCAGAAAGCTCATTAACTCTCATTGACAAATTTACTCCCGCAGACTCGCATATGTTCTTAGAGGTCACTTTGCCTATACCATGAATATATGTAAGTGCAATTAGAACTCTCTTATTTGTAGGTAAATTTATCCCGGCTATTCTAGCCATTCTTCTCTCCGCTTAAATTTATTTTAACAACATATTGATCTAGAATGTCTTTATAGCGCTTAAATTAATAAGGTCAATAGATCAATAAAATATTTCCTTTATTCTTTTAAATATCGTTTTTCCTTTTTTCAAATAACCAAAATTAGGCCTGCCTTACCCTATTGTTTTATAATATCGAGTAAATGACCTTCAATATCTCCACTAACTTTTTCAATGCTTCTCATTCCATCGATTTTTACGAGTTTTTTCTTCTCTAAATAGTATGGTTTTATCATTTCTGTACTCTGATGATACACATTCAGCCTATTTTTAAGAACCTGCGCGTTATCATCACTTCGAGCTTTTTTACTTTCCCTTGCACGATTTTCGATTCTACTTATTAACACGTCATCTTTGACTACTATTTCAACTACTAAATCTAGCCTAAGTCTGAGATCGTGTAATATTTCGTCTAATGCTTTTGCCTGTTCCAAGTTGCGTGGGAACCCATCAAATATAAATCCATTACTATCTCTTTTTTCTAACTTCTCTCTAATCATTGACAAAATAATTTCATCTGAAACCAGCTCACCTCTATCCATAATAGACTTAGCTTTTTCACCTAATTCACTTCCCCTAGTTATAGCCTCTCTAAGCATGTCTCCGGTAGATAATTGTTTAAGATTGTATTTATCAACTAATTTTTCTGCCTGCGTTCCCTTACCAGCTCCCGGAGGTCCAAATAATATTATAATCATCTCCTGAATCTACTTTGTCTTTTATTTTTCTTACCTAAGCGTGACTTCTCGATCAAGCCTTCATACTGGTATGCCAAAAGATGCGATTGCAACTGAGCAACGGTATCTAAGGTTACAGAAACCACAATTAGGACTGATGTACCACCGAAATAAAACGGAACATTCATCTGTGCTCTTAGAAACTCTGGCAACAAACAAACTGAAGCTAAATATATTGAACCCACTACTAAAACTCTGACAATTACATACTCAAGATATTCAGCTGTCTTTGGCCCAGGTCTTATTCCAGGAACAAAACCCCCTTGCTTCTTAATATTTTCCGCTACATCCTCTGGTTTAAAAGATACATTAAGCGTGTAAAAATAGGCAAAGAAGACAATCATACTGCCAAAGAACAAATAGTAAAGAAACTGTCCAGGACCTAAATAAGCTGCTAAAAACCCAACAAAGCCTGAGCTATCGTTAGACGAAAAAGCAGTCAAGGTTGTAGGTAACAGAAGTAGCGATGATGCGAAGATTGCAGGGATTACACCAGATGGATTTACTTTCACTGGCAAGTTGGAGTTTTCGCCCTCAAATATTTTCATTCCTACTTGTCTTCTGGGGTACTGTAGGGGGACTTTGCGTAATGCCCTTTCAACAAAAACCACGAATGCTATCACAGAAATTACCACAATTATAAGAAATATAATGGTAAAGGCGCTAAGAGCACCTGAACGGCCGGAAGCGAAAAATTGTCCTAAAGCTCCAGGAAGCTCAGCGATTATCCCTACGTAAATAATCAGCGAAATACCATTTCCAATACCTCTCTGTGTTATCTGCTCACCAAGCCACATCAAAAGCATAGTACCACCAACCAATGTCACAACGCATGACACTCGAAAGAAAAGTCCAGGTTCTGATGCTAGACCCTGTGCCTCAATACCAGCCGCGATGCCCCATGACTGAAAGAAAGCTAAAATCACAGTTCCGTATCTTGTATACTGATTTATTTTCTGCCTGCCCTGCTCCCCTTCCTTTTTAAGTTGTTCAAGGTAGGGAACCATAGAGGTCAGCAATTGCATGATAATGGAGGATGTTATGTAAGGCATTATACCGAGGGCAAATACTGCCATTCGTCCAACCGCTCCTCCTGTGAACATGTTAAGCATCCCACCTATTCCCTGTGCATTTTGCTCAAAAAAGGTTTTCAGTTGTTCTGCATCGACCCCTGGTACAGGCACATAAGTGCCAGCTCTGTAAATTATGAGAAGTAAAAGTGCATAAAGTATTCTGTTCTGAAGATCCTTTGCTTTACCAATAGAGCTCCAGCTCAAGTTAGCTGCCATCTGTTCTGCCGCAGATACCATAGTATTATATTCCTTTTATGAAGAAACTAGATTAAGCTCGCCACCCACCTTTTCAACGGCTTGTTTTGCCTTTTCCGATGCGCTGGTAACTTCAATTTTTATTTTAGAAGCCAGTTCTCCTTTTGCCAAAAGCTTTACAGAGATTGCATTCTTATTGATCAAGCCAACACTGCGAAGCACGGATATATCGATCAGATTTTTTTCACTAATCTTCTCGGTGTCAATAAGCCTCTGAATTGACCCAATGTTGACTTGATCTAGTAATTTCTTTGACTGTCTAGAATTAAATCCTCGTTTTGGCAATCTTTGGTAAAGAGGCATTTGCCCACCTTCAAAAGCCTTTATCGAAACCCCTGATCTTGACTTTTGACCTTTTACTCCTCTACCACCAGTTTTACCCTTGCCTGAGCCCGGTCCTCTTCCTACCCTCAATCTTTTTTTTACAGCACCAGGATTATCTGAAATATCATTTAAACGCATTATCTCCTACTTCCTTTTTTTAATCTAAAACCTTAACCAGATGTGCTACTTTAGACAGCATTCCCCTTACCGAAGGAGTGTCCTCTATTTCTCTTACCGAATTAGTTTTTCTAAGACCCAAGCCTTTAACAATCCTAATTTGTTTTTGCGGCTGACGTATTAGAGATCCTGTTTTTTTTATTTTTATTTTCTTATTCATAAATTGGCCATTATTTAAAATTTATTTCAGCAACTTTTTTGCCTCTTCGCTGAGCAACCATCCTCGGGCTCCACTCTTTTGTCAAGCCGCTAATAGTAGCTCTTATCATATTATATGGGTTCTGTGACCCTAGTGATTTTGCAACAATGTCTTGAATTCCTAACATTTCAAACACGGCTCGCATTGGTCCACCCGCTATTATACCGGTTCCCGCCTTCGCACTTCTCATAATCACCCTCCCCGCGCCATGTCTACCATCAATGTCATGGTGGAGAGTTCTACCCTCTCTAAGAGGAACCTTTACTGTCTTTCGCTTCGCTTGCTCCGTAGCCTTGCGAATTGCTTCAGGAACCTCTTTTGCTTTCCCTTTCCCGTATCCAACTCGTCCTTTCTGGTCACCAACCACGACTAAAGCAGCGAATCCAAATCTTTTACCACCTTTAACCGTCTTTGAAACACGGTTAATTGCCACAAGACGGTCTGTAAATTCTGAATCTTCTCTGTCTGTTTTTCTCTTATCTTCCAAAGTTCCAATCCTTATAGTTTTAATCCATTTTCCCTAGCGGCATCCGCTAGAGCCTTAATTTTTCCATGATACAAGAATCCACCTCTATCAAATACCACTTCCTTTATCCCTTTTTTAAGAGCTCTAGAGGCTATTTCCTTTCCCAGCTTTGTAGCAACTTCGATATTATTTTTTCCAACTACTCCTAAGCTCTTTTCTAGTGATGACACAGAAGCCACCGTCTTTCCCACTCTATCGTCTATTATTTGCGCATAAATATTCTTCGAAGACCTATGTATCGATAACCTGCATTTACCAACACTCGTCTTTTTTAATTTATTTCTAACCCTCAGCGATCGTTTCTTAAACAATTTTATCTTAAGTGTTGTCATTACAAGCTCCTATTTCTTCTTTCCCTCTTTGGCAAAAATGTATTCACCTTTATACCTTATTCCTTTTCCCTTATAAGGTTCAGGAGCCCTCCAAGCACGTATCTTCGCAGCCACTTCTCCAACGACCTGTTGGTCAATCCCTTCAACTTTGATCTCAGTAGGTTTTGCGCATGTTATTTTAACATCATCTGGAATATTAAAATCAACATCATGAGAATAACCTAAGGATAATTTAAGTACTTTGCCTTGGACGGCGGCCCTGTAACCAACTCCGTTTATTTCAAGTTCCTTGTAAAACCCTGTGTGAACTCCATGCACAATATTTGCAATCTGCGATCTAGACATACCCCAAAGCTGTCGTGTTTCCTTTTCTAGGTTCTTCGGAGTTACTGTAATACTCTTGTCAACAATATCGACTTTTAGCTTTTCTGAAAAATCAAAGTGTCTCGAGCCAAGACTCCCCTTTACCTCTATAGTTCCTTCTTTCAGAGTAGCTTCAACTCCACTCGGAATTTCAATTGGCTTTTTTCCTATCCTAGACATGACTTAACCTCAAAAAACAGTACATAAAACTTCTCCACCCACTCGCGATTGGCGCGCTTTAGCATCTGACATAATACCTTTGGAAGTAGAAACAATTGCAACTCCCAGACCTTGTCTGACTTTAGGAAGGTTATCAACTCCTAGATAAACCCTGCGGCCTGGAGTAGATACACGCTTCAGTTCTTTTATCACCGGCTCCCCATCAAAATATTTCAAAGCTACTTTAATTATATCTGTGCCTGATGAACTTTTTTCAATTTCATAGCTCCTGATGTATCCCTCACTTTTTAAAACATCTAATACCCAGGCTCTCAACTTTGAGTTTGGTGTAAGAACGAACTGTTTCCTTCTCATTTGAGCATTTCTTATTCTGGTTAACATATCACCTAATGGATCGGTCATTGTCATTTTGAATTCTCCTTACCAGCTGGACTTGATCATACCGGGAATTTCACCTGCCGAGGCAAGTTCTCGCAGGGCTATTCTTGACATCTTAAGCTTCCTGTAATAGCCCTTTGGTCTTCCTGTTAAAGCGCACCGGTTGTGTAATCTTGTGGGACTTGAATTTCTTGGCAACTTAGCGAGTGCTAATCTTGCTTTAAAGCGCTCTTCATTGCTTAAGGACGTATCTTTAGATATTTTCTTAAGCTCTTCTCGCTTTTTCATAAACTTTTGAACTAGTCTCTCACGCTTTATTTGTCTGTTTACCATCGAAACTTTTGCCATAACAATTCTATCCTAATCTCTAAAAGGGAAATTAAATAAACTAAGTAAAAACTTAGCTTCATCATTTGATCTAGCTGTCGTACATACCACAACATCAAGCCCCCAAATCTCGTCTACCTTGTCAAAGTCTATTTCTGGGAACACTATATGCTCCTTTATACCAAGGGCATAATTGCCTCGACCATCAAAACTTTTAGGCGATAAGCCTCTAAAATCTCTTATTCTCGGCATAGCGACATTAATCAGGCGGTCAACAAATTCATACATTCTTGATCTTCTTAGAGTGACTTTTGCACCCAGTTGCATTCCCTCTCTAACTTTAAACCCGGCAATAGATTTTTTAGCCTTTGTAAATACTGGTAGCTGGCCGGCAATAAGCATTAAGTCATTATGTGCGGACTTTACTTTCTTTGTATCTCCAACGGCTTCTCCTATTCCCATATTTAAAACTACTTTTTCAAGTTTTGGTATCATCATATCATTTTTATACTTAAATTCGTCTTTCAGCGTTAATCTGAATTTCTCATTATAAAGCTTTTCTAATCGAGGCTTATAATTATCCATCTATCACCTCCCCAGAGTTTTTAGCTACCCTAACCTTTTTTCCATCTTTAACGATAAATCCGACCCTTGTGGCCACATCATTTTTTGGATCTAACAAGGCAACATTTGATACATGTACTGGAGAGTTCTTTGGCACTCTTCCTCCTGCGCTATCTTTAGTTTGCTTTTTATGAGTAATAACAGAGTTAATTCCCTCAACGATCACTTTATCTAATTTCGTTAGAACTTCTGTCACTTGGCCTCGCTTACCTTTATCTTTTCCAGCCAACACTACAACGGTATCACCTTTTTTAATTCTAACTGCCATCACAATACCTCCGGAGCCAATGATACGATTTTCATAAACTTCTTTAGCCTGAGTTCCCTGACAACGGGTCCAAATATTCTTGTTCCAATTGGTTCCCCTGAATTGCTTAGAAGTACAGCGGCATTTGTATCAAATTTAATAGCACTTCCATCCTGCCTTTGAATTTGCTTTGAGGTTCTGACAATTACGGCTCTCCTCACCTCACCTTTTTTGACTTTCCCTCTAGGTATAGCTTCTTTTATTGTAACTACTATTACATCACCCACCGAAGCATACTTTCTTTTAGCGCCACCCAACACCTTTATGCACTGGACCCTTTTCGCTCCCGAGTTGTCAGCAACTTCAAGGTTGCTTTGCATTTGAATCATCTTTTTTTCTCCCGACCTTCGGGCTAACTTCACCCTGGTTTCGATTTACGATTTAATTTCTACTCAATAACTTCCCATCGCTTTGTCTTGGAAATAGGTAACGTTTCACGTATTTTTACTATATCTCCCGATTTATATGAGTTGTTATCACCATGAGCTCTATACTTTTTTGATCTTCTGATAGTTTTCTTAAGCACAGGGTGTTTAAACCTTCTTTCAACAGAGACTGTCAATGTGTTTTGGTTTAACGTGCTTATTACCGTTCCTTGCAATACTCTCTTTGGCATCAAAATCTCCGTCTAAACTTTCTCAACTTTAGAATTAAGTACTGTTAAAACTCTAGCGATGGAACGCCTTACGAATCTAACCCTAGCTGTATTTTCAAGCTGCCCGCCTGCTTTTTGAAACCTAAGGTTAAAGGATTCCTTCTTGAGTTTTTCAAGCTCTCCTTCTAGCTCTTCAACACTTTTATCCCTTATTTCTTTAATCTTCATTTTCTCTTTCCAACCTCTTCAAAACGCTACCAGTCCTGCCTAATAACAAAACGGCATTTTACTGGAAGCTTCATTGCGGCCAATCTCAGACCTTCCTTTGCTATTAATTCAGATACTCCATCGACCTCAAACATAATTCTACCTGGCTTAACCTTTGCGACCCAACGATCGACAGAACCTTTTCCTTTACCCATTCTTACCTCTATAGGTTTGGCGGTTACAGGGACGTCAGGAAATATTCTTATCCATACTCTGCCCTGTCTCTTCATATGCCGCGTAAGAGCTCTTCGCGCAGCCTCAATTTGCCTAGCCGTAATCCTTTCAGGCTCCGTAGCTTTCAATGCATAATTACCGAAATTAACAGAGTACCCACCTTTTGCCATCCCATGTATGCGACCCTTATGCTGTTTTCGAAACTTAGTTTTTTTTGGCTGTAACATTCTTAATTTGCTCTTTCCTGCGGTATATTTACACTTTTTTGAAGTCTCGATGGGCTCTCTTTAAGCTCACTTAACCTTCTGTCTCTTGCAGAAGGATCATGCTCCATGATATCACCTTTAAAAATCCAGACTTTCACGCCTATGATGCCATAAGCTGTACTACTCTCAGCTACACAATAATCTATATCAGCACGAAGCGTATGTCTTGGCACCCTGCCCTCGGAATACCATTCTGTTCTTGCTATTTCTGCACCACCTAAACGACCTGAAATATCTACTCTTATGCCCAATGCCCCCATGCGCATGGCGTTTTGTACCGCTCTCTTCATTGCTCGCCTGAAAGACACTCTTCTTTCTAGTTGCTGAGCAATACTCTCAGCTACAAGCGCTGCATCAGTTTCTGGCTTTCGCACTTCCAGAACGTTTAACAACAACTCGCTACCAGTCAATTTAGAAAGAGCATTTCTCAAAGTTTCAATATCAGAACCTTTTTTTCCTATGATTACTCCTGGCCTAGCAGCGTGTATTGTAACTCTACATTTTTTGTGGGGCCTCTCGATAACTACTCGACTAATACCCGCTTGGGAACAATTTACCTTAACGTACTTACGAATTTGCAAGTCTTGGTGTAATAGCTCCCCAAACTCACGTCTCCCAGCGAACCAAACGCTTTCCCAAGTTCTATTAACCTGAAGTCGTAATCCAATAGGATTTATTTTCTGTCCCATAGGTTTATTCCTCTTCTCTATTCTCTCTAACTACTATTGTAATTTGACTGAAAGGTTTCAGTATTCTTCCGTAGCGACCCCTCGCACGTGGTCGTCCTCTTTTGAGTACCATGTTTTTCCCAACATAAGCACTTTGGACAATGAGCTCATCTACGTCAAGTCCATGATTATTCTCAGCGTTTGCTATGGCGCTTTGTAAGCAACTGGACACCTGTTTTGCTACGCGCTTCTTTGAAAATCTTAGATCAGATAGTGCTTTTGCAACGGGCTTATTTCTTATAAGTTGAGCAACAAGGTTAAGTTTTTGTGGACTAGTCTTTATCATTCTAAGTTTAGCTATAGCTTCGTTATCAGCAACTCTACGAGGGTTTTTCTCTTTGGACATCGGTTTATTTCCTTTTAGCTTTCTTGTCAGCTGCGTGACCATAATAAGTTCGTGTTGGACTATACTCACCCAGTTTTTGTCCTATCATTTCTTCTGAAACCATCACAGGTATGTGTTTGCGTCCATTGTAAACACCAAATGTTAATCCCACAAACTGTGGTAAGATGGTTGATCTTCGAGACCAAGTCTTTATTACTTCTTTACTACCTTTTTCCCTCACTATCTCCGCCTTTTTTAGAAGATGGGAATCAACAAATGGTCCTTTCCACGCAGATCTAGCCATATTATCTTCTTCCTTTCTTCTTTAAGTGTCGTGAACGTATGATATACTTGTCAGTATCCTTGTTTGACCGCGTCTTAGCTCCTTTAGTTGGCTTTCCCCAAGGTGTTACGGGATGTCTTCCACCTGATGTTCTACCCTCTCCTCCACCGTGAGGGTGATCGATTGGATTCATTACAACACCTCGAACGGTTGGTCTTCTTCCTAGATATCTTGATCTACCAGCTTTCCCAAGGTTTTGGTTGGAATTATCCGGGTTGGAAACAGCCCCAACAGTACCCATGCATTCTTGCCTAACAACTCTTACCTCTCCTGAGGACAATCGCAATTGGGCATAGCCCCCATCTCTCCCGATAAATTGAGCATAGGTCCCAGCTGATCTTGCAATTTGTCCACCTTTTCCTTGCTTAAATTCGATATTATGAACTATTGTACCTACAGGCATACTTGAAAAAGGCATAGCATTCCCTGGCTTAACATCAGCCTTCTCTGCAGATATTACAACGTCACCGACCTTAAGTCTCTGGGGAGCCAATATATAGGATTTTTGTTTATCCTCATAAACGATTAGTGCGATGAAAGCCGATCTATTTGGGTCATATTCAATCCTCTCCACAGTAGCGGTAATTCCAGTTTTTGAGCGCTTAAAGTCTATCTCTCTATACAACCTTTTTGCACCGCCGCCTTGATGCCTAACGGTGATCCGTCCTAGATTATTACGTCCACCTTTTTTGGTTAAACCTTTCGTAAGAGTTTTTTCAGGCCTACCCTTCCATAAGCCAGACTTGTCAACTAGTACTAGACCTCTTTGTCCTGGTGATGTTGGTTTATAGTTCTTTAGCGCCATCTTTCCTACCTCTATACCTTATCAAAGCCCGGAAGTAACATCTATCGTGTTACCCTCTTCTAGCATCACATAGGCTCGTTTCACGTCTCTCTGCTTTCCTAACTGACCACGAAAACGTTTTCTCTTGCCTTTCGATATACTTGTGTTGACTGCCTTCACCTTCACTTTAAAAAGTTCCTCAATAGCGTGCTTGATCTCGGCTTTATTAGAATTCATAGACACTTCAAATACTACTCCGCCGACTTCTGACGCTAGAGTTGCCTTTTCAGTGATAATCGGGCGGCGAATTATGTCGTAATTACTTTTCATTGAAGCTTTTCCTCCAATTGCTTTAGCGCTGCTGAGGTTATCAACAAATGATCTCTCCTCAAAATATCGTAAACATTTATTCCATTTACACTCAGAACATCTCTATTGGTCAGTCTCTTGGTAAATTTTGCTAAGCCGTTTGCGTTTTCTTGGTCATCTATGATCAACATATTCTTCCAACCATACTTGTCGAAAATTTTAACCAAGTCCCTTGTTTTCTTAAAGTCAGCTTTTAGTTCGTCAACAAACACTACCTTTCCTGATGAGATCTTACTTGATAGGGCATGCTTTATTCCTAATTTTCTAAATTTTTTATTAAGGTCGTGGCTATGGCTTCTGGGTTTTGGGCCTTTATACACCCCTCCTTTCCTAAAAATCGGCGCATTTCTATCTCCGTGTCTTGCTCCACCAGTTCCCTTTTGCCTGTAAATCTTTGACTTTGAATAACTCCCCTCTGACCTCGTTTTTACCGAGTGGCTTCCCTGCTGTCTTCGAGCTAATTGCCATCTCACCACTCTATTAAGGATATCTTTTCTTGGCTCTAAAGAAAAAATACCGTCTGATAAAGTGAAAGCCTTAGCCTTTCCTGTATTGATGTTCAGAAGCTCAGCTTTCATCATCTTTTACCTTCTCAGTTTCAGGGTTTTCATCCAAAGGAACGCTTACCGACGCTTCTATTTCCACGTCTTTTTTATCATTCTCTTTAAGTTTAACTTTCAACGCTGCAGGAGTGGGCGCATCCTTATTCAATGGTTTTTTTACCGAATCGGAAATAGTTACCCAACCTCCCTTAGCACCGGGAACAGCTCCTCTGACCAATATCACTCCAGTTTCCTCATTAGTACTTACTACTTCTAAATTTTGTGTAGTAACCCTTCTTGAGCCCATGTGCCCCGCCATTTTTTTACCCTTAAACACCCTCCCTGGGTCTTGGCACTGACCCGTTGAGCCATGCGACCTGTGTGAAATTGAAACACCGTGACTTGCTCTTAGACCTCCGAAATTATGTCTTTTCATTGCCCCTGCAAAGCCTTTACCTATTGAAACACCAGATACATCGACAAGTTGCCCCTCTACATAATGATTCGCAGTTATTTGTGAGCCTACTTCTATAAGGTTTTCACTTGACACTCTAAACTCTTTCAATACTCTCTTAACTTCAACATTGGATGCCGCAAAATAGCTCCTCATCGGTTTGCTAACATTTTTTGCCTTGGCTAGTCCTGACCCTAGTTGGACTGCGGTATAACCGTCCTTCTCCATTGTTCGTCTCGCTACTACCTTAAGGTCATCTAACAGAAGAACAGTAACAGGTACCTGTCTTCCATCTTCATTGAAGACCCTAGACATCCCTATTTTCTTTGCGATAACGCCCGTACGCATACGTATGTTGCTCCTTTTTACTTCAAAGTTTAATTTCTACGTCGACACCAGCCGCCAAGTCAAGCTTCATTAGAGCGTCAACAGTTTGAGGTGTAGGGTCGACAATATCCAAAAGTCTTTTATGGGTTCGCATCTCAAACTGTTCCCTACTTTTCTTATCTATGTGTGGACTTCTTAGAACAGTATACTTTTCTATTTTATTCGGTAGTGGTATTGGACCACGTACTTGAGCACCAGTACGCTTCGCTGTCGAAACGATTTCCTGCGTGCTGGTATCTAACACTCTATAATCAAATGCCTTTAGCCTTATTCGTATACTCTGGTTTTGCATCTACTTTTTCTCTCTATTCTATAATTTTTGATACAACACCGGCACCAACTGTTCTACCACCTTCTCTAATAGCAAATCTCAGCTTCTCTTCCATAGCTATCGGAGCGATCAGTTCGACTTCAAACTTTAGATTATCTCCAGGCATAACCATTTCCGTCCCAGAAGGAAGTTGAACCGTTCCCGTTACATCTGTCGTTCGAAAATAAAATTGTGGCCTGTAATTTCCAAAAAAAGGTGTATGTCTACCACCTTCATCTTTGGTGAGGATATAGGCCTCTGCTTCAAATTTAGTATGAGGGGTAACAGATCCTGGTTTGACGAGACACTGTCCGCGCTCAACACCGTCTCGTTCAGTACCTCTCAATAGAGCACCAATGTTGTCACCGGCCTCGCCTCTATCTAGCAACTTTCTAAACATCTCCACGCCAGTACAAACCGTCTTGGTCGTCTCTCTAATGCCAACTATTTCTATTTCGTCCCCATTGTTAATCACACCGCGCTCTACTCTTCCTGTAACAACGGTTCCTCTACCGGAGATAGAAAACACGTCCTCAATAGGCATCAAAAATGGTTGATCGATTGGTCTATCTGGGGTAGGGATGGAATCATCAACCGCTTTCATAAGCTCAGCTATCTTTTTAGCACCAATCTCTTCATCTCTATCTTCCAAGGCAGCTAAAGCCGAGCCTGAAATAATAGGAATATCGTCTCCCGGAAACTCGTAAGATGAAAGCAATTCTCTAACTTCCATTTCAACCAACTCTAACAATTCAGGGTCATCAACCTGATCAACTTTGTTCAAAAAAACAACTAATGCTGGAACACCTACTTGTCTTGCTAGTAATATATGCTCTCTCGTTTGGGGCATTGGCCCATCAGCTGCATTAACAACTAGAATTGCTCCATCCATTTGTGCAGCCCCGGTAATCATATTCTTCACATAGTCAGCATGGCCAGGACAATCTACGTGTGCATAATGCCTTGCTTCTGTTTCATATTCTACGTGGGCGGTTGATATGGTTATTCCCCTAGCTTTCTCTTCAGGCGCATTATCAATTTGATCATATGCTTTAAAGTCTCCAAATTGTTTGGTTATAGCTGCCGTTAGTGTAGTTTTTCCATGGTCAACGTGTCCAATAGTTCCAACGTTGACATGGGGTTTATTCCGTTCGAATTTTTCTTTTGCCATTTTTTTCTCCTCTTATCTAAAATTCCTTATTGGCTTTATGCAAATTTGGCTTGTATTTCTTCAGAAATATTTGATGGGACAGCCTCATACTTGTCGAAAATCATCGTAAACTGAGCCCTTCCTGACGACATAGATCTTAGATTGTTTATATAGCCAAACATGTTTGCAAGCGGCACAAGTGCATTAACTACTATCGCGTTTCCTCTCGTTTCCTGCCCGGTGACCATACCACGACGGGATGTCAAATCACCAATAATGTTACCGGTGTATTCATCAGGCGTTACTACTTCTACCTTCATTATTGGTTCCAAAAGCTTTGCTCCCGCCTTCTTTAAACCATCTCTCATAGCCGATCTCGAAGCGATCTCGAATGCCAGTACACTTGAGTCAACATCATGTTGAGCACCATCGATTAGGGCAACTTTAAAGTCTATTACTGGAAAACCTGCTAATGGGCCACTATCCATCACAGATTGTATACCTTTTTCTACTCCAGGTATGTACTCTTTGGGGACTGCTCCTCCCACAATTTTACTCTCAAATGAGTATCCTTCTCCAGGAACGGTTGGCGATATTATCAACTTTACTCTTGCAAACTGACCCGCTCCTCCAGACTGCTTTTTATGCGTATAATCAATTTCAGCCTCATTACTTACTGTCTCCCTGTAAGCAACTTGCGGTGCCCCTATGTTAGCCTCCACTTTGAATTCTCTCTTGAGCCTATCAACCAAAATATCCAAATGCAGTTCGCCCATGCCCTTCATTATTGTCTGCCCAGACTCCAGATCAGTTTCAACTCTAAAAGAAGGGTCTTCTGCAGCTAATCTCTGCAATCCCGCCGACATTTTCTCTTGGTCGTTTTTAGTTTTAGGCTCAACTGCAATCTCGATCACTGGATCAGGAAAGGTCATGGTTTCGAGAACCACCGGTTTAACTGGATCACATATAGTATCTCCCGTTGTTGTGTCTTTTAGACCTGCTAGTGCAATTATGTCTCCAGCGTAGGCTTCATCTATCTCTTCCCTGTTATTCGAATGCATCATCATCATCCGCCCAACACGCTCTTTCTTGCCTTTCGTAGAATTTAAAAAACTATCTCCTTTTTTTATAACCCCCGAATAAATACGAGTGAAAGTTAGAGAGCCAACAAAAGGGTCATTCATTATCTTAAACGCAAGCCCAGAAAATGGCTGGCTATCGTCCGCTGATCTCTCTATATTCCTCACTTCGCTTTCATCGCCTGGCTTAAATCCAATGTATGCAGGCACATCGAGGGGACCTGGCAAATAATCAATGACTGCATTTAGTAAGGGTTGGACCCCCTTGTTCTTAAAAGCAGATCCACAAAGAACAGGTACGAATGCCATACTAAGCGTACCCTTTCGTAAAAGATCTCTTAAAGTCAATTCATCAGGCTCTTCTCCTTCAAGATACTTTTCCATTACCACATCATCCATTTCAACAGCAGTTTCGATCATCTCTGCTCTATACTTTTCAGCGGATTCGAGAAGATCGGACCTGATATCCTGACAAGTCCAGCTTGCCCCAAGATCTTCTCCAGCCCAAGTCCACTCCTTCATGGTGACAAGGTCAATTACCCCTTCAAGGTTAGATTCCGAACCGATAGGAAGCTGAATCGGACATGGAATTGCTCCTGTTCTTTCTTTAATCATTTTTACACATTGAAAATAGTCAGCTCCTATTTTGTCCATCTTGTTCACAAACACAATCCGTGGGACTTTGTATCTGTCAGCTTGTCTCCACACAGTCTCCGTTTGGGGCTCTACACCAGCGTTAGCATCTAACACACAAACAGCTCCATCCAGAACGGCTAGTGATCTTTCTACTTCGATTGTAAAGTCGACGTGTCCAGGAGTATCGATTATGTTAAATCGGTGTTTTGGCGACAATATGTTCTCACCATCTTCTGTCCTCTCCCAAAATGTTGTAGTCGCTGCTGAAGTAATGGTTATACCTCTCTCCTGTTCCTGTTCCATCCAATCCATTGTTGCAGCGCCGTCATGGACTTCTCCTATTTTGTGAGACTTCCCTGTGTAATATAGTATCCTCTCAGTACACGTTGTTTTTCCAGCATCGATGTGAGCCATAATACCGAAGTTTCTGTAAAGGTTTAAAGTGTATTCTCTAGTCATGCTTCTATTTCCGTTACCATCTGTAGTGACTGAAGGCTTTGTTGGCCTCTGCCATCTTGTGGGTATCTTCTTTCTTCTTTACCGCCGACCCTCTTGTATTAACCGCGTCTATGAGCTCTGACGCCAACCTATCCTTCATCGTCTTCTCATTTCTGTCTCTGGAAGCCTTTATAAGCCAGCGAATAGCGAGGGCTTCTCGGCGCTGAGGTCTAACCTCTACAGGAACCTGATATGTTGCTCCGCCCACCCTACGAGATCTCACCTCCACAGATGGTTTTATATTGTCTAGGGCTTCATGGAAAACTTCCAAGGGTGGTCTCTTCATTTTGTTCTCAATTTCGTCAAATGCACCATAAACTATTTTTTCGGACACCGACTTTTTCCCATCAAGCATTAAATTATTCATAAACTTCGATACCACCAAATCCTTAAACTTAGGGTCAGGCAATATTTCTCTTTTCTCAGCTCTTCTTCTACGCGACATTCTCTTTTTTCACTTATTTTGGTTTCTTTGCGCCATACTTTGATCGGCGCTGTTTTCTGTCTTTTACTCCCTGGGTGTCGAGCACTCCTCTAAGTACATGATAGCGTACTCCAGGCAAATCTTTTACTCTTCCGCCTCTAATAAGCACTACTGAATGCTCTTGAAGATTATGTGCTTCTCCTGGTATGTAAGAGATTACTTCATATCCATTTGTTAATCTCACCTTTGCAACCTTACGCATTGCAGAATTTGGTTTTTTTGGAGTTGTTGTGTAAACTCTGGTACAGACGCCTCTCTTTTGAGGGCAGGCCTGCAGGTGCATCGACTTTTGTCTGTATGTTCTGGGCTTCCTCGGTTTTCTTATCAACTGTTGTATAGTCGGCATTTTTGCCCTTAACCTTCCTTAAAACAGGTCAACAAAGACCCTTTTTTAACAACGCAGAGGATTAACTTATAAGTAATCGTGCCTTTTAAATTTTTGAATGTTTAATTACAGATTCAACGAATTTGCGCGAATTTATAAAGTTAATTCATGACTGTCAACACCAAATACTACTAAACTTGCATTGTGTGACTTTTATATCTTACAATTCAAGTGTTTTTAACATCTTCGCCAGTATCTTCAGCCTCTGTTTCAATATTTTCGGTCTGAGATCGCTCATTGAGAATTTGTAAATCACGCATGGCCGCAACCTTTCTAATTTCTCTGGCTGTGCCTCCAGTGCCTGCTGGTATCAACCTACCGACTATAACATTTTCTTTAAGACCTATGAGCTTATCTTTTTTACCTTGGGTTGATGCTTCCGTTAATACTCTGGTTGTTTCTTGAAATGAGGCAGCAGAAATGAAACTTCTTGTTTGCAAACTTGCTTTAGTTATTCCTAGTAACACTGGACCGCCCTTAGCTGGCTCCAAGCCTTGCTCAGCGGCTTTTTCATTTGCTTCTAAAAATTCAGCCTTGTCTACCTGTTCACCTTTAAGCAATATGGTTCCTCCACTATCTGTTATTTCCCATTTTTGAAGCATTTGCCTAACAATGACCTCTATGTGCTTATCGTTTATCTTCACTCCTTGTAGCCTATAAACATCTTGAACCTCGTTGATCATATACTCGGCTAAGGCTTCTACTCCCATTATTGCAAGGATGTCGTGGGGAGCAGGGTTACCATCCATAATATATTCGCCTTTCTTAACGAAATCTCCCTCTTGCACTGGTATGTGTTTTCCTTTTGGAACAGTGTACTCAACTGCTTCGTCCTCATTCTCTTCAGGGATCACAGCAATAATTCTTTTGTTTTTGTAATCTTTTCCAAACCTTACATATCCGTCTTTCTCAGCTATTATTGCATGATCTTTCGGCCTTCGAGCTTCAAACAACTCGGCAACTCTAGGCAAACCACCGGTGATATCCTTTGTCTTAGCCCCCTCCCTAGGAATTCTTGCTAATACATCTCCAGGTTGAACTTGAGCTCCGTCTTCAACTGACATTATAGCATCAACTGACATAGGGTGAAGAGCAGGATTGCCATTTTCGAGCTTTACTGGCTCCCCGGAGTCACTGTCAACAATTATAATCTCTGGCTGTAGCGAGCTACCTTTAGAAGACGATCTCCAGTCTGAAACTATTTTTTGTGATATTCCTGTAGCATCGTCTACATCTTCCCTCATCGATACCCCGGGGATCAAATCAACAAACTTTACTATACCGCCTTTTTCAGCGATTATTGGGAGCGTGTAAGGATCCCACTCGAAAAGCTTCTGACCTGCGGATATATTTTGTTTTTCTTTTACATAAAGTTTAGTCCCATATGAAAGCTTGTGAGAGCTAAGGGAAACACCCTTATCATTATTTATTATGAGCTCCATGCTACGGCTGGTCACAATTTCTTCACCTAGACCGTTGGAAAGAATAGTGGCATTTTTGAATTCTACCACGCCACTATGATTGGACTGAACAAATGACTGTGATCCACCTTGTGCTATACCTCCTATATGAAAAGTTCTCATAGTGAGCTGCGTTCCTGGTTCACCAATTGATTGCGCAGCTATAATACCGACAGCCTCACCGGGATTAACTGAAGTTCCTCTGGCTAAATCTCTTCCATAGCAAGTCGCACATATCCCATCCTCAGCTTCACATGTTAGCGGTGATCGTATTTGTACCTTCGCGATATCTGCTTGTTCAACCAAATCGGCAATGCGCTCATCTATCATGGTGCCTTTGCTACATATTAGAATGTCATCCGTAGGGTGTTTTATATCTTCAGCTGCCACTCTACCTAGAATGCGCTCTGATAAAGTTGCTACTACTTCGCCATCACTAACTGCTGCCTCGCACTTGATTGATGTTTCAGTTCCACAGTCATTTATTCTAACAATACAGTCTTGAGCAACATCAACCAGACGTCGCGTCAAATATCCTGAATTGGCTGTTTTCAATGCAGTATCAGCGAGTCCCTTTCTCGCACCATGTGTCGAGTTAAAATACTCTAAAACAGACAAACCCTCCTTAAAGTTTGCTATAATTGGTGTCTCAATAATAGCTCCAGACGGTTTTGCCATAAGGCCACGCATCCCGCCTAGTTGCTTCATTTGGGCAGGTGACCCTCGAGCTCCTGAGTGCGCCATCATATAAACTGAGTTAGGTTCTAATTCAGACCCATCTTCGTTTTTCTTGGTAGATGAAATATCATCCATCATAGCGTCCGCAACCAAATCTGAACATTTGGACCACGCGTCCACCACCTTATTATATTTTTCGCCTTGCGTAATTAGACCATCCATATACTGTCTTTCGAAATCCTTCACTTGATCTCTTGTTTCATTTACAAACTTCCATTTTGTTTCTGGAATAACCATGTCATCCTTACCAAAGGAAATGCCGGCCTTGAAAGCCTCATGGAAACCAAGTTGCATTATTTGATCACAAAATATTACAGATTCTTTTTGACCACAGTGCCTGTAAACAGTATCAATGACTTCGCCAACCTCTTTCTTCCTTAACAGTCGGTTTACGATCTCAAAAGGTGCTTTATGATTCTTGGGTAGTAATGCGCCTAGCCGAAGCCTACCAGGTGTAGTCTCAAATCTTTTAAAAAAAGTCGCTCCCTCACTGTCTATTTGCATGACCTTTGCTATTATCTTTGAATGCATATTGACCGCCCCAGCTTCAAGAGCATGTTCAACCTCGTCCACAGACGAGAAAATCATTCCTTCACCTATTTGCCCTTCTCTCATTAAAGAAATATAATATAAGCCTAAAACCATATCTTGGGAGGGTACTATAATTGGCTTACCATTAGCTGGGGATAAAACATTATTTGTTGACATCATTAACACACGAGCTTCCAGCTGTGCCTCTAAGCTCAAAGGCACATGAACAGCCATCTGATCACCATCAAAGTCAGCATTGAAAGCCGAACATACTAGAGGATGTAGGTTTATAGCTTTCCCTTCAATTAAAACTGGTTCAAAAGCTTGTATGCCCAGCCTATGAAGCGTAGGTGCACGATTGAGAAGTACTGGATGCTCTCTAATTACCTCCTCCAAAATATCCCAAACTTCTGGTCTTTCTCTTTCCACCATTTTCTTTGCTTGCTTAACTGTAGAGGAAAGACCGCGAGCTTCTAGTTTTGAATAAATGAATGGTTTAAAAAGCTCGAGAGCCATCTTTTTTGGTAGCCCGCACTGATGTAGTTTTAGTCCGGGTCCTGTCACGATTACGGAACGACCTGAAAAGTCAACTCGCTTCCCTAAAAGATTCTGCCTAAACCGACCCTGTTTTCCCTTTAGCATATCAGAAAGCGATTTCAGGGGTCTTTTGTTCCCACCAGTTATCACTCGCCCACGCCGGCCATTATCAAAAAGTGCATCTACTGACTCTTGAAGCATCCTTTTTTCATTTCTAATTATAATATCTGGCGCCTTCAATTCCATTAACCGTTTCAGTCTGTTATTTCGATTAATAACTCTCCTATAAAGATCATTTAGATCCGAGGTAGCAAACCTGCCACCGTCCAACGGAACCAAAGGTCTCAGCTCAGGCGGAATTACGGGGATTACTGTCATAATCATCCATTCAGGTTTGTTAGAGCTTTCCCTAAAATTTTCAACAAGCTTTAGCCTCTTTATGATCTTCTTTGGCTTAAGTTCACCGGTTGCCTCTTTGAGTTCCTCTCTAAGTCTTTCAGCTTCTGAATCGACGTCAATCGCCATAAGCATTTCTCTGATCGCTTCCGCCCCAATTCCTGCCTGAAAAGCATCCAGTCCATACTGATCTTGTGCATCAAGATATTCTTCCTCAGAAAGTAATTGGCCCGCCTTTAGATCCGTTAAACCAGGTTCTATCACTACATATTGCTCAAAATACAATATCCTCTCTAAATCTCGTAGAGTCATATCTAGCATTAATCCAATTCTTGACGGGAGCGACTTTAGGAACCAAATATGTGCCACGGGAGAAGCAAGTTCAATGTGACCCATTCTTTCTCGCCTTACTTTTTGTAAAGTGACTTCCACTCCACACTTTTCACACGTAACTCCTCTGTATTTCATTCTTTTATACTTACCGCACAGACATTCGTAATCTTTTACTGGCCCAAATATTCTCGAACAAAACAAGCCATCTCTTTCGGGCTTGAATGTACGATAATTTATGGTTTCCGGCTTTTTTATTTCACCAAAAGACCAACTCAAAATTCTCTCAGGCGAGGCTATAGAAATTCTTATTTCATCGAAGGTCTTTAGCGTTTGTGGTTTGCCAAATGGATTTGTTATTTCTCTATTCATTTTTACATCCTATAAACTGTTAAAGTTTGCATTTCGCAAGTAACTAATTAATTTCATCATCTAAAAGTTCTATGTTAAGGCCCAAGGACCGTATCTCTTTAACTAGAACATTAAATGACTCTGGTATTCCAGCTTCAAAGTTATCTTCTCCCTTAACAATACTCTCATAGACCTTTGTTCTACCAGCCACGTCATCAGATTTTACAGTTAACATTTCTTGAAGCGAGTATGCCGCACCGTACGCTTCTAATGCCCATACTTCCATTTCACCAAACCGTTGACCTCCGAATTGTGCTTTTCCACCTAATGGTTGTTGGGTGACTAAACTATATGGGCCAGTAGATCTTGCATGTATCTTCTCGTCCACTAAATGGTGCAACTTTAGAATATATTTAACCCCAACCGTAACAGGCCTAGCAAATTTTTCTCCCGTTCTTCCATCGAAAAGTATTGATTGAGCACTTTCGTCTAACCCTGCCCTGATAAGAGCCTCAGTAACGTCACTCTCTTTTGCCCCGTCGAAAACTGGTGTTGCAATGGGAACACCCTTCTTTACATTGGTTGCGACAGCGAGCAAATTATCAGCAGACAGTCCCTCAATTTTCCTACTAAATTCATCATTTCCATATGCATTGGACAATGCTTTCTCCAGAACTTCCTCATCATTGCTTTTTTTAAATTCGGAAATGGCATTGTTAATTGAGTCACCAAGCGATCTTGCAGCCCAACCCATATGGGTCTCAAGGATTTGACCAACATTCATTCTGCTTGGCACCCCGAGTGGATTTAAAACTAGAT
This sequence comes from uncultured Alphaproteobacteria bacterium, assembly GCA_902531755.1. Lineage (GTDB taxonomy): Bacteria > Pseudomonadota > Alphaproteobacteria > Rhodobacterales > Rhodobacteraceae > CACIJG01. Next base: position 40,707 of record CACAFI010000009.1, read on the forward strand.
CTACTGTTGTTCCATCTTCCAAAAACGGCATATCCTCTTCGGGCACAACTTTTGAAATGACACCCTTATTACCATGTCTTCCAGCCATTTTATCACCCGGCTGGAGCTTTCTTTTAACAGCCACAAAGACTTTTACCATCTTCATTACACCAGGAGGCAAGTCATCTCCTCTCCTAACCTTTTCAACTTTATCTTGATAAGATTCGTTAGCGATCTTTTTTTGCTTCTCGAACTGGTCCTGTAAAGCTTCCATTTTTTTAGCGTCATTTTCTGCCTCTAAAGAAAATTTCCACCAAAGTCCCTTAGACAAATTGTTGAGTGTATCCTGAGCTATCTTTGATCCTTTAACGGCACCTTTTGGTCCATCATTGATTTTCTTGCCAACCAAGAGATCATTTAATCTCGAATATATATTTCTCTCCAGTATTTCTATACCATCATCTCTATCTCGACTTAATCTCTCTATTTCATGTCGCTCATTCTGTAAAGCTCGCTCATCTTTTTCAATTCCATGCCGATTAAAAACTCTAACCTCAACTACCGTCCCATGGTCTCCTGGACCCATCCTGAGGGACGTATCTCTCACATCAGAGGCCTTCTCACCAAAAATAGCCCGAAGGAGTTTCTCTTCAGGCGTCATTGGACTTTCTCCCTTTGGGGTAATCTTACCTACAAGTATGTCACTGGGTCCAACCTCCGCTCCAATGTAGACGATTCCAGCTTCATCTAAATTTCTAAGAGACTCCTCACCCACATTAGGGATATCTCTAGTAATCTCTTCTGGACCTAACTTCGTATCTCTAGCAGCCACCTCAAACTCTTCAATATGTACCGACGTGAACACATCATCTTTAACAAGTCTTTCTGAAATAAGAATTGAATCTTCATAGTTGTAGCCATTCCATGGCATAAAAGCTACCAACACATTCTTTCCTAAAGCCAGCTCACCCATATCGGTAGAAGGACCATCCGCTATAACTTCTCCCTTCAATACCTGATCACCTTTCTTTACTAATGGTCGCTGATTTATACAAGTATTTTGGTTAGATCTTTGAAACTTTCTCAATCTGTATATATCAACGCCATGATCACCAAGCTCAACTTCATCAGTTACCCTTACCACGATCCTCATCGCATCCACCTGGTCAATTATACCTGAGCGTTTTGCCACAATCGCCGCGCCTGAGTCTTTAGCAACAATTGACTCCATTCCTGTGCCAACAAATGGTGCCTCTGCAGTTAACAAGGGCACAGCTTGTCTCTGCATATTTGACCCCATGAGTGCTCTATTAGCATCATCATTTTCCAAAAATGGGATTAATGAAGCCGCTACAGAAACCAATTGTTTTGGTGAAACATCAATATAATCGACTGATTCAGAGGGGTACAGCATATAGTCTCCAAATCGCCGAGTTGAAACTAACTCATTCTCAAACGCGTCATCTTTGTTAAGCTTTGCATTAGCCTGGGCTATTGTATACTTCATCTCTTCTGTCGCCGACATATAAACTACATCGTCAGTGACCTTTCCCCCCTCAACACGCCTGTAGGGCGTTTCAATAAAACCATACTTATTTACTTTTGCAAACGACGCTAAAGAATTGATTAAGCCTATGTTTGGTCCCTCAGGGGTTTCAATAGGGCAAACTCTTCCATAATGAGTAGGATGAACATCTCTAACCTCAAATCCTGCTCTGTCCCGAGTTAACCCCCCAGGACCGAGTGCAGAAAGGCGCCTCTTGTGTGTTACCTCAGATAATGGATTAGTTTGATCCATAAATTGAGATAATTGGCTAGACCCAAAAAATTCTTTCACAGCTGCAGCCGCTGGTTTAGCATTAATCAGATCTTGAGGCATCACAGTGTCAATCTCTACAGAAGACATACGCTCGCGAATGGCTCTTTCCATTCTTAGCAGCCCAACCCTATACTGGTTCTCCATGAGCTCTCCCACAGATCTTACTCTTCTATTTCCTAAGTGATCTATGTCATCAATTTCACCCTTACCGTCCTTCAATTCCACCAGGGCTCTGATTACTGCAACAATATCTTGCGACCTGAGTGTACGCATTGTATCTGGTGCGTCGAGATCAAGACGCATATTTAGTTTAACTCTTCCTACAGCCGAAAGGTCATATCTCTCTTCATCAAAAAATAAGGAGTCAAACAGATCTGCAGCAGCCTCTATTGTTGGAGGCTCTCCAGGTCTCATTACTTTATAAATATCTTCTAAAGCCATCTCGCGATTAAAATTCTTGTCAGAAACCATAGTATTTCTTATGTATGGACCAACATTCACATTATCTATATCCAACGTTGGTATTTCGGTTACGCCATTATCGAAAAGCGTTTTCAGGTTTCCACCGCTTATAGATCCACTTTTTTGGTCAAAATCACAAGTTATCTCTTCACCAGCCTCAAGCCATATCTCACCTGTTTTTTCGTTTATTATGTCCTTTGAAGCAAATCGACCAATGATGGACTCAAACGGCACTAAAATCTCCTCGACGGATTTTGAGTCTTCAATCTCTTTGACAAATCTGGGAGTTATTTTTTTGCCTGCCTCTGCGATCACCTCACCCGTTGCAGCATTAACCAAGTCAAACACGGGCTTGACCCCCCTAAATCTCGATGGGTAAAAAGGGGTCGACCATTTGTTGCCCTCATTTAAGCGGTACTTGACTTCGTGATAATATGTCTCGCAGATGCCTTCTTGACTCAAACCCAGAGCAAATAGAAGCGTTGATACAGGAATTTTTCTTCTTCGGTCTATTCTTACAAATACTAAGTCCTTGGCATCAAACTCGAAATCAAGCCAAGAACCTCGATAAGGAATAATGCGACTTGTAAAGAGTATTTTACCAGAAGAGTGTGTCTTGCCTTTGTCATTGTCAAAAAAGACCCCGGGTGATCGGTGCATCTGGGATACAACAACTCTTTCTGTCCCATTAACTAAAAATGTTCCATTGGGCGTCATCAAGGGAATGTCTCCCATGTATACGTCCTGCTCTTTAATCCCCTTAACTGATTTTGCCTGACTCTCCTCATCTATCTCAAACACTATCAGGCGCAACTTTACCTTTAAAGGAGCTCCAAAGGTTAAATCTCTTTGATGACACTCTTCAAGATCATACTTAGGTTTTTCCAGTTCATAGGAGACAAACTCCAAGACGGCAGTTTCATTGAAGTCGGTAACTGGAAAGATTGATTCAAAAGCCCCTCTTATACCTTCTCCTTTTTCAGGCTCGGAACTTTCTCCAGATTTAAGAAACAAATCATATGATGACTTTTGAACTTCAATTAGGTTGGGCATTTCTGCAACCTCCCTAATTTTACCGAAGTATTTTCTTATACGGCTTTTTGTTACTACATCTTTGCTCATGGAAACCTCTGATCTTTATCCTTCTGATCTGAACGGGAAACCAGATCATTAAATTTCAAAAGCTCTTCCAATTCACGTGCTCTCCCAAAGCACTCCCGAAAAGAGATTAAGTTTTTGTAGTAGGCTACTGAAGCTTGCATCTTTGATGTCAACCTTAAGATAGTTCGACTTCAGCACCTGCCTCCTCAAGTTTCTTTTTAATTTCTTCAGCCTCGTCCTTTGGAACGCCTTCTTTCACAGCTTTACCACCTGCCTCGACAAGGTCTTTTGCCTCCTTCAACCCTAATCCAGTTATAGTCCTAACTTCTTTAATGACGTTGATCTTTTTGTCACCTGCTGCCTTTAAAATAACGTTGAATTCACTTTTTTCATCTCCACCAGAAGCTCCGTCAGCCCCACTGGCTCCTCCACTAGCAGCTGGCCCTGCCATCACTACAGCGCCACCAGCAGCAGGCTCAATTCCGTATTCGTCTTTCAATATATTTTTCAACTCCACTGCATCCACTAGAGACAACTTAGAGATATCTTCTGCAAGTTTCTTTAAATCAGCCATTATTTTTCACCCATTTTTTTTAAGTTGAAGAAGAAACTAAATTTAGTCTCCCCCTATGTTTTCTAAAACGCCTGCAATCGCCGAAGCCGGACCAGATAAATTTGCTGCTAATCCACCTCCAGGAGCCACGAGGAGAGCGCTGATGCTGGACAGCACCTCTTCTCTTGAAGGTAGCTTCGAAACTTCAGTTACACCATTGGAGTCCAATATTTTGTCTCCCATAGCGCCACCGACAATTTTGAGATTCTCGTTAGTTTTTGCAAATTCAACAGATATTTTGGCTGCCGTCACCGGATCCTCTGAATACATAAGAACTATTTGGTCGACAAGCAAATGCTTCATGCCCTCAGGTGGCGATTTTTCTATAGCAATACGTGCTAATCTATTTTTCGCTACCCGAACGTTTGCACTATTTTCGCGCATCTTGTTTCTAAGGTCTGACATTTCAGCAACGGTAATACCAGCATACTTAGCTGCAACGATAATACCAGAATGCTCAAATACATCCTTTAACTCACTGACTACCTGTTCTTTCCTAGCTCTATCCAAATATTCAACTCCAACGTTTGTGCCCCCGCAATATTTAAAGCAAAAGGCTAAAAAAGGATCACTCCTTTAACAAAACAGGTAGGTGAGCTTAACTATAATATATATAGCGTCAAAACATTTCTACCTGTCTCAGGCAGGATTTACACACTATTGCAACCCACCATCTGCGACTAAGCGTTAGCTTTTGATTGGCTAACACTTTTAAAACGCATGATTTTTGATACCCATGCGCTTTATCAGTTTGCAAACTGGCTACTGTCTAAAGTTACGCTTGGCCCCATTGTCGAGCTCAAAGAAATTCTTTTCAAGTATGAACCTTTCGCTCCAGCCGGTTTTGCCTTGTTAACTGATTCGATAAATGCTGTAATATTTTCCGAAATTTTTTGTTTGTCAAATGATACTTTGCCTAACCCAGCCTGGACGACCCCAGATTTTTCCACTTTAAACTGCACTTCTCCAGATTTAGCCAGCTTTACAGCCTTTTCGACATCTACAGTAACAGTGCCTACCTTAGGGTTTGGCATCAAATTCCTTGGACCAAGCACTTTGCCCAACCTTCCAACAATCGCCATCATATCAGGCGTCGCAATACAACGATCAAAATCAATTGTCCCGCCCTGAATAGTTTCCATCAAATCTTCTGCTCCAACTATGTCAGCTCCTGCCTTCTTAGCCTCCTCAGCTTTTTCACCCTTAGCAAACACAGCTACCTTTACATCTTTCCCGTTACCATGAGGAAGAGCGCATACTCCCCTAACCATCTGATCTGCATGTTTTGGGTCTACACCCAGATTAATCGCTATGTCTACCGTTTCATCAAACTTAGCTGAGGCGTTATTTTTAACCAAGTTCACAGCTTCATCAAGGCTTACATCATATTTATCTTGAAATGCTTTCTTAGCATCTAAAAATTTCTTTCCCGTTTTTACCATTGCTAACTATTCCCTCTTAATCCTTAACTTCAATAC